>NZ_CABVEW010000014.1:0-81206 GCF_902497445.1 Faecalibacterium sp. Marseille-P9312
ATGTGTATAAGAGAACAGATAATGTCGTGGGCTGACGACCGGAAAGGGACAGATGGCCCATGAAATTTATTTGAACATGTGGGAGGCAAAAAATCATGAAAATGGCAAAGAAACTTCTGGCTCTCGTCCTCACCGGCGTCATGGCAATGTCTGTTCTGACCGGCTGTGGAAGCACCGCTTCTCGTCAGGCTGCTGGCAAGCTGGAGGGTATGCTGGAGGGTATGCTGAAGGAAGCAAACCCCAATGCTACCGTTGAGGTCGGCAGTGAAGAACTGGCAAATAAGGCTATCGAGGCTGCAACGACTGATGACGGCAAATTCGAGACTAACGCAAAAAAGAATATCAAAGCTGCTCTGAAGGAGGGCAACAATGACAAGTACGTCTGGTACGCCTACTTCGAAGCCGAGGGTAAGAATGAGACTAACAAGGCTCAGGCAATCGCCAATGAGATTCTGAAGACGGAGACTAACAGTTCTGTAACGATCGGCACGAATAAAGCTGTTAATTCCCTGTATGTCAGGATCCCCGGCAAGTATAATATTAAAGCCGGCGATGAGTTCGTGCTGAGTATGAAGGAGTTTACCGTCACCAGTGATGATGGCAAGACCACGACTGACTGGATCATGGCTGTTGTCACCTGCAAGGCTGTTGAGAACAAGTAAGCCTTTGGCACAACTGAGCAATTCTATATTTCTTCAATAGAAAATGCAGCCAAGGCCCGGGGTGGAGACACCCCGGGCCTTGGTGTTTGTTTTTTCCGGAAGGACAGCAAAAACGGGGGCCGCTGCACGAATGTGCAGCGGCCCCCTCGGGATTGATTTACAGGTTGAAGTAGCGCTTTGCGTTGTCGAAGCAGATGCCGCGGACGATCTTCTCCAGAGCCTTCTCGTCGTTGGGATACTCGCCGTCCTCGACCCACTGACCGATGAGGTTGCAGAGGATGCGGCGGAAGTAATCGTGGCGGGTGTAGCTCAGGAAGCTGCGGCTGTCGGTCAGCATACCGACGAAGTTGCCCAGCAGGCCGAGGCTGGCCAGACGGGACATCTGCTCTTCCATGCCGATCTTGTGGTCATTGAACCACCATGCGGAGCCGTGCTGGATCTTGCCCGGGATCTCGCTGTTCTGGAAGCAGCCGAGGATGGTGCCGATCTGAGCATCATCGCCGGGGTTCAGGCTGTAGATGATGGTCTTGGGGCACTCGTCGGTGTCGTTCAGGGCGCTCAGCAGGGCTGCGATCTGGCCGCCGCAGGTAGCGGTGTTGATCATGTCGTAGCCGGTGTCGGGTCCCAGCAGGGTGTTCATCTTGCGGTTGACGCCGCGCAGGCAGTTGTAGTGGATCTGCATGGCGATACCGAGGCGGTGATACTGCTTGCCCAGATGGATGAGGATGTAGGTCTGATACTTCTCGGCCTCTTCCGGAGTGCAGGTCTCGCCGGCCATGACCTTCTGGTAGATGGCGTTGACCTCTTCCGTGGTGGCCTCACGGTAGGGGATGTAGTCCAGACCGTGGTCGGAAGCGCGGCAGCCCATCTCGGCGAAGAACTCGATGCGGTCGGTCAGAGCGCTGGTGACGCAGTTGATGCAGGCCAGCTTCTCCTTGCCGACCGCAGCGGCCAGCTTGCCCATGTACTCAGCAAAGCCGGGCTTGTTGATGTTGAGGACCTTGTCGGGGCGGAAGGAAGGAGCCACGGTGAACTTGATGGTGGGGTCTTCCTTGATCTTCTTGTGCCACTCGAGGCTGTCGATGGGGTCATCGGTGGTGCCGATGAAGGCCACGTTGCTCTGCTCGATGAGGCCGCGGACGGTCAGCTTGGGGTCGTGCTGGAGCTTGTCGTTGCACAGGTTCCAGACTTCCTCAGCAGTGTCGCCGTTCAGCACGCCGTCGTAGCCGAAGAAGGTGTGCAGCTCCAGATTGGTCCAGTGGTACATCGGGTTGCCGATGGCCATGGGCAGAGCCTCAGCGAACTTCTGGAAGCGCTCGCGGTCAGGCTTGTCGCCGGTGATGTACTCCTCAGGCACGCCGTTGGAGCGCATGACGCGCCACTTGTAGTGGTCGCCGAAGTAGCTGCCGTCCGGGTTGCGGCCGCCCAGCCAGACCTGAGCGATGTTGTCGAAGCGGCGGTTCTCGTAGATCTCACGGGGAGGAATGTGGCAGTGATAGTCACAGATGGGCATATCCTCAGCGTAAGCGTGGTACAGGTGCTGTGCGGTGGGCGACTGGAGCATGAACTCCTTATCCATAAATGCTTTCATGGTCAGAACTCCTTTTTTCAATGGTCATGACAGTTTGAAACATTCTTATAGTAGGGGATCGGCCTGTTCCGTGCAAACAGGCCATTCCTGCTTTTAGTATACCGGAAAATGCCGATGTATACAACTGAAAAACTGCCCAAAAATCTCGTGCGGACTTGTACAATTCGCTGGTTTTTATAAAAACGACCCGGTTTCCGGCAAAAAACTGTTGAGAAGCACTTGACTTATTTGTATACAACAGCATAAAATAGAGGCAGAGAAGGGCGCGGCTCAGGCTGCCCCCCGTGAAAGGCAAAGCAAGCTGATAAAAGGAGACACTCAAATGGAAACTTTGAATTACAAGGTCCTGGAAAGCACCGGCTACAACGGTTATATCCTCAAGGACGCACCCGTCAAGGTGATGCAGTTCGGCGAGGGCAACTTCCTGCGCGCATTCGTGGATTACTTCTTTGATATTGCCAACGAGAAGGCTGGCTACAACGGCAAGGTCAAGCTGGTTCAGCCCATCGCAAACTTCCCCCAGATGGCGGACTGGATCAACGAGCAGGAGGGTCTGTACACCCTGTACCTGCGCGGCAGCGAGAAGGGCCAGAAGGTCGATGCAAAGCGCGTCATCTCCTGTGTGCATGACTGCGTCTGCCCCTACTCCGAGGGCAAGTGGGACGAAGTGCTGGCTCTGGCCCGCTCTGAGGACCTGGAGATCGTCGTCTCCAACACCACTGAGGCCGGCATCGCCTACACGCAGGGTGACAGCCAGTTTGACCAGGTGCCTCCCAACAGCTTCCCCGCAAAGCTGACCCGCGTGCTCTACGAGCGCTACACCGCCTTCAAGGGCGCTGCTGACAAGGGTCTGGTCATCCTCTCCTGCGAGCTCATCGACAACAACGGCAAGGAGCTGCAGAAGTGCTGCAACAACTACGCGAAGGACTGGGACCTCGACGCTGCCTTCATCGACTGGATGAACAACGCCAACACCTTCTGCTCCACTCTGGTGGACCGCATCGTCCCGGGCCGCATCCGTGACCCGAAGGAGATGGCTGCTCTGGAAGAGGCCAACGGCTACACCGATAAGGCTCTGGATGTCGGCGAAGTCTTCGGCGTCTGGGTCATCGAAGGCCCCGATGGTCTGGAGGACAAGCTGCCGTTCAAGAAGGCCGGCGTCAACGTCATGGTCGTCCCCGATGTCACCCCCTACAAGAAGCGCAAGGTCCGCATCCTGAACGGTGCTCACACCGGTTTCGTTCTGGGCGCATATCTGGCCGGTTTCGACATCGTGCGTGACTGCATGCACAACGACACCATCCGCGGCTTCATGAACAAGATGCTGCACGAGGAAGTCATCCCCACCCTGCCTCTGGACAAGAAGGACCTCGAGGAGTTCGCTTCTGCTGTGCAGGACCGCTTCAACAACCCGTTCATCAACCACGAGCTGATGAGCATCTCCCTGAACTCCACCTCCAAGTGGAAGGCCCGCAACATGCCTTCCTTCCTGACTTATATCGAGGAGCAGAAGAAGCTGCCCAAGTGCCTGACCATGTCTCTGGCTGCTTACATCGCTTTCTACTCCAACGACATTCAGGAGCGCACTGCTGACGGCCTCATCTGCAAGCGCCCGGCAGGCAACACCTACAAGATCCAGGATGACGCATGGGCTCTGGACTTCTACTATGCACACAAGGACGACACCGCTGCCCAGCTGGTGAACGCCGTTCTGACCAACACCCAGATGTGGGATCAGGATCTGACCAGGATCGAGGGCCTCGAGGCCGCTGTTCTGGCAGATCTGGAACTCATCCGCACCGAGGGCGCCGAGGCTGCTTACAAGAGCTGCCTGTAAGCTGAAAATTTGCACAAAAGGGCTGCTGCTTTGGGCAGCAGCCCTTTTGGCTTATACCTTTTGTCTTATAAAAGAGTAGGAGAAAAACTATGCCGCAGGCGATCCATATCAGTCCCATCGACAACGTCGTTGTCGCTCTGCATCCCATTGCCAAGGGTACCCTCGTCGAGGTGGACGGCCTTGCCGTTACCGCGCTGGAGGACATCCCTCAGGGCCACAAGATGGCCGTCAAGCCCATCAAGAACGGCGAGAACGTCATCAAGTACGGCT
Organism: Faecalibacterium sp. Marseille-P9312; assembly: GCF_902497445.1. Classification (NCBI taxonomy): domain Bacteria; kingdom Bacillati; phylum Bacillota; class Clostridia; order Eubacteriales; family Oscillospiraceae; genus Faecalibacterium; species Faecalibacterium sp. Marseille-P9312. Next base: position 4,361 of record NZ_CABVEW010000014.1, read on the forward strand.
TCCCCATCGGCCACGCCACCGCCGACGCTGAGCCGGGTACCTGGATGCACACCCACAATGTCCATACCAACCTCTCCGGTGAGGTGGAATACAGCTATAACCCCGCCCCTGATCTGGCCCCGCTGCCCAAGGTGGAGCCGGAGACCTTCATGGGCTTCCGCCGTAAGGATGGCCGCGCCGCCATCCGCAACGAGATCTGGATCATCCCCACCGTCGGCTGTGTCAACGACATCGCCAAGAAGATGGTGGCCGACAATCAGGACCTCGTCACCGGCACCGTCGAGGGCCTCTACACCTTCACCCACCCCTTCGGCTGCAGCCAGACCGGTCATGACCATGCGCAGACCCGCAAGCTGCTGGCCGCTCTGGTCCGCCACCCCAATGCCGCTGCCGTTCTGGTGCTGTCTCTGGGCTGCGAGAACCTGACCCATGAGCAGTTCCTCGCAGAGCTGGGCGAGTATGACCACGACCGTGTGAAGTTCCTGACCTGCCAGGACGTGGACGACGAGTTCACCGCTGCCCGCGACATCCTGAAGGAGCTGGCCGCTTACGCCGGCCAGTTCAAGCGTGAGCCCATCCCCGTGAGTGAGCTGGTGGTCGGCATGAAGTGCGGCGGCTCGGACGGCCTGTCCGGCATCACTGCCAACCCCACCATCGGCCGCTTCTCCGATATGATGGGCCAGCGGGGCGGCTCCACCGTCCTGACCGAAGTGCCGGAGATGTTCGGCGCCGAGGGCTTCCTGATGGACCGCTGCATCGACCGCGATGTCTTCGTCAAGGCCGAGCAGATGATCAACGGCTTCAAGGAGTACTTCATCAGCCACAATGAGGTCGTCTACGACAATCCCTCTCCGGGCAACAAGCAGGGCGGCATCACCACGCTGGAAGACAAGAGCTGCGGCTGCGTCCAGAAGGGCGGCACCGCCCCCATCATGGACGTCATCGGCTACGGCGACCCCGTCGTCACCAAGGGCCTGAATATGCTCTACGGCCCCGGCAATGACCTCGTGTCCGCCACTGCCATGACCGCCGCAGGCGCACACCTCATCCTCTTTTCCACTGGCCGCGGCACGCCGTTCTCCGCTCCGGCTCCCACCCTGAAGATCTCTACCAACACCCCGCTGGCAGAGAAGAAGGCGGGCTGGATCGACTTCAACACCGGCGTCATCGCAGACGGCGAAAAGACCATCGACGAGGCCGCAAAGGACCTGCTGGATCTGGTCATCCGCGTTGCCAGCGGTGAGCAGACCAAGGCCGAGAAGCACGGCTTCCGCGAGATCTCCATCTTCAAGGACGGCGTCGTGCTCTAACTGCGATTCGCGTATTTTTAATACGTTGGCAACAGCCGCGAATCGCGTGTCACAAAACAGCCGCCTTTGAAAGGGTCTGGAGTGTATCTTTGTGACCAAAATAAAGGCTGCTGTACGCACTTTTTGCGATACGGCGGCCTTTTTGTGCATGAAAACGGAAAGGAAGTGTTTTATATGATGGGTGCAAATGGCGCAGTATTGTTTTCTCTGCTGATCTATGCAGCGCTGCTCTACGGTGCGGTGCGGCTGATCAAATATTTCATCCGCTACGGCATTGATTACTATTTTGAAAAACTGGTGGAATACCAGAAAAACCAGAAACATACGGAGGACTGAAATTTATGAACCAGATCACCACCCAGTACGTCACCGAGAACGGTGCATGCTATGAGCAGTACGTCATCACCGACCCTGCCGCAAAGACCAGCCTGACCATCACCCCCGAGCGCGGCGGCATGATCACCGGCTTCACCCTCGACGGCGACGAGTACATCTGGACCCGCCGCCCCAACTTTTCCGAGTGCAACCGCCCCCGCTTCGGTGTGCCGGTGCTCTTCCCCAGCTGCGGCAACCCCGACGGCGGCGTCCACAACTTTGACGGCAAGGCTTACCCCATGGAGACCCACGGCTTTGCGGACCTGTGCGCATGGGACGTGGAGAGCGTCGGCCCTGACGGCGTGACGCTGGCTCTGGAATCCACCCCGCTGACCAAGTTCCTCTACCCGTTCGACTTCACCCTGTTGGTGAACTACAACCTCGAGGGCAACAAGGCCGCCATCAGCCTGACCGTCATCAACGAGGGCGACAAGCCGATGCCCTTCAGCTTCGGCTACCCCCCCTATTTCATGGCTTCCGCTCTGGAGAACGTGGACTTTGACATCAAGTGCGCCACCTGCTCCGAGAATGCCAAGGGTGAGCAGCCCGCCGCTCCCGAGAAGATCACCCTCACCCGCAAGGAGGGCGCAGACAACACCATCCGCCTGCTGACCGGTGTTCAGTTCCCCATGACCTTCACCGACAAGGGCAACGGCCACAAGGTCACTGTGGATGCCGATGAGACCTTCGACAAGGGCGTGCTCTGGCAGCAGGATGCCGAGAACTTCGTCTGCATGGAGCCCTGGAACGGCTGGGCCAACAGCGTCAACGAAGAGGGCAAGCACGAGGTGCTGGACGTCGATGAGGCCATGACCAGCGAGTGGAGCATCACCATCGAAAAGGTCTGAGCTTCTGAACCATAATGCATAAGAAAACGCCGCACAGCGATTTTGAGACGCTGTGCGGCGTTTTTGTGTTGTGCCGGATTCAGATGTGGTAGTCCACCGGGCGGACCGTCCCCTCCGTGAAATACTCGGGGTGGCGCTGGCGGGCCTGCTCCACCGAGAGCTTATAGCGGTTGAGGTGGTCGCTGAGGGCGCGGCTGAGGTCTTCTTCGGAGCCGCGCAGGACGGCTTCGAGGATGCGGGTGTGGGCCGCGCAGACGGACTTGTTCTCCTCGGTCTGCAGGCTGAACTTGCGCAGCCGCTCGATGTGCTGGAAGGTGGAGAGCATATGGTCGAAGTGCTCCTCCATGCCGCAGAGCTCAAAGGCCCGGCGGTGGAAGGCGTTGTCGAGGTCCAGCATCCGGGTCTCCCGGTTTTCGGCGTCGGGGTCGCGCTCCAGCTGGCGGTAGCTCTCGAGGTTGAGCCGGTAGGCGGCTTCCTGCTCGGCAGTCAGACGGCCCCGGATGCGGTTCAAAATCTCTTTTTCCAGCGTGAAGCGGGCGAACTGCTCCATCTCCATCAGCTTGAGGTCGATGGGGGCCACATGGGTGCCGCTCTGGGGCTTGATGACCACCATGTGGGCGATGTTCAGCATGATGAGGGCTTCCCGCATGGGGGTGCGGCTGATGCCCAGCTCCTGGGCCAGCTCCCGGTCGTTCAGCTCATCGCCGGGCTTGAGGTCCATGGTGATGATGCGGCTGCGGATGGTCTCATAGGCGACCTCCCGTGCGCTTCGTGATGCCATTGCAGTCACGCTCCTTCTGAAACGGGCAATGCCCGGAAATGTGATATATCAGCTACCACCATTGTACCCGCGGGCATCTGCGCCGTCAAGAGCAGCGGCAATAAAAAACTGTATATTTTACCAAAAAGTTCAACGCTTCCGGGGGCGGAGATAGAGCACTGGCACCCAGATGAATGCCACGGCCAGCCCGCAGAAGACATCGATGATGGAGTGCTGCTTGGTAAAGACGGTGGACGCGCAGATGAGCGCCGCCCAGCCGAAGGCCAGAACTTTGAGCCACGGGCGGTCTTTCGCCAGTGTGCTGCCCGAGAAGGCGATGGCCATGCAGGCAGAACTCTGGCAGTGGATGGAGGGGCAGACGTTTACTGAGGCGTCGGCTTTCCAGATGAGCTGCATCAGGGTCATGGCGATGTTGCTGCGGCCCACCTCTTCCACCGTGGGGCGGATGTCGAGGCCGTTGGGCAGCACCATATAGAGGATGAGGCAGAAGGTCATGCCTGAGAACATCATGAGGCAGAGCTTATCATAGCTGGCGGTGTCGAACCACCAGAGCAGTGCCGTGACGCCCGCCAGCAGGAAGAACCAGCTGCCGTAGGGAAAGATGAACCACTCGTTGAAGGGGATGAAATCGTCCAGCGGGCTGTGGATGATATAGTTCGGGTCGGTGACGGTGAGGTCCAGCCAGAAGAACCAGATGAGGTAGACCACCCAGTACAGCTGATACCACAGGTGGGGCCGTGCGTGAAGAAGAGAAGTTTTCATGGAGATCTCCTTGTTTTTATCATACGATGATACATTTTACCATACTTGGCCGACTTGCGCAAATCCATTTGCTGTTATAAAATAAAGACAGCCTGTCCCGCTGGGGCAGAAAACGTGTACTTACAAGCGCAAAGGAGCTTTCATGTCTACTTCATCTCACCCCATCCTTCTTGCGGCCCTCGATCTGGACGGCACCCTGCTCAACAGCAACGGCGAAGTCTCGCCCTGCACGCAGAAGGTGCTGTCCGAGGCGTCCGATCGGGGCGTCGTGGTCATCCCGGCTACAGGCCGCCCGCTGGCCAGCCTGCCGCCGGTGGTGGCGAAACAGCCCTGGGTACATTATGCTCTCACCTCCAACGGCGCGGCGGTCTGGGATCTCGGCGGCGACCCGCTGGGCTGCGTCTACAGCCGGTATGCCAACGCCGCAGAGCATGAGACGAGCCAGCCGGAGTGCATCGTCCGGCGGTGCTTCCCGGTGGAAAAGGCCCGGGAGGTCTACGAGGCATTCCACGGCCTGCCCGGCGGGCTGAACATCTTCAGCGACGGGCGCGCTCTCCGCGACACGGTGCAGCAGCACTTTTTCGACGAGCGGTTCGCCCGTCTGGCGGCGGTGAAGGGGACAGAGGCCATCCAGCCCAACGATGGACGCTTCACCATCCTGCGGGACCAGAGCGAGTGGATGAGCCGCCACGCCCACGAGGTGGAGAAGTTCTGCATGTTCTTCCACTCGGTGAAAGAGGCGCAGCAGTATCTGCCCCGCTTTACGGCCATCGAGGGCGTCGAGGTGGTGCAGGGGGCGCCCGACAACATCGAGGTCACCGCCGCCGGAGTAAACAAGGGCGAAAGTCTGCTGGCGCTGGCCGACCATCTGGGCATCCCCCGCGAAGCCACGCTGGCTGTGGGCGACAGCGAGAATGACCGCGCCATGCTGGAAAAGGCAGGTGTCGCCGCCGTGATGGCAAACGGCATGGAGCACATCCGAAAATTGGCCGACATCGTCAGCGAAAACGACAACGACCACGACGGTGTGGCCGAGATCTTTGCCCGTCTGGGGCTCTGAGAAGCACAGCTTCGGCGTTTTTGTGCAATGTATACAAGCTCTTATGCAAAACATTGTGCTTGTTGAGCATTACCAAACGGCCCGCTCTCGTTTATACTAAAGATACGAATGTGCGGTGGGGAAGGTATGCCCATTGGGGCCCTCAGCCGCAGGAGTTCATGCAAATGTTAAAAAGGAGAAATGCGTTATGAATCCCATCGTAGAAAAGGTCTATCAGATCGGCATTATCCCTGTTATTGCTTTTAACAGCGTAGACGAGGCCCTGCCCCTGTGCAAGGCTCTGTCTGAGGGCGGTCTGCCCGCAGCTGAGGTCACCTTCCGCACCGCTTGTGCTGAGGAGTGCATCCGCAAGATCCACGAAGAGATGCCCGAGATGCTGCTGGGTGCCGGCACTGTCCTGACCTGCGAGCAGGCTGACCGCGCTATGGCTGCCGGTGCTTCCTTCATCGTTGCTCCCGGCTTCGATCCCGAGGTCTGCAAGCACGTCATCGACAAGGGCGGCATCATGATGCCCGGCACCGCTTCCGCAGGCGAGATGCAGCAGGCTATGAACATGGGCTGCGAGGCTCTGAAGTTCTTCCCCGCTGAGGCAAACGGCGGTGTTGGGATGCTGAAGAACATCGGCGCTGCCCTGAAGGGTGCTCGCTGGATGTGCACCGGCGGCGTCAACGCCAAGAACGTCAACGACTACCTGGGCTATGACCAGATCTTCGCTGTCGGCGGCACCTGGATGTGCAAGAGCGACGTCATCAAGGCCGGCGACTGGGCAAAGATCACCGCTCAGAGCAAGGAAGCTGTTGACACCATGCTGGGCCTGCACCTCATCCACGTCGGCATCAACACCGGCAACGAGGAAGAGGCTGCCAAGATCGCAGGCATCATCTCCACCATGCTGAACATGAAGGTGACTCCGGGCAACTCCAGCATCTTCGTGGGCAACAAGGAGTTCGAGATCATGAAGAAGCCGGGCCGCGGCACCAACGGCCACATCGCCATCGGCTGCAACAACGTCGATCGCGCGATCTACCACCTGTCTCAGCGCGGCGTGAAGTTCGACCTCGACAGCAAGAATGTCAAGAACGGCAAGACCGTCGCCTGCTACATGGAGGGCGAGATCGCCGGCTTCGCATTCCACCTGGTCCAGGCCTGAGCCTGAATTTTCCGTCAAGACCCGCCGCGGCGGGATGATCCGATGATACAAACATAAAGGAGAAACACTATGAAAGTCGTTACCTTTGGCGAGCTGATGGTTCGTCTGCAGCCCTTCAACTACGAGCGCTTCGTTCAGGCCAACAGCCTGGAGTTCACCTTCGGCGGCGGCGAGGCCAACGTCGCTGTCTCTCTGGCTAACTACGGCCTGGACGCAGCTTTCGTCACTAAGCTCCCCGCACACGCGATCGGCCAGGCCGCTGTCAACAGCCTGCGCCGCTACGGCGTCGATACCAGCATGATCACCCGCGGCGGTGACCGTGTCGGCATCTACTACAACGAGAAGGGCGCTTCTCAGCGCGGCTCTGTCTGCATCTACGACCGTGCCAACAGCGCGATCCAGCTGGCTCAGCCTTCCGATTTCGACTGGGATAAGATCTTCGAGGGTGTCGATTGGTTCCACTTCACCGGCATCACCCCGGCTCTGGGCGCAAATGTCGTCGAGATCTGCCTGGAGGCCTGCAAGGCTGCTAAGGCTCACGGCGTGAAGATCAGCTGCGACCTGAACTACCGCGGCAAGCTGTGGACCCGTGACCAGGCTCGTGAGGCTATGACCAAGCTGTGCGAGTACGTTGACGTCTGCATCTCCAACGAGGAGGACGCTAAGGACGTGTTCGGCATCGAGGCTGAGGCTACCGACATCTACGGCGGCAAGCTGAACGCTGAGGGCTACAAGAGCGTCGCCAAGCAGCTGGCTGACAAGTTCCACTTCGAGAAGGTCGCTATCACCCTGCGTGAGAGCCACAACGCTTCCGAGAACGGCTGGAGCGCTATGCTGTACGATGTCGCTTCCAACGAGTACTGCTTCTCCAAGAAGTACGAGCTGAAGATCATCGACCGCGTTGGCGGCGGTGACTCCTTCGGCGGCGGCCTGATCTACGCTCTGCTGAACGGCAAGAGCACTCAGGATGCTGTTGAGTTCGCTGTTGCTGCTTCTGCTCTGAAGCACACCATCGAGGGCGACTACAACATGATGACTGTCTCCGAGGTCGAGAAGCTGGCTGGCGGCGACGGTTCCGGCCGTATCCAGCGCTAAGCAGGAAAGGAGATCCGCGATGGATATCCGTTATTCCTGCAACCAGAAAGACTTCAAGCGCTACACCACCGAGGAGATGCGCGACGAGATGCTCATTACCGGCCTGTACAAGGCGGATGAAGTCGTGGCTGTCTACAGCCATGTGGACCGCATGGTCACGCTGGGCTGTATGCCTGTCCACGAGACGGTCTCCATCGACAAGGGCATCGACGTCTGGGCCAACTTTGGCACCCACTATTTCCTCGAGCGCCGCGAGATCGGTATGTTCAACATCGGCAAGGACTCCACGGGCATCGTGGTGGCCGACGGTGTGAAGTACGAGTTGGGCTATAAGGACTGCCTGTATATCACCCAGGGGACCAAGGAAGTTACTTTTGCTTCCGCAGACCCCGAGCATCCGGCAAAGTTCTATATGGTCTCCGCTCCGGCACATTGCTCTTACGAGACCCGCCTCATCAAGATGGCTGATGCAAATCACCGTCCTCTGGGCAGCGTCGAGACCTGCAATAAGCGCACCATCAATCAGTTCATCCACCCCGACGTGCTCAAGACCTGCCAGCTGAGCATGGGCATGACCGAGCTGGAGCCCGGCTCCAACTGGAACACCATGCCCAGCCACACGCATGAGCGCCGGATGGAGATCTACACCTACTTTGAACTGCCCGAGGGGCAGGTGGTGTTCCACATGTGCGGCGAGCCCACGCAGACCCGCCACATCGTGATGCACAACGAGGACGCTGTCATCAGCCCCTCCTGGAGCATCCACAGCGGCGTAGGCACTTCCAATTACACCTTTATCTGGGCAATGGGCGGCGAGAACATGGAGTTTGACGACATGGACAACATCGCTACCACCGACCTGCGCTAAACAAGTACACCATACAACGCCCCGCATCGGGAGACCGATGCGGGGCGTTTTGCTAAATATTTAACTTTGACGGAGGAATACAATGGATCTATCGGCTTTCGATTTGAAGGGCAAGGTCGCCCTCATCACCGGCGGTGCGCACGGCATCGGCTTCTCCATCGCAGAGGGTATGGCCAAGTGCGGTGCCACCATCTGCTTCAACTGCTCTTCCGAGGCCAGCCTTGAGAAGGGCATGGCTGCTTATAAAGCTGCCGGCATTGACGCTCACGGCTATGCCGCAGACGTCTCCGACGAGGACGCCGTCAACGCGATGGTGGCAAAGATCAAGGCCGAGGTCGGCCCGGTGGACATTCTGGTCAACAATGCCGGCCTGATGAAGCGGGTGCCGATGGTCGAGATGAGCCACGCCGACTTCATGCGGGTCATCGACGTCCATGTGGGCGGTGCGTTCAACTGCTCCAAGGCTGTCCTGCCCGACATGATGGAAAAGCGCGAGGGCAAGATCATCAACATCTGCTCCATGATGAGCGAGCTGGGCCGCGAGACCGTCTCCGCCTACGCCGCCGCAAAGGGCGCCCTCAAGATGCTGACCAAGAACATCGCCTCCGAGTACGGGGAGTACAACATCCAGTGCAACGGCATGGGCCCGGGCTATATCGCCACCGCCCAGACCGCCCCGCTGCGTGAGGTCCAGCCCGACGGAAGCCGTCACCCCTTCGACCAGTTCATCACCGCCAAGACCCCGGCGGGACGCTGGGGCGACCCGGAAGATATGGTCGGCCCCTGCGTCTTCCTGGCCTCCCACGCCTCCGACTTTGTGAATGGTCAGATCTTGTACGCCGACGGCGGCATCCTCGCCTACATCGGCCGTCAGCCTAAGTAAATCAGACAGCAGAAAAGCCCTGCGGCGTGCCGCAGGGCTTTTGTCGTGCCAGTCGTGTCAAATAAGGATGCCGTCGCAGTGGTCGAGCTCGTGCTGGATGATCTCTGCTGTCCAGCCTGAGAAGGTCTTGATGCGGGGCTGGAACGTTTCGTTCTGCCACTGCACCTTGATGGTCTGGAACCGTTTGGCCTTCCGGGTGCCGGTGAGGGAGAGACAGCCCTCCTCCGTTTCGTACGGCCCGGACTTTTTGAGGATGACAGGGTTGAACATGACGAGATAGCCGTCCTCGCTCTCGAACGCGATGATGCGCTTAGCGACGCCTATCATGTTCGCGGCCATGCCGACGCAGCTGTCTTTGTGGGCGATGAGCGTTTCCAGCAGGTCCTGCGCGATGGGCAGGTCTTCCGGCAGTGCGGGTGCAGCTTTCCGGGTGAGGAAAAGCTCGTCTTTGCAGATGTCACGGATCATAAGAAACCTCCTGTGTGGATGAAAGAAAGCCACGATGGATGTCCCATCGTGGCTTTTTCTTCTATCGGAGTGGCGAGACTCGAACTCGCGGCCTCCTGCTCCCAAATATGCCCAAAATCGGATTGAATGGTTGCAAATCGTCTTATTTTATGTTGAATCACCGTCATATTTATTCAAAGCGATTCTCTTTGATTTTGTTTCATTTTGGATGAATAACGCACAAATAACGCACAAAACAGCAGTGCGATAAAGCGGACAGAGGTATTATACAGCGGCTTTTGCCCGCTCTTTTTATGCCCGGCTCTTTTCGCGGATGTTGTCAAAAACAATTTCCATTGCGTCCGACGCTGCCGCGTCTGCTGTGCGGATGAACCCCGCGTAAATATCCGTGGTGGTGGAGGTCTGAGCGTGGCCCAGACGGCCCGAAACCGTTGTGATGGGAACGTGGGCGGCTATCATCAGGCTTGCGTAAGTGTGCCGCAGGCTGTGGAAGTGCACCGCCGGGAGATCATGCGCCCGCAGGAAGTGCGGGAACCATGTTGTCAATCTTTCCAGATCAAAGGGTGTTCCGTCCCAGCTGGTAAACAACAGGTCATTTTGCACCGTCTTTCCGTTCTCCACCTGCACAGTACGCGCCCACATCGACCCAACGCGCAGCCGTTCCGCCTTTTGATAGAGCTGGTACTCCCTCAGCATATCCATACAGTTTGCACCTACCTTGAATGTACGGTTTGACGCTTTGGTTTTTGGTGCGGTGAAGATAAGCCCCTCGTGCGGGATGTATTCCACTGTGCGGTTTACGGAGATGGTGGAAGCATTGAAATCAATATCAGACCAGCGCAGGCCGCAAATCTCGCCCCGGCGCATCCCTGTGAACAAACCAAGCTGCACCATAGCGCTGTACTGTGGCGGAACATCATGCAGCGCAGCCAGCAGCCGCGCGGCGTCGGCCTCTTCCAGATAGGACACTTCAACAGCTTCTCCCTTTGGCGGTTCTGCCCGCTTTACCGGGTTATCCTCCACAATGCCCCATTGCACAGCCTTTGTGAAGACGCTGGACAACATCCGGTGATAGTGCTGCACTGTGTTCCCGTTGAGTTTGCCGCCCTCTTTGGCCTGTTCGGTGAATGCTTTGGAGAAGATCACCCCGGCGGCGCGGGCTACCTTCTCAGCTGAGGCCCGGCTTACCGGCGTTCCGTTGCAAACACAGGTCATTGTGCGCCCACCTACACCCGCAGCCTTTGCGGTCTCTTGCCGCTTACCGCGTGGCAGCTCCTTGAGGAGGGCAGGCGTTGCCAGATATACAGAATCCCGCCGCGCTCCCGCCTCTTCCAAACTGGAATAAAAGGCCATCAGGTGCGAGGGTCTTATCTGGTTTACCCTCATGTGACCCAGCGCCGCAGAGATACGCGGCCTAAGATACCGATATTCTACCCCGGTTTTGGGCTTACACTTTTTGTCGATGTACTCCGAAAACCAGCGGTCTATCAGGTCATCCAGCTTCATATCTGCATCGAGAGCAAGACCGTTATGCACTTCCCGTTCAAACTCATCTGCCCGGCGGCGCACTTCCTTTTCCAGCTTGAGCCCGGTCAAGGTGGGCGGAGGGGTGAAGGTGCGGGACGTTGTGACCTGCTTGCCGTTCCGATCATACCCGGTAGACACCCGGAACAGGTAGGAAGTGGAGCCGTTTTTATTCTTTCGCTTCACGATCTGAGCCATTCTTTAGCGCCTCCTCAATAAGCTTTCTTATCAGATAATCGGCATAGTCCTGAACCTCTTTTTTCAGTAACAAACGCTTTTCGGAGGAAATAGTAACGCTTGCACAGCCTGCTTCAAAATCCAGCTTTTGAAATGTTGCCGTTTCGAGCGCATAATTGACGGCGAGAACTTTTGACGAAAAATCAAAAGCACTCCATTCTGCCTTTTCCTGAGCTTTTCTTACGGTTTCTTCAATTTCTTCTGTGGTCATAAAATCATCTTCACACCATAACCATTCAACGCGAACATCCGCTGCCGTGGCTATGCGTTCCGCGTTGTCCCTTGTAAGATTGTGCTTTCCGGTGACGATACAAGAAAGGTGTTGTTGTGATGTATGGAGAACTTCAAGAGCAAAATCTTTTTGATTTTTTCCGGTGCGGCCTATTGCAATTTTCACCCGCCTGCCGCGCTTCTTTGACAACAATTCATCTGGTTTTTCGGCTGTTTTAGATTTTTTATTCATTTTCGACCACTTTCAGACCAACTATGCAAGCTCGAACTATGTTAATTGCGATAACATTGCAAAAAAGATGCAATTTACAAAATTCACATTTTGTGACACAATAATAGCATAGCACAAAACAAAAATCAACAACAGGAGATGATAAAAATTGACTGAAGCAGAAAAGTTTGTGCCGATACGAAAACTAGCCGAGAGTGGTTTCTTGACAGAGTCGAGGCTGAGAAAAATGCACAAACAGGGAAAGCTTCCCGGCATTTGGTGCGGAAAGAAATTTTTGGTCAATGTTCCGCTTCTGAATGAAGAACTTGACCGAGAAAGCAAAAAGCAGCTAAACGGAGGTGGATGCAATGAGTAATACGGTGCAATATCCGACTATGGCAACGGTGAAGGACGCTGCCGCCAAGTTCGGCATCTCTGAATACTTCTTGCGGAATCTCTGCCGCGCTGGCAAGGTGCGCTTTGTCTGTGTTGGCAACCGCTGGTTGGTCAATTTGGACAGCCTTGCCGCCTACTTCAACGAGGGCGACGACCCGGCGGAACTGGAAAGCCGTCACGGGTAAACCGATATGGGAACAGGTTTCGTAAAGTTCCCGCGTTGGTTGCTGGAAGAACCTTATTTGTCCGGGCTATCAGGAAACGAAAAAATCTTATATTCACTTATTGCAGATCGGTGTGAACTTTCAAAGTCGACCGGAAAATGTGATGAAGACGGAAAGCCGTTTGCTGTTTTTACAATAAAATCTATCATGCTTGCAATCGGGTGTGAGAAGGCAACAGCAATAAAGGCACTCGACAAGCTAGAAGGAATCGGCCTTATTGTGCGGAAGAAGAAGCACCGGCAACCATCAAGTATCTATCTTTCTGAATCTTCTTTAGGTTCAGAAAGTGAACCCAGTAAGGTACAAAAATTGAACCTTTTAGGTTCAGAAAGTGAACCCAACAAGGTACAAAAATTGAACCCCATCTATACTAATACTAGCTATACTGATACTAGACTTATATCAACTAGACCTGCTGGAACGTCTGATGAAGAAGACGTTGCAAAGCGTGCAGCGGCTCTAATAAACGCCAACAAAGAGAAATGTGCCTCCCGTGGACGTGTGGGGGCTGGACGATTTGGGACTGGCGTTATAAGAAGCCTGTTGGGTGAACAGTATGCCGAGCCTGAAATCTTACGGGCCGCAAAAATATCTCTTGACTGGATGGAACTTGAAGCCAATGTGAAAAAAGTCGCCCGGTGCAGCGAGCACACGAGCGGCCAAGGGGACAGATCACTTGTAAAGCAGGAAGGGAGGGCGAAGCAGTGAACACCACCACAAGACCGCCGGGAGGAGCCGAGGGCGGAGAACAGGAAGCCAGACCATGAACCAAAGACAACGGGCATTTTGTGAAGCCTACCTCAAGTGTGGGAACGCAGCGGAGGCGGCAATAAAAGCCGGGTACAGCCCCAAAAGCGCCCGCAGCATCGGCCAGCGGTTGTTGACATTTGCTGACATTCGGGAATATCTGGCCCAGCGTAACGCTCAGATCATCGCCGAGAACACGGCCACCCTTGAGGAGATATACAGCTTTTGGACGGTCACAATGAGAGATCAGGCATCAAAACCGGCTGACCGCCTGAAAGCCTCCGAACTTCTTTCAAAGGCGCTGATAGTAGAACGTACCCGGAAAGAAAACAGCGATCAGAGCGGTGCAGGGCATGAGTTTGACGGCTGGAGTGATGAGGAGTTGCGCGGCGCTGTTCACCTTATGGAAGACCTGAGCGATGAAGAATTTAACGCCATCATGGACGCGTATAACCGAAAAAAGAGGCGATAATCTGAAGAAAGCAGAATTGAATGCGCTTGCTGTCCGTGCCAGAGACGGCAACGAGGAAACGCTTTTGGACTTATGGAACGCGGTGAAAGGCTTTGTCAAGAAAAAGGCTGTTTACTATGCGAAGAACCACACAGCAGGCATGACGACCGCGGAAGACCTTGTGCAAGCCGGCTTTTTCGCCGTCTATGACACCGTGCAGGCATTCGACGAGACGAGAGAGAAAACTTTCCTGACCCTGCTGAAATACTTCCTGCAAAAGCGCTTTGCAGAAGAAGCAGGGGTGTGCACCAGCCGCCGGGACCGTCCGGCGGACAGCCCCCACAAAACAGGTTCAAGGGATGCAATCCGGCATCTCTGAAGATACACCTCAACCGCAAAGGAGAATAAAAACATGAACGTATTCACCGAAATCAGTACCCGCGAACTGGAAAACACCCTCAAGGGCAAGGCTGTCCGCTACATCGTCAACGATGCAGGGGAAGGGCTGTGCTTATTCTTTGAGGGCTGGACGGACAACACCGGCTCAAACCACGGTGACGCTATCCACATCAGCCCGGTCATTGATGCAGCTGGCAAGCCGCAGCTTGTTGTGCAGTATGTCCCGGAAGAGGAACGGCCCGAAGACAGCGAAACCAGCAACAACGGCGTTGTGGGTGAGTAACCTACTCGCCGCATGACCCACGAAGCCCCCACGGCCTCAGAAACAGAGGCGTGAGGGCTTTTCTTTATGTCTGCATCAACTTTCCCACCGGGCAGTATGTCGCCTGTTCTAGGCGCTTGCCAGACGTTGCGAGAGTATGCACAGGCAAAACAAAAAGGAGGCCGCAGCGTTACGACCTCCATACTGTACCCGCCCGGCGGGTCATTCGTCTTCCCATTCATCGACCCGCCGACCATGCGCCCACGCCTCGCGGGCCTGATTTAAGCTCATGTGGTTGGCACAGTCTTCTTCATCCGGGTTTTCGAGCTGGCAAAGATCATCCTCCCAGTTGCACACCGGGCAAATATCAAAATCCCCGGCATACTCAAACGTGTACTTACCGCAGACCGGGCAGATATAGCTTTCTCCAACTTTCACGATTCTCATACAATGCCGCCTCCTTGCCGGTGGGGTGCGTCTGGCTCACCCCATAGTGATAGCAAAAGGCCGCTGCATCTCTGCAACGGCCTCTTTCTGTTCGAGAATCAGGCGGGGTGACGTTTCCCGCATCTCCTAACAATGGGCGGCAGCTGCCTGTTCTGCCCTCTGGTTCTCTTTGCAAGTCTATTATACCAGAACACGAAAAAATGTCAATTCATGTTGGTTCGTTTAGTATCGTTTCAATGTGCCTTTTTCGATGAAGTTTAGAACGCGGTTCGTGTTCAGGCGGTAGACCGACCGGGCAAAGAGCTGTCCCCGCGCGGAGACCCGGACGGCGACCTTGACAAAGACGCTGTTCACCTGTACTTCCTTGACGTACTCAATGGAGCCGTCCTTTGCATTCAGGGCCACATAGTCCGGTTCGGCCAGAATCAGCGGGATATACTCCCCATAAAGGGCAAAATCCGCCGGGTGGCGGCTGACCATGTGGGCAATATTGGACTCACCGAGTAGAATACTCTGCCCCTCTGTCATGGACAGCCCCAGAAGATCAATTACGCGCTGGCACAGTACGCCTACCTGTTTGGCGTGGTCTGGCATCGTTCAACATCCTTCCCAGCCTTACAGCCCTTTGATACTTTCCAGCAGTGCGGCCCGCCGGGCCTCTGTGTCATCGTCCGGGGCATTCCCGGCGGTGTGGGGCTGTTCCGGCGCGGGGTGTTCTTCCAAATAGGCTTTCACGGCCTGCTGCAAGACCGCATTGGACGTTGTTCCCTGTGCAGCACAAGCGGCCTTGAACTGTTCCGCCGTCTCCCGCTTGACCTTGCAGGCCAGAACGACCATGTTTTCTTTGTCCCATTTGGCACTTGCCTTTTTCTGTGCATCAGAAACCATTGTATTTCCTCCTTTTCCGTAAACAGTATACCATAAAAGCGAAACGGTTTACAGTATAAAATTGACCAGAAACATACGGTAAACCTTATACAATGTGCCAATAGACATATACAGTAAACCGTAGTATACTATAATCACAGCAAGGGAGCACGACCGGAAGGCAAGGGGCGAAGGATGTACCGGGAGCGCTGTAAGCCGTGAACGCATGCTAAGACAGTAACCCACTCCCGCCGCTGTATATGAAAAATGACCCGGTGACCGCTACCAACGAAACACCGAGCCAAACCCAACAACAGGGTCAAGCCTAGTATAACAGGGCTGGCCCGCAATGTAAAGCGAGGTCATCACATGAAGTACAATCTTTCGGAGATCATGCACAAGGCGTGGAAGCTGTACCGGAAAGACGTTGCCGCCTTTGGTGAGTGCCTGCACAGGGCATGGAACAGCGCAAAGGCCGAACCCATCAACGCCCAGCGCATTGAGAAAGCCCAGCAGGCCGCAGGCGTGGCCGAGCAGGTGAACACATGGACAGGATGGAAAACCGCCGGGTTTGAAGTCCTGCACGGTGCAAAGGCTTTGTTCCAAGTGGTTCTCATCCACAGCAGCAGGGGAGACGGTAAAACCTACCGTGCATCATTCTTTGGAGCCTCCCAAGTGAAGCCCCTGAACGCCTGATATTGAACCGCTGACCCGGCGGCGCAGAGAAAGCCCGCCGGGATTTATTTTGAAGGGAGATTTTCACAATGAACCGAGTAGATGTTGAAAGCGCTGTTATTGCAATGGGAGATGTTGCTGTGTGCATCAAGATGGTGGACGACGCGACCGAGGAGGGGAACGCGGTGCAGCAGGGCCGAGCGGTGCAAGTCCTTATGGACATCTTCAAGGCCAGATATGCCGCTCTTGTGTCCTGTGTTCAGGGCGACCAGAGCGCCGCGCAGGGCAGTTTTTGAGGCAATAACGCACAAATAACGCACAAACGGGCGATTTCGCCCCTCATATCGAACAAAAAGACCCACGACAAACGCCGTATTTCAAGCGTTACATCGTGGGTTTTATTCATATCGGAGTGGCGAGACTCGAACTCGCGGCCTCCTGCTCCCAAAGCAGGCGCGCTACCAACTGCGCAACACCCCGGCGGTGATACTCAAATAGTATACCTTTTTTTGGACGCGGAGTCAATCCCGGGGTAGAAAAATCAGGACTTGGTGCCGCAGCAGCCGCAGCCCTCTTTGACGGCGGGCAGGCTCTGGGCCAGCTGCTCGAGGGTGACGCTGTCGATGTATTGGTTGATCACATCGTCCAGCCCGGCCCAGAAAGGCAGAGTGAAGCACTGGTCAGACATGGGACACTCGTTGGTCTCGCTGCCGAGGCAGGGGATGGGGGCCACGCTGCCCTCGATGGCCCGCAGGATCTCACCGGCGGTGTAGTCGGCGGGGGCTTTGGTCAGGCGGTAGCCGCCCTGACTGCCGCGCTCACTCTTGACGAGGCCCACGCGGGCCAGCGGAGTGACGATCTGTTCCAAATATTTCAGGCTCAGCTGCTGGCGTTCGCTGATCTCCTTCAGCGAGACGGTGGTACCCGGGGCGTAGCGGGCCAGCTCGGCCATCAGCCGCAGCGCATAGCGGCTCTTGGTGGAAAATTTCATAGCGGTTCTCTCCTTGCTTGCCTTCCAGTATACCACGACGACCCGCTTTTGGAAAGTGAAAAAACCTGCCTTTTGCTCCGGACGTGGAAATATCGAAAAGTCATCTTGCTAGAACAAAAAATATCTGTTATCATAAGATGATGCAACAAGAGATATAAGGAGAGACACTTATGATACAGAAGATCGAGCCCGCAGCCGCCATCCGTCTGCTGGACGCGAAAAAGGCACAGGCGGTGGACGTGCGGGAGCCGGACGAGTACGCAGTGGGCCATATCCCGGGCGCAAAGCTGCTGCCGCTGGGTGAGGTGATGAGCCGCGCTGCCGAGGTGCTGCCCGACAAGGATGCACCCTGGCTGGTCTACTGCCGCACCGGCCGCCGCAGCGCTGACGCCGTCCAGAAGCTGGATGCGCTGGGCTATACCAATATCTATGATTTGGGCGGCATCCTCAGCTGGCCCTATGAAATCGAAGGGGACTTTGAGGGGCATTTCTAATGTGACGGAGAGCGTTTTCTCGCGCCGGTGGCGCGGGGGTAGAGCGCTTTTGCATTGGGGCTAAGTTCTCTTTTGCGTGCCAAAAGAGAACCAGAAAAGCACCAGCGATTTCGACGCGCTGGACCCACGAGAAAGGGGCTGCTCGCCCCTTTCAGACCCCGAAGGGGTTGTCGAAACGGAAAAAAGCTAGTCGCTGCGCTTAACGCTTTTTTCTCGTTTCTCCGATTTGCTGCTTCGCGGCTGGTGTTAGGCCCTCGCAGGGCATAAAGTCCAGCAGATAGGTGAAATCTTCGGCGGAGCCGTAAATGGGAGAAGCACAAAAAAATGCGTTTAGCGAAGCGGCTAGCATTTTTGGGCTTCGACCTCATCTTTGGAATTGTTAAGGGCGAGCAGCCCTTAACTCGTTGCGGGGAGAGTGGAGTCCAGAGGTAGGGAGGGGGGATTCGAAACACCCCTCCCTGCCTCTGGCCCGCGCGGAGCGCAAGCCGCTTGACCGAAAGAATAAAACCTGCCCCGCGCCACCGGCGCGCGAACCTGCTCAAAGAAAAAACCAGCTCTGCCTCTGGCCCGCGCGGAGCGCATAGCCACTTGACCAAAAGAAAAAACCAACCCCGCGCCACCGGCGCGAGAACCAGCTTAAAGAAAAAACCAGCTCTGCCTCTGGCCCGCGCGGAGCGCAAAGCCATTTGACCGAAAGAATAAAACCCGCCCCGCGCCACCGGCGCGCGCAGAAGCAGAAAGGACAGAAGATGTTTACCGCCAAACAGTTCGCCGGCACCCACTGCGGCTGCCGCTACCAGCAGGACTACCGCCCCACGCTGGGCAAAGACGGCAAAAAGGAGTCCGGCACGCTGGAAGTCATCAAGTTCTACTACGACGGTGCCATCCGGATGGAGCAGCACTGCTACGGCGAGGCGGCGACCTTTGTATTCGGCGTCTGGGCCGAGGGGATGGACGCCGACGGCACCCTCCACTGGGCGCTGCCCGACCGCCGCAAGAGCTACTACGACGAGGACTATCTGCCCCGAAAGCTGGACCGCGTGGACGAAGCGGGAAATCTCTACTTCGACGGCAGTCCTTTCCCGTGGAAGCTGGCCGACGATTTCGACGAAGACAAGCGCTGGGGCTACCCGAAATGGAAGGTGTTGCTGGGAAAACTCACCGGAAAAGGCCGGAAATGTGACTGAATCACGAAATTCGAGTATTCCCATTGACATACTAGGGAATGATATGATATAACTATTCCGTCAAATGGAATCTATGCGGGCAGCGCCCCGGCCCCCTGGAAGGCGCGGTGCTCCCGCATTTTAGCAGAAAGGAACCATTCCTATGGAAAACACAGAAAAAGTGGTTTATCTGGATAACGCTGCTACCACAGCCTGCGCTCCCGAAGCACTGGCTGTGATGGTCGAGGCACTGAGCGGCGCCTGCGGCAACCCCAGCAGCCATTATAGTGTGGGCTATGAGGCCAAGGAGTTCGTGGACAAGGGCCGCGCACAGGTGGCAAAGGCCATCAACGCCTCCACGTCCGAGATCTTCTTCACCGGCTGCGGCTCTGAGGCCGACAACTGGGCCGTGAAGGGTACTGCCTTCACCAAGGCCCGCCAGAACAAGAAGCACCTCATCACCAGCGCTTTCGAGCACCACGCCATCATGCACAGCATGGCCGCTCTCGAGCGTCTGGGCTTCGAGGTCACTTATATCAAGCCCACCACGGAGGGCTACATCCGCCCGGAGGATGTCGAGGCTGCGATCCGTCCCGACACCGCCCTCATCAGCATCATGATGGCCAACAACGAGATCGGCACCATCCAGCCCATCAAGGAGATCGCTGAGATCGCCCACAAGCACGGCATCTGGATGCACACCGATGCGGTTCAGGCTGTGGGTGCCATCCCCGTGGACGTCAAGGAGCTGGGCGTGGATATGCTGTCCATGAGTGCTCACAAGTTCAACGGCCCCAAGGGTATGGGCGCGCTGTACTGCCGCAAGGGCATCTGGCCCCAGAACCTTATCGACGGCGGCAGTCAGGAAGCACGCCACCGCGCCGGTACGGAGAACGTCGCCGGCATCGCCGGCATGGGCAAGGCCCTCGAGATGGCGACCGAGCATCTGGAAGAGCGCATGGCCCACGAGAAGGAGCTGCGTGACTACGTCATCGACCGCATCCTGAAGAATATCCCCGAGGCCCGTCTGAACGGCGGCCTTGAGCATCGTCTGCCCGGCAACGCCAACATCAGCTTCCCGGGTCTGGAGGGCGAGACCATCCTGCTCGACCTCGATATGCACGGCATCTGCGCCTCTACCGGCTCTGCCTGCAACTCCGACAGCCTTGACCCCAGCCACGTGCTGTTGAGCATCGGTGTGCCGGAAGAGATCGGCCACGGTTCCATGCGGTTCACCTTTGGCCCGCAGAACACGATGGAAGAAGCGAAATATCTGTGCGATGTGCTGGAGGAAGTTATTCCCCGCCGTCGTGCTATGAGTTGTATGTGGCTGCAGGGCCAGAACACGGCCCGTCACTTCAGCCTGAAGGGAGAAAACTAAAATGGCAGGTATGTATAGCGCAAAGGTCATGGAGCATTTTGCACATCCGCACAACGTGGGTGAGATCCCCGACGCAAACGGCGTGGGTGAAGTCGGCAACCCCAAGTGCGGCGACATCATGCGGATGTACCTCAAGATCGAGAACAACGTCATCGTTGACGTCAAGTTCCTCACCTTCGGCTGCGGCGCTGCGATCGCAACCAGCAGCATGGCCACCGACCTCATCAAGGGCAAGACCATTGACGAGGCCCTGAAGCTGACCAACAAGGCCGTTGTCGAGGCTCTGGAAGGTCTGCCTCCCATCAAGGTCCACTGCTCTGTTCTGGCTGAGCAGGCCGTCAAGGCCGCTCTGTCCGACTACTACCGTCGTCAGGGCATCGACCCGGAACCCATCGTGGGCAAGCTGGAAGAGGACTGCGACCATTGCAGCGGCGAGAGCTGCGGCCGCTGAGGCGCACTCCTGAACCTTAAATAAAAAAGTAAGGCCCGGCGGATGCTGTAAAGCGTCTGCCGGGCCTTTTTGCACTCTCGGCACAGCCTCTGCATAGGATGGCACACCGAGCATGTGGGAGGGGGCCTTGCAGTGGAAGGAAAGAAATGCTTTGCGGTGGTGGGCGGCGACGCCCGGCAGGCCGCAGCGGCCCGGGCGCTGGCCCGGGCCGGGTACAGTGTGGGCGGGCCGGAGATGATAGCGGTGGCAGATTACATCCTGCTGCCCCTGCCGCTGGACGCGGCACGGACGCCGCTGGCCGAATTGCTGCGGGCCGCAAGGCCCGGTACGCTGGCGCTGGGCGGGATGCTGTCGGTGGAGGCAAAAGCCATCGCCGCCGAGGCCGGGGTAGAGCTGGTAGACTACTTCGCCCGGGAAGAGCTGACCATCCGCAACGCCATCCCCACGGCGGAAGGGTGCATCGGCATCCTGATGAAAGAGCGCAGCCGCACCCTCTGGGGCAGCGGCATCCTGCTGACCGGCTTCGGGCCGGTGGGGCAGGCGCTGGGCGTCCGGCTGGCAGCGCTGGGAGCGCAGGTGACGGCGGCGGCCCGCCGCCCGGCCCAGAGGGCGCTGGCCGAGAGCTTCGGGCTGCGGAGCGTCCCCATCGACCGGCTCGGGCAGATAGCGCCGGCCTTTGATACAGTGGTGAACACGGTGCCTGCGCCGGTGCTCAGCGAGGCAGTGCTGGCCCGGCTGCGGCCGCAGAGCTTTATCGTAGATCTGGCGTCCCGCCCCGGCGGTACCGACTTCGACGCGGCCCGGCGGCTGGGCCACAGAGCCATCCATGCGCTGAGCCTGCCCGCCGCCTGCGCGCCCGAGACGGCAGGCGAGGCAGTGGCCCGGACGGTGTGCGATATGATCGGGCAGAGGGAGGAAGCATCATGATAGAGAAGAAACGACGCTGCGCGGCCTTTGCGGTCTGCGGCAGCTTCTGCACACTGGAAGCGGCGCTGGATGCGGCCCGTGCGCTGCGGGGGCAGGGGTGGGAGCTTCTGCCGGTGATGAGCTTTGCGGCAGGGCAGGACACCCGCTTTGGCCGGGCCTCCGGCTGGCGGCATCAGCTGGAAGGGCTGACGGGCCGTCCGGTTCTGGATACCCTGCAGGCGGTGGAGCCTCTCGGCCCACGGCATCTGGCCGACGCCCTCGTGATCGCGCCCTGCACGGGGGCCACGCTGGCCCGGCTGGCCGAGGGCCTTTCCGACACGCCGGTGACGCTGGCAGCGAAGAGTCTGCTCCGGGTGGGCTGTCCTGTCGTCATCGCTGTCTCGACGAACGATGGGCTGGGCGCTTCCGGGGAGAACATTGCCCGGCTCTACCAGCGCAAGCACTATTATTTTGTGCCTTACGGGCAGGATGACCCCAACACCAAGCCCCAGAGCCTCAAGGCACGGTTCGAGCTGCTGCCCCAGACGCTGGAAGCGGCGTTGGAAGGGCGGCAATTACAGCCGGTGCTGCAATGTCCGTGTGGATGAAAGGTGTCTTTTCAGGCAGGGGAAAGTGTGGTATACTAAGTTTATCTATGAAGATTTGTGGAGAATTGATCGAATGAAAAAATACATCGCTGCACTTCTTACAGCGTTGCTCCTGCTCTGCACGGCGCTGTCTGCCGGGGCGGTGGGTCCGGCCCTGACCACGACGGAGGCTTACTGCATCATTGATGCAGACACCGGCCTCGTGCTGGCACAGCAGAATATGAACGAAGAACTGCACCCGGCGTCCATCACCAAGGTGATGACGCTGGGCCTTGCCTGCCAGAAGGCGCAGGGAAACTGGGACGGCGTGAAGCTCACGGTCTCCCATGAGGACGTCTACTCCCTCGCAGGCACTGATTCCAGCCATATCGCCCTGCGGGAGGGGGAGGAAGTCCCCCTGCAGGACGCTCTTTACGGAACCATGATCGCCAGCGCCAACGACGGCGCGAACCTGCTGGCCGAATACTTCGGCGGCGGCACCATCGAGGGCGGCGTGGCCGCCATGAATACCCAAGTGCAGGCGCTGGGCCTCGAGCACACCCACTTCGCCAACCCCCACGGCATCAGCGGCGATGACCACTACACCAGCTGCTACGACATGGCCCAAATTCTGCGCTGGGCGCTGACCCAGCCGGGCTTTGAGACCATTTTCACCCGGCTCGAGATGTACACCATGGCGCCCACGAATGTCCAGCCGGTGACCCGCTATTTCTCCCAGCAGGACAAAATGCGGCTGAGCTACAGCCGGTATTACATCCCGGCCATCCGCGGCTCCAAGATCGGCTACACCAACATCGCCCGCTACAGCTACGTCTGCCTCGCGGAACAGAACGGCGTCCGCCTCATCTGCGTGACCATGCAGAGCGAGATGAAGACCGATAAGTACAACGACGTCCGCACCCTGCTGGACTACGCTTTCGCCCGCTATACCGGCTACACCGACCTGCCCTCCCAGGGCCTGACCGGAGAGGTGGAAGTCGTGGGCGGCGGCGGAGCGCTGGGCAAGGTGACCGTCACCGACCCCGGCGTCCGGCTGCTGCTGGCCGACGGCGTGACGGCGGGGGATGTCTCGGTGTCGCTGGAGCTGCCCGAACGATACGTTCTGGGTGCTTCGCCGGAAGTGTACGCGGTGTATACCGTCAATGGCGGCGATAAGCAGGAACCGACGAGTGTCCGGGTCCCGGCGGTACTCACCGGGCTGGATGCGCTGCTGGAAGCGAACGCGGGCAGAGAGCTGGACACGGCCTCCGACCTTAAGCCTGCCAGGACGGCGGGAATGCTCATCGCCATCTCGCTGGCCTGCACCGCAGCTACTGCCGGTGCCACCCTGTGCGTGATGCGGGTGATGCGGCTCCGGAAAACCAAAAAGCAAAAGCCCTTGAAGCATTAAAAATCGCGCAAAAGCTGCAAAAGGCTTTTCCATATACTGGAAGCCGTTTTCATAAGCATTGCACCCCGCCTGAATGGCCTTTTTGCCCGCATACTGCGTTGCCTTCCCTTGCGATCCACCAAGGATCGCTGCGGAAAATCGCCTTGCCTGCGGAGCAAAAATCCTCGTCATTCGGCGCACCCTGCTTACGAAAACCGCTTCTACAAAACAACAAAAAACGATAAAACAAAACAGAGAGGAAAATAATTATGGGCAAATTCACCTTTACGCAGACTGAGATCCCCGGTGTCGTCGTCATTGAGCCGCAGGTGTTCGGCGATGACCGCGGCTATTTCATGGAGACTTACCAGAAAGACCAGTTCGCCGAGGCCGGCATCGACAAGGAATTCGTGCAGGACAACCAGAGCCGCTCCACCCGCGGTGTGCTGCGCGGCCTCCACTTCCAGAAGAACCACACCCAGGGCAAGCTGGTGCGTGTGACCAGGGGCGAAGTCTACGACGTCGCCGTGGACTGCCGCCCCAACAGCGCCACCTTCGGCAAGTGGGTGGGCGTGATCCTCTCCGAGGAGAACAAGAAGATGTTCTATATCCCGGAGGGCTTTGCCCACGGCTTCCTCGTGCTGAGCGATGTGGCCGAGTTCTGCTACAAGTGTACCGATGTCTACGACCCCACCAGCGAGGGCGGCATCCCCTACGACGACCCCACCGTCAACGTCCAGTGGCCCGACTGCGGCTGCGAGCACAAGACCAGCGCCAAGGACAAGCTCCATGAGCCCTTTGCCGCCCAGAAGTTCGAGTATTTTGAAAAGTGGTGATCGCCTGTGAAAAAACTCAAGGCAATGTTCAACGGCCTGTGGTGCTACCGCTATCTGCTGTGGAACCTCGTCAGCCGTGACTTTAAGCTCAAATACCGCCGCAGTGTGCTGGGCGTGGTGTGGAGCGTGCTCAACCCCCTGCTCATGTGTCTGGTGTACTGGGCAGTGTTCAGCAGCCTGATGGATATGCGGGGCAGCGGCATCGACAACTTCCCGGTCTTCCTGATGTGCGGCCAGCTGCTCTTCAACTTCTTCAACGAGGCCACCTCCACCAGCATGAGCAGCGTCCTCGGCGCGGCCTCCCTGCTGAAAAAGGTCTATATCCCGAAATATGTCTTCCCGCTGGAAAAGTGCTGCTTCGCCATGGTCAACTGCGTCTTCAGCTTCGTGGCGCTGGCGCTGGTCATGGTGTTCACCGGCAGCCCCATCCATATCACGGTGTTTGAAGCCCTCTACCCGCTGGTGACCCTCTTCTTCTTCAGTCTCGGCGTGGGCCTCTTCCTCGCGGCGGCGACGGTGTTCTTCCGGGACATCATGCACATCTGGAGTGTCTTTATCACGGCGCTGCTCTATTTCTCCGCCATCTTCTACGACCCCACCCAGATGACCTTCTCCATCGGCGGCTTCAACATGCAGCAGATCATCAAGCTGAACCCGATGTACTGGTATATCACGGGCTTCCGCCGCACCCTGATGTGGGGCATCCCGCTGGACATCAACATGTTCCTCGTCTGCGGCCTCTGCGCCCTCATCTCGATGCTGATAGGCGTCCAGATGTTCCGCAAGACACAGGACCGCTTCGTGCTGCATATATAAGAGGGAGGAGAGAACGATGGAACCTATCATCAAAGTGGACAATGTGTCCATGTGCTTCAACCTCTCCACCGAAAAGCACGAGAGCCTGAAGGAATACCTCCTTGCCATGGTGCAGGGACGCTTACAGTACGACGAATTCTACGCCCTCAGGGACGTGAGCCTTGACATCATGCCCGGCGATTTTTACGGCCTTGTGGGCCTGAACGGCTCGGGCAAATCCACCCTGCTCAAGACCATTGCGGGCGTGTACAAGCCCAGCAAGGGCAAAGTGACCGTCAACGGCACCATCGCCCCCCTCATCGAGCTGGGTGCGGGCTTCGATATGGACTTGACCGCCCGGGAGAACATCTACCTCAACGGTACGGTCCTGGGCTTCTCGCCCAAGTATCTGGACGAGAAGTTCGATGAGATCGTGGAGTTCAGCGAGCTGCAGAACTTCCTCGACGTGCCGCTGAAAAACTACTCCTCCGGCATGGTGGCCCGCATCGGCTTTGCCATTGCCACCATCACCAAGCCTGACATCCTTATCGCCGACGAGGTGCTGGCGGTGGGCGACTTCCTCTTCCAGCAGAAGTGCGAAAAGCGGATGAAAGAGCTGATGGCCGGCGGCACCACGGTGATCCTGGTGTCCCACTCCATCGAGCAGATCGAGCGCATGTGCAGCAAGGTGGCATGGCTGAGCCACGGCCACCTCAAGATGAACGGCGACACCGAGACCGTCTGCAACGCCTACAAGGCCGTGCAGCGGGGCGAGGCATAAGAAACTATGAATGTACGACTCAAACGCGCCAAAGAGCTGATGGGCTATGCTGTCCAGCTCACGAAAGACGAGGGCCTGCCCACGATGGTAAAGCGGGGCGCGGGCTTTGTCCGCCGCCGTTTCTTCGGCAAGCGGGCGCGCTATCTGCCCGGCAAAAAGGTGCTGGAAGCTCAGGCCGCCGAAATGGTCGGCAAGACCGCTGAGAACTGCGGCCTGCCTACCATCTCCATCCTGACCCCACTGTATAATACGCCCGAAAATTACCTGCGGGAATTTCTGGACTCCTTCGTGAACCAGACCGCCCCCAATGGTCAGCTCTGCCTCGCGGACGCTTCCGACGACGCCCACCCCGAGGTGGAGCGTGTCGTAAGGGAATATCAGCGGAAAAATCAACGCATCGTATACAAAAAGGTCGAAAATAAGGGCATCGCCGCCAACACCAACGCCGCCGAGACGCTGGCGACGGGCGAATATCTCGCCCTCGCCGACCACGACGATGTGCTGGCCCCCCACGCCATGTACGCGATGGGAAAGGCTGTCTTGCAGCTCCGCGAAAAGGGTGAGCCGGACAGTTTCCTCTACAGCGACGAGGCGCTCTTCACCAAAGACATCAAAAAGCCGATGGTGGGACACTTCAAGCCCGATTATGCCCCGGATTATCTGCTCTGCTGCAACTACATCTGTCATCTGGCGGTCTTCAAGCGGGCGCTGTATGAGCAGCTGGGCGGCGAGCGCCCCGAGTGCGACGGCAGTCAGGACCACGACCTCTTCCTCCGGCTCATCGAACAGACCGGCGGTGCGGCTCATCTGCCGCAGGTGCTCTACTACTGGCGGGTCCATGCCGGTTCTACTTCCGGCGGCACCGATGCCAAGCCCTATGTGGCGGCAGCTGCCAAAAAGGCGCTGGCCGACCATCTGAGCCGCACCGGGCGCACCGGCACGGTGGAGGATGGGCTTTTCCCCAGCACCTACCGGGTCAAGTGGGACATCGAGGGCGACCCCAAGGTGAGCATCCTCATCCCCAACAAAGACCACACCGACGACCTCGAGAAATGCCTGTACAGCATCTGGTCAAAGACCGAGTGGGACAACTTCGAGGTCATCGTCATCGAGAACAACTCCACCGACCCGGCCACCTTTGCCTATTATAAGGATGCTGAGAAGCGGTACGAGGGCCTGAAAGTGGTCACCTGGCCGGAAAAGGGCTTCAACTTCTCAGCCATCAACAACTTTGGCCGGAAGGCGGCGCAGGGCGAGTACCTGCTGCTGCTGAACAACGACGTGGAGGTGCGGAACGGCGACTGGCTCACCGAGCTGCTGCGGCAGTGCGCCCACCCCGGCGGGGCGGCCATCTGCGGCGCGATGCTCTACTATCCCGACGAGACGCTCCAGCATGCGGGCGTCGTCACGGGTCTGGGCGGTTACGCGGGCCACAGCCATAAGTACAAGAAGGCGGGCGGCAGCGGCTATCTGTTCCGCGCCGCTACCGTGCAGGACTTCTCCGCCGTCACGGGTGCCTGCCTGCTGGTCAGGGCCAGCGTGTGGGACGAGGTGAAGGGGCTGGACGAGAAGTTTGCCGTGGCCTTCAACGATGTGGACTTCTGCCTCCGGGTGCGGGACAAGGGCTATCGTATCGTGTGGACGCCCTACGCCCAGCTGACCCATTACGAGAGCAAGAGCCGCGGCGGCGACGAGAAAGACCCCGTCAAGGCGGCGCGCTTTGCCGCCGAGCAGCAGCGGCTCTACGACGTCCACGGCAAGGCGGATATTCTGGATGACCCCTATTATAACCCCAGCCTGACTCACGACCGGGAGGATTTCTCGGAGAGCGGCGATCTGCGGAACCTCAAAGAGGGAAAAGTGACAGTGAGGTGGCGAAACGCATGAACATCAAAGGCCATTTTGAGACCATCACCCGGCACAAGCTGCTGGTGATGAAATACTGCTTTGCCTGCGGGCTCTACGAGCAGGGCCTTGCCCACGATCTGAGCAAGTACAGTCCCACCGAGTTCATCCCGGGCTGCATCTACTATCAGGGCGACCACAGCCCCAATGAGGCGGAGCGGGAAGCCAGGGGCTACACCTCGGCATGGCTCCACCACAAGGGCCGCAACAAGCATCACCTCGAATACTGGATCGACTACAGCACCACGAAAGCCGGCCTCACCGGCATGAAGATCCCCCTGCGGTACGTCTGCGAGATGGTCTGCGACCGTGTGGCCGCCAGCCAGATCTATCTGGGCGGCAAGTACACCGACGCCTCCCCTTGGGAGTACTACGAGCACAGCAAAGACCACTATCTGCTCCACCCCGAGACGAGAGCGCTGCTGGAAAAGCTGCTCAAAATGGTGCGGGACATCGGGCAGGAGCGGACCTTCGCGTACATGAAGTTCCTGCTGGGCTGCGAAAAGGATTATTGATGGAATGAAAAATGCCGCTGATGAAAAATCAGCGGCATTTTTGTCGGATCTGAGCATTGACAGCTGACTTTTGGCGGTGATAGACTACACACAAGGTTCGGCGCAGAGCCGGGCAGAAAATTTGTTCGTGGAGGGACGGAACATGAAACTGACGAAAAAATTCCTTTCGGCGCTGCTGGTCTGTGCGGCGGCAGTCACGCTGCTGTGCGCTGCGGTCGGCGCAACGGCTGCACCTGTCACTGCGGAGACGCCTGCCCAGAAGCAGGCTGTGCTGGACACCATCAATGCGGTACGCCAGCAGAACGGCCTTGCCCCTGTGGCCGAAACGGCGGACACGGACGCGCAGGCCGACCGGATGGCGGCGCTTTATTTCAGCACCGATGACGGCGACGCTTACGACGCCCAGTGGCTGGCCATCCTCGACACCGAGGTGGAGGGCAAAGTCAGCATCGGCGACTGCTACTCCTACAAGCTGCAAAATGGCGGCTGGGATATAACGGACTGGAACAACATGGACCTGCTGCCCACCCCGGCCTTCAAGCTGCTGAAGAGCGCCGACGTGACGATGGTGGGCATCTCCTTCACCAACGAGGGCGGCGTGGTGCTCCTGCCGTACTAAGATAAGATAAAACGAGAAAGCCCCCGGATGCGGTGCCGCATCCGGGGGCTTCTGTCGTCGGAGAAAAATCAGTCTTCGCTGTTGTCGATCTGGATATAGCGGGGGCCGTGCTTGTCCACAAAGAGCAGCACGCCGGTCAGCGTGACAGCCAGACAGGTCAAAACAGCGAGCATTACTTTCAGAAATTTCATGGTAGACCCTCCTTGACGGCTCAGACCGCACGGCGCGGGATGCGCCTGCGTGTTCGTTTGGTTGTAGTATAACATATTCTTCCCGGAAAGGCAAACGACCGGACTTTGGGAAAAGTTGTGCGATACGAACGAAAAAATGGGAGGTTAGCCACGGCTAATCGTTAAAAACAGCCAAGAAATTTAAGGAATTTCCATCATTTTGGCCTTGTTGTCGTTGACTTCCCACCGCAAAATGATACAATAAACATGTTAAGCAGCAACTGTCCCTGTACCAGTGCGCCTGCATGGGCGTGGGGACAGCAATTCAAGCAGAATGGGGGATTTAATTCCATGTTGAACAAGCTGAAACGTGCGGCGCTTGGCGCGCATACGCCGCATGACAAGGCAACTGCTGCAAGCAAACCGGTCCCGATGCCTCTGCCCGCGCAGGTACGCATCCTGATGAGTCAGCATATCGGCGCTCCCGCCAAGGCTTTGGTGAAGAAGGGCGACGAGGTGTTCGTCGGTACCAAGATCGGTGAAGCTGGCGGCTTTGTGTCTGCAAATATCCACTCCAGCGTCTCGGGTACTGTGGCGGCTGTGGAACCGTTCCGTCTGTCCAATGGCCGGATGTGCGACTCTGTGGTCATCAAGACCGATGGCAAGCAGACCGTAGACCCCGCCGTGAAGGCACCCGAAGTGACCGATAAGGCCAGCTTCCTCGCCGCCGTGCGTGAGAGCGGTCTGGTGGGTCTGGGCGGCGCAGGCTTCCCGACTGACGTCAAGCTGCAGCCCAAGGACCCCGTGGATACCCTGCTCATCAACGCCTCCGAGTGTGAAGTCTGGCTGACCAGCGACACCCAGGAGATGCTGAACTGCGCAGACGACATCGTCCGCGGTATCGAGGCTGTGCTGAAGTACACCGGCATCCCGAAGTGCGTCATCGGCATCGAGAACAATAAGCCCGAGTGCATCGACCTGCTGTGCCAGAAGACGAAGGACAAGCCCGCCATTGAGGTGAAGCCCCTGCCCAGCGTCTACGGCACCGGCGCAGAGCTCATCCTCATCGAGAAGTGCCTGGGCCGCGAGGTCCCGCACGGCGGCCTGCCCGCCGCTGCCGGCGCCATCGTCATGAACGTGACCAGCGTGTCCAGCCTCGGCAAGTATCTGGCTACCGGTATGCCGGTGGTCAGCCGCGTCATCACCGTGGACGGCGATGCCTGCGAGAAGCCCCAGAACCTCATCGTCCCCGTGGGTACTTCCTACGAGGATGTCCTGAACACTGCCGGCCTCAAGGGCGGCGTCACTCTGGGCAAGGTCGTGGCCGGCGGCGCTATGATGGGTCCCGCTGTGCGTGACCTGAGCTACCCCACCACCAAGACCACTTCCGGCCTTATCATGCTGAGCGAGGCGACTGCACAGCCCCCCCAGGTCAACCCCTGCATCCGCTGCGGCCGCTGCGTCGAGTACTGCCCCATGGGTCTGGAGCCCGTGGAGGTCAACCAGGCTTACGCTGCCCGCGACGTCCAGGAGCTGGGCAAGCTGCACGTTGACTACTGCTTCAACTGCGGCTCCTGCACCTTCGTCTGCCCGGCCAAGCGTCCCTGCACCCAGATGATGGGTCTGGCCAAGGCATTCTATCTCGGTGAAATCAAAAAAGGAGGCAATAAGTAATGGATACGAAGCTTATTGTTTCGGCCTCCCCGCACCTGCGCTCTGAGGAGACGACCGCCGGCCTGATGGCCAACGTGATCGTGGCTCTGACCCCGTGCGTCGTGGCCTCTGCCATTATCTTTGGTCTGCGTGCTCTGCTGGTCACCGCAGTGTCCGTCGTGGCCTGCGTGGCTTTCGAGTGGCTGTACTGCAAGCTGCTGAAGAAGGCAAACCCCATCAGCGATCTGTCCGCCGTCGTCACCGGCATCATCCTCGCCATGAACGTGCCTGTGGGCATGCCCATCGGTGAGCTGCTCATCGGCGACTTCGTGGCCATCATCGTGGTCAAGCAGCTGTTCGGCGGCATCGGCATGAACTTTGCGAACCCCGCTCTGGTGGGCCGTATCGTGCTGTTCGTCAGCTTTGCCGGCGCGATGAACAACTGGGTGTTCCCGGATGCAGCGGTCGATCAGCTGTCCTCCGCTACTCCTCTGGCTGTGGCTGACCCCAACAAACTGAGCCTGCTGGACCTCTTCATGGGCGTCCACGGCGGCGTTCTGGGCGAGACCTGCGCTCTGGCCATCGTGCTGGGCCTGATCTACCTCGTGGTCACCAAGACCATCAGCATCGCCATCCCTGCCGCTTACGTTGGCAGCATGTTCGTGTTCTACCTCATCGCCACCCACAGCGTCCACGCTGCACTGGTGGCTGTGCTGAGCGGCGGCCTGCTGTTCGGCGCTGTGTTCATGGCCACCGACTACGTCACCAGCCCCTTCACCCTGAAGGGCAAGCTGATCTACGGCGTGGCTCTGGGCATCGTCACCTTTGCTATCCGTTACTGGGGCAGCTACACCGAGGGCGTGTCCTTCGCACTGCTGTTCATGAACCTGTGGGTCCCGTACATCAATGACTTGACCCGCCAGACGCCGTATGGCTATGTCAAACCTGCTAAGAAGGAGGCTGCTGGCAAATGAATAAGTCTACTTGGGAAAGCACGGTAAAGCCGGTAGTCGTGCTGAGCGTCATCGCACTGGTGGTCAGCTTCCTGCTGGCCCTGGTCAACTCCTTTACTGCGCCTATCATCGAAGAAAACCAGAAGGCCGCCACTCTGGCAGCTTATGTGGACGTCATGCCCACCGTTTCTGACGCCAAGACGCTGGAAGAAGTGACCGACTACACCACCGAGAACGTCACCGGCGTCGTCAAGGCCGAGGATGGCAGCATCGCCATCAAGGCTGAGGAGAAGGGCTTCGACGGCGGCATCCTCACCGTCATCATGGGCTACGACACCAACGGCACCGTCACCGGCATCTGGGTGGACGCTTCCACTCAGACCAAGGGCATCGGCTCCAATGTCGCAACCGACACCTTCCTTGCCCAGTTCAACGGCATGGACGGCACCCAGAATATCGCCATCGGTCAGGGCGGTTTTGACGCATACAGCGGCGCGACCATTTCCTCTAAGGCACTGTTCGCCGCCATCAACGACTGCGTCAACTGCTACAACGAGCTGGCATAAAGGAGGTTGGTAAGAAATGGCATCTGAAAACAAGTCCAAGGTAAGCATCCTTACCAACGGCATCATCAAAGAGAACCCCGTTCTGCGTCTGGTCCTGGGCACCTGCTCCTGCCTGGCAGTTACCACGGCAGTCTCCAGCGCACTGGGTATGGGCGCAGCCTTCACCTTCGTGCTGGTCTGCTCCAACATCCTGATCTCGCTGCTGCGCAACGTGATCCCCGCAAAGGTCCATCTGCCCTGCTACATCGTCATCATCGCAGGCTTCGTCACCATCGTCCAGATGGTCATGCACGCCTACATGGACAGCCTGTACACCGCATTGGGCGTCTTCCTGCCCCTGATCGTCGTCAACTGTATCATCCTTGGCCGTGCCGAGATGTTCGCCTGCAAGAACAACGTGGTCGATTCTGCACTGGACGGCGTCGGCATGGGCATCGGCTACACCCTCACCGTCGTGCTGATGGCTACCATCCGCGAGGTGCTGGGCAGCGGCACTTGGCTGGGCTTCCAGGTCCTGCCCGACAGCATCGCCCGCATCAGCATCATGACTCAGGCTCCCGGCGCATTCTTCTGCTACGGCGTCCTGATGGCCGGCTGTGTCTGGCTGGAAGGCAAGCTGGATGCGCGCATCGAGCGCAAGAGCTGCTGCGACATCGACAATCTGAAGAAGGAGGGCTAATAAGATGCTCGTCAAACTCGCTGCTATCTTCTTCAGCATGATCCTTGTCAACAACTACGTGCTGGTGAAGTTCTATGGCATCTGCCCGTTCCTGGGCGTTTCCAAGAAGCTTGACTCCGCTGTGGGTATGTCCGGCGCTGTCATCTTCGTCATGTTCATGGCTACGGCTGTGACCTTCCCGCTGCAGATCTTTGTTCTGAACCCCGCCGGTCTGAGCTATCTGCAGACCATCGTGTTCATTCTGGTCATTGCAGTTCTGGTGCAGTTCATCGAGATCTTCCTGAAGAAGTATGTCGTTGCGCTGTACAACTCTCTGGGCGTCTACCTGCCCCTGATCACCACCAACTGCTGCGTTCTGGCTGTCACCATTCTGGTCGTCGATGACTACGGCGCAGACGTCGAGGCTCTGGGCTTCGGCGCGGCCTACATCGAGGCTCTGATCTGTGCCATCGGCGCAGGCGTCGGCTTCATGCTGGCTATGGTCATGTTCAGCGGCGTGCGCAAGCGCGTGGAGGCCTGTGATCCCCCGGCTCCCTTCAAGGGCCTGCCCATCACTCTGCTGGCCGCAGCGATCACCAGCCTGTCCTTCATGGGCTTTGGCGGCATCGTTGAGAATCTGTTTAACGTGACGCTGTAAAGGAGGAACAGGATTATGAATATCGCATCTGCTGTTATCCTCTGCACCATCGTCGGTGCTGTCGGCGCAATCATTCTGGTCGCCGCTGCCAAGTTCATGGCAGTTGAGGAAGACCCCCGTATCGAAGAAGTTGCCGGCTGTCTGGCCGGCGCAAACTGCGGCGGCTGCGGCTACGCAGGCTGTGCCGACTACGCAAAGGCTGTCGTCATGGACGGCGTGCCTTGCGACAAGTGCGCTCCCGGCGGCCCCAAGGCTGCTGCTGCCATCGCCAAGATCATGGGCGGTGAGGCAAGCGCTGTGGAGAAGAAGGCCGTGGTCCAGTGCCAGGGCAGCTCCGAGCACTGCAAGCCCGCTTACGACTACAAGGGCATCCAGACCTGCGCCGCTGCTGCTACCCTGTACGGCGGCCCCAAGACCTGCTCCTTTGCCTGCATCGGTCTGGGCGACTGCACCAAGGTCTGTAAGTTCGACGCCATCCACATCGTGGACGGTGTTGCCAAGGTGGACAAGGACAAGTGTACCGGCTGTGGTGCCTGCGCCAACATCTGCCCCAAGAAGGTCATCATGATCGACGCCGGCGGCCCGCGCAAGCCTGTCGTTATGTGCTCCAATCAGGATAAGGGCGCTGTCGCCAACAAGCTCTGCACCACCAGCTGCATCGCCTGCGGTATGTGTGAGCGCACCTGTAAGTTCGACGCGATCCATGTCGTTGACGGCGTGGCCCGCGTGGACTACGACAAGTGCAAGGGCTGCGGTATGTGCGCCCAGAAGTGCCCGAAGAAGATCATTCTCTTCCCCCTGAAGGACGATCCGTATCCCCCGAAGCCTGTGGTGAAGCCTGCTGCTCCCGCAGCAAAGCCCGCCGCACCGGCTGCCGCCCCTGCGGCAGCACCGGAGGCCAAGGCTGAGGCAAAGCCCGAGACCAAGGCTGAATAAGCGCTGACCTCAAAGAGGGCCGGACAGCTGTCCGGCCCTCTTTTTGCGTAGAAAACCTCTCCGTCATCGCTGCGCGATGCCACCTCCCCTATCGAGGGGAGGCTTTGGCATATCGGAAAAGTCAGCCTCTTCGCCAGAGGCTCCCCTACTAGGGGAGCTGTCTGCGAAGCAGACTGAGAGGTTGGACGAAGGAGAATCTGCCCCACGGCAAAGCCGCGATTGAGAGGTTGAAACTCCGGCAGCAGAAAGCTATAATGGGATAGGATACAACGCGCTTACGGCAAGGCGCGGACGGAAAAGGAAAAACGGAAAGAGGAATCGTATGGAACAAAAGAACACCCGCCTGCGGAACGTGGGCTTCATCACCTTCTTTTTCAGCGGCATCTGCGCCATTTCCAGCGGCGTGGTGGTCAGCCTATTGCAGGAGCAGTATGGCTTCGCCTACGGCATGACCGGAACCCTGCTGTCTCTCATGAGCATCGGCAACCTGCTGGCAGGCTTCCTCATCGCCATGCTGCCCGGCAAGCTGGGCATGAAGCCCAGCATCCTGCTGCTGACCATCGGCTATGCGCTGGGCTACGCCATGATGGGCCTCAGCGGCGCGGTGGCTGTGCTGGCGCTGGGCTTCTTCCTCGTGGGC
Source organism: Faecalibacterium sp. Marseille-P9312 (assembly GCF_902497445.1). Taxonomy (NCBI): domain Bacteria; kingdom Bacillati; phylum Bacillota; class Clostridia; order Eubacteriales; family Oscillospiraceae; genus Faecalibacterium; species Faecalibacterium sp. Marseille-P9312. Next base: position 39,683 of record NZ_CABVEW010000014.1, read on the forward strand.
ATCGCCAAGGGCAGTGTCATCAACACCTGCACCATCCTCGTCAGCGACAACTCCGCTGACCGCACCCGGGGCATGAACCTGATGCACAGCTGCTATGCCTGCGGCGCACTGCTCTGCCCCTTTTTCATCGCGGCTGCAGGCAGGGTGAGCGGCTCCTTCGCCGTGCTGGTGCTGGCTGTGCTGGGTCTGCTGCTCTGGCTGGTGTACATGGGGACTCCCTTTGCGGGCAAGGGCGCGGGCAAGAAGGAAGTCACCGATTGGAGCTTCCTCAAATCCACCCGCTTCTGGCTGTTGACCGGCCTGCTCTTCTGCCAGAACGCCGCTGAGCAGAGCGTCACCGGCTGGATGGTCACCTACTTCAAGGGCAGCGGCATCATCGCAGGCGCGCTGGCGGCCTATACCGTCACCGTCATGTGGGGCGCGACCCTCGTGGCACGTCTGCTCATCGCCTTCGTGTTCCCCTTCAAGCAGCCCCGCAAGGCCATGGTGGTCATGGGCGTGAGCTGCACCATCTTCTACATCCTGCTGGTGCAGGCCCGCAGTCAGGGCGCGGCCATCGTGCTGCTGTTCGCCTTTGCCTTTGCGATGGCGGGCATGAACCCCACCGCTGTGGCCAGCGCAGGCCGTATGACCAGCGTGACCAGCATGGGCATCATGCTGCCGGTGGCGGCCAGCGGCGCGATCCTGATGCCCTGGGTCATCGGCGTCGTGGCCGAAAGCGCCGGTCTTGCCGCCGGTATGATGACCAACATCGTTCCCTGCGTGGGTCTGGTCATCTTTGCGGTGCTTGTGGCAAAGCTTCCGGAAGAATAAAAATAAGAAGTGCAGCTGTATCAGCTCTCTACGGAGGGAGGTTATCTGATACAGTTGCACTTTTTTGACGCTGATAAGTTGAAAATCGAACTGTATCAGCTGATACAGAGCCTCCGGCCTGATACAGTGAGTCAGTGTATCAGCGAGTGTCAGTGTATCAAACTGATACAGAGACAAAATAAGACGTAGATAAGATATATATTTGTCACTGTATCACTTATTCTCCCGCAGTAGTGCCGATGCCTCTCGCCTTTGCGCTGAACTCACAGCCGCAGTAGTCCTGCCGGTAAAGGCCGTATTCCTCCGAGAGCTGCAAGCTGCGCAGATAGCCGTTCTGCTTTTTGAAGTCGGAGGGCAGGTGCTTCACGCCGAACTCCTGCTCCAGCTCCTGTCCGATGGCATTGATGCGCTTGGCATCCTTGTGGGGGCTGATGGAGAGGGTGGTGGTGAACCAGTCGAAGCCGTGCTCGGCGGCATACTGGGCCGCACGGCGCATCCGCAGCCGATAGCAGACCGTGCAGCGACTGCCGCGCTCCGGCTCGTTCTCGAGGCCCGCGACAGCGGAGTAGAACTCCTGCGGGTCGTACCGGTCTTCCACCACTGTCACGCCCAGCGGGTGGGCGGCGGCGACGAAGCGCTCCAGCTCTTCGCCCCGGCGGTGGTATTCTTCGGCGGGCCATGTGTTGGGGTTGTAGTAGAGCACGGTGATGTCGAAATACCGGCACAGCCGCTCCAGCACGGCGCTGGAACAGGGGCCGCAGCAGGCATGGAGCAGCAGCCGGGGGCGGGTGTCGCCCAGAGTTTTCAACACTTCGTCCATCTGCTGTGAAAAATTGAGTTGATTTGACATAAGAAAAGTCCTTTGCTATACTAAAATGAACCTATAAAAGGGCAGGCTGCCCTTCATACAACCTCTCAGTCTCGCTGTCGCTCGACAGCTCCCCTTGTAGGGGAGCCTCTGGCGAAGAGGGAAAGCTTTACGGAATGCCAAGGCCTCCCCTCGGTAGGGGAGGTGGCACGGCGTCAGCCGTGACGGAGAGGTTGAGCATTTTTCTAATTATACCACAAACGGAGGAAAACTTCGATGACCAAAGAAAAGATAGCCCGCATCAACGAGCTGGCACACAAGAGCAAGACCACCGGCCTGACGGAGGCCGAAAAAGCCGAGCAGCAGGCTCTGCGCAAGGAGTATATCGAGGACATGAAGTCCAGCCTCCGCGCCCAGCTGGAGCACACCTCCATCAAGGAGCCGGACGGAACCATCCACAGAGTGAGCAAAAAGAACTGAATCGGGAGGAAAAAGTCGTACAAAACCGCTTTTTCCTCTTTTTTTGTGGGCGAAAGAGTGCTATACTTATACTTGAGCTGTTGCGTGCTCCGGCAGGAGCCGCGCGGCAGAAAACAAGTTTCCCAAGGCGGCGTATCCCGGGCAGGGTGCGCGGAAAAGGCCGCCTTTTGAAAAACAATAAAGAGGTCATTTATTATGCTTACTGCAATTACGGGTATCAACTGGGGCGATGAGGGCAAGGGCCGCATGGTCGACCTGATCAGCCAGGAGTACGATATTGTTGCACGCTATCAGGGCGGCAACAATGCTGGTCATACCGTCAAGAACGAGCGGGGCAAGTTCGTGCTGAACCTGCTGCCCTCCGGTATCCTCCGCCCCGATGTTGTCTGCGTGATGGGCAACGGTATGGTCATCGACCCCCACCATCTGGACGGTGAGATCAACAAGCTGCGCGAGCAGGGTATCTCCATCACCCCTGCCAACCTGAAGATCTCTGACCGCGCCACCATCACCATGCCCTACCATGTCGATCAGGACGGTCTGGAAGAGGCACGTCTGTCCAAGACCGGCGCACAGTTCGGCTCCACCAAGCGCGGCATCGCCTACACTTACGGTGACAAGTACATGAAGAAGACCCTCCGCATGGGCGACCTGCTGCATCTGGACGACTCCGTCAGGAAGCGCCTGGTCACCATGGTGGACGCCAAGAACCTCGTCATGGAGGGCAGCTACAACGCCGCTCCCATCAGCGTGGACGAGATGTGGGCATGGCTGGAGAAGTACGCCGCCATCTTCAAGGACTACATCTGCGATGTGGGCCAGTATCTGGCTGACGCCGATGCCGCCGGCAAGAAGGTGCTGTTCGAGGCCCAGCTGGGCGCTCTGCGCGACATCGACTTCGGCATCTATCCCTACACCACTTCCTCCAACACCATCGGCGCTTACGCCCCCATCGGCGCAGGCATCCCGGGCCACAAGCTGACCAACTCCGTCGGCGTCATGAAGGCTTATTCCTCCTGCGTCGGCGACGGCCCCTTTGTCACTGAGCTGGCCATGACCGAGGAAGAGAAGCACGCTCTGCGTGAGGCCGGCCACGAGTACGGCGCTGCCACCGGCCGTCCCCGCCGCGTCGGCCCCATCGACCTAGTGGCAAGCCGCTACGGCGTCTTCTGCCAGGGCTGCGACGAGGTCGCCCTGACCCTGCTGGACGTGCTGGACTACATGGAGAAGATCCCCATGGTCACTGCTTACAAGCTGAGCGACGGCACCACCACCACCCGCTTCCCCATGGGCGAGGCTCTGGACACCGCACAGCCGGTGGTGGAGTATCTGCCCGGCTGGCACTGCGACATCACCGCCGCCCGCAAGTGGGAAGACCTGCCCAAGGCGGCCCAGAACTACGTCGAGTATCTGGAAAAGGCCGTGGGCTGCAAGATCACCTATATCTCTGTGGGCGCAGAGCGTGAGGCATACATCCACCACGTGGTCTAAACCCTGAATTCACCGGAAAGAAGGATGCCGCTAATGTTTGACATCATCACCGACAGCGCCTGTGACTTTACGCCGGAAATGGCGCAGAAGATAGGCGTGGAGATCGTGCCGTTCTATGTTTCGCTGGACGGTGAGCACTACCGCAAGGAGGGCAAGGAGATCGCTGTGCGGGATTTCTACCAGTTCATGGTGGACAACCCCTCTGCCTACCCCAAGACCAGCCTTGCCTCCATCGAGGATTTCGAGGAGGTGTTCCGCCGTCAGGCTGAGGCCGGCCGCCCCACCCTCTGCCTCTGCTTCACCGGCAAGATGAGCGGCTGCGTGGGCAGCGCCCGCAACGCCCGGGAGCTGGTGCTCGAGGACTACCCCGACGCGAAGATCGAGGTGATGGACTCGGCGGCGGCTACTGTCACCGAGGCGACCATGGTGGAGAACGCTGTGGCCATCCGCGACGCAGGCTGCACGCTGGACGAGGCGGTGACCTGGCTGGAAGCGGAAAAATCCACCAACAACATCTTCTTCACGGTGGGCAACCTCGATTACCTCATCAAGGGCGGACGCATCGGCAAAGTCTCTGGCCGGGCGGCGAATCTTCTGGGCATCAAGCCGATGATCCTCTTCAAGGACGGCGAGATCTTCTCGGGCGGTGTGGCCCGGGGCCGTCAGAAGAGCTTTGAGAAGGCCCTTGAGCAGCTGATGAACTATCTGGACGCCAACGGCGGCACGCCGGACGACTACCGCATCATCGTGGGCTACGGCTACGATGAAGAAGAGGGCAAACGGCTCTGGATGCAGACCCGCGCCGCCCTGCGTGCCAAGTACCCCGCCGCACAGTGCGAGGTGGGCCTGCTGCAGATCGGCTCCACCATCGCGGTCCATACCGGCCCCTATGCGCTGGGCATGGGCATCATGCGCCGCTGGAAAAAGCAGTAATAGCCGGATCGAAAAAATCCTCTCCCATCGGGAGAGGATTTTTTTGTGTGTGATAGAGTGTTATCGGCCCTCGGTGCGCTGCGCCAGACGGGAAGAGCGCTTGTCCTTGTCCTTTTCGTCGTCCTGCGGGGCAGGTGCGGTGTGGGTGAACCGGACTTCGGTGACGCGGCGGCGGGCCGTGCGGGTCACGACGCCCTCGTAGTCGTTCAGCTGGAAATGATCGCCCACCTTGGGCAGATGGTGGGTCTTTTCCTGCACGAGGCCGTTCACGGTGTTGGAGTCGATGTCTTCATCCTCGGGCAGGTCCAGCGTCTCGTAAAGGTCGTCCACGCTGGCCGAGCCGGACACGAGCCAGCTGCCGTCCGACTGCTGGCGGAAGTCCTCAGTGGCCTCGTCGTGTTCGTCCCAGATCTCGCCCACAAGCTCTTCCAGAATGTCCTCGAGGGTGATGATGCCCTCGGTGCCGCCGTATTCGTCCACGACGACTGCCATGTGATGGTGCTGCTCCCGCAGGGTGCGCAGCAGCTGGGAGATCTGGGTGGAGCCGGTGGTGTAGAGGGTGGGGGCGATGAGGTCCTCCATCGTGACGGACTTTTTCAGACGGGCGATGTAGAAATCCTTCTCATGGACGACGCCGATGATGTTGTCAACGGTGTCGTGATAGACGGGCAGGCGGGAATAGCCGGATTCCGCGAACGTCTGCGCAAGCTCTTCCAGCGAAATATCGTCCTCCACGGCCACCACGTCTACACGGGGCGTCAGGATCTCCTCCACCTCCACGTCATCGAACTCGATGGCGCTGCGGATGAGCTGGCTTTCCCGGTCGGTGAGCTCACCGTCGTTCTCAGCCTCGCTCACCATGGTGATGAGCTCACCTTCGGTGATGGCGTCGCTCTCACTGCTGTGGACGAAGCGTCCCAACAGCTTCTTCCACTGGCTGAACAGCCAGGTCAGGGGGGTGAAGAGGGTCAGGAGCAGACTCAGCACCGGCGAGACGGCGGTCGCGACCGTTTCCGGCATCTCCTTGGCGAGGGTCTTGGGGGTCACTTCGCCGAAGATGAGGACGACCACCGTCAGCACGATGGTGGAGGTGGTGGCGCCCCGCTCCGCACCCAGCCACTTGGTAAAGAGGACGGTGCCGATGGAAGCGGCGGCGATATTCACGATGTTGTTGCCGATGAGGATGGAGGAGAGAAGCTTGTCGTACTTCTCGGCCATCGCCAGCACCCGGGCGGCGGAGGTGTCGCCTTCGTCAGCGCGGCTTTTCAGGCGTATCTGGTTCAGGGAAGAAAATGCGGTCTCGGAGGCGGAGAAGAATGCGGAAAACGCGATCAGAACGATCAGCGCCACCAAGAGCGTTATACTGCCATCGTCCATAATAAAGGATAATCAACTCTACTTTCTTATTATAATAATATGTTAACCAAAAAGTGCTTTCCACCGTTGCCTTCGACGATGAAAAGCACTTTGTTCAACGCCTATAATATCATATTCCACCCGCCGGTGCAAGCGTTCCTGTCAGGAGAAGGGATAAAATAGGTAAAAAGTCTGCGGTTTTTAGCGGAGCACAAGGCCCGTGCCGTCGTAGTCCACCGTCAGGGTCGCGCCCTCGGGGTAGCTGCCCTGAATGATGGCCTTTGCGATGAGGGTCTCCACACGGCTCTGGATGAACCGCTTGATGGGACGTGCGCCGTAGACGCTGTCATAAGAGGAATCAATGATGAAGTCCTTGGCTGCCGTGGTGACGTCCAGCTTGAGGTGCTTGCCCTCGTCCATCCGCTTGCGCAGATCTTCGAGCTGCAGGTCCACGATCTTGCGGGTCTCGTCCTTGGTGAGGCTCTTGTAGTAGACGATCTCGTCCAGACGGTTCAGGAACTCGGGACGGAATTTGCTCTTCAGCAGCAGATCGATCTGCTTGCGGGCGTCCTCGCTCAGCTCGTTGGAGCCCTCGGCGCGGCGCTGCTCCAGGTCGTTCAGGATGATGTCACTGCCGAGGTTGGAGGTCAGGATGATGACGGTGTTCTTGAAGTCCACCGTGCGGCCCTGACTGTCGGTGATGCGGCCATCGTCCAGCACCTGCAGCAGGATGTTGAAGACATCGGGGTGAGCCTTTTCCACCTCATCGAACAGCACGACGCTGTAGGGCTTGCGGCGGACGGCCTCGGTCAGCTGGCCGCCCTCTTCATAACCGACGTATCCCGGAGGCGCGCCGATCAGGCGGCTGACGCTGAACTTCTCCATATACTCGGTCATGTCGATACGCACCATGTTCCGCTCGTCGTCGAACAGAGCCTGTGCCAGAGCTTTTGCCAGCTCGGTCTTGCCGACGCCGGTGGGGCCGAGGAAGAGGAAGCTGCCGATGGGGCGGTTGGGGTTTGCGATGCCGGCGCGGCTGCGCAGGATGGCCTCGCTCACCTTGGTGACGGCCTCGTCCTGGCCGATGACTCTCTTGTGGAGCACATCGTCCAGATGCAGCAGCTTCTCGCGCTCACCCTCCACCAGCTTCTCCACGGGGATGCCGGTCCAGCGGGCCACGATGCGGGCGATCTCCTCGTCGGTCACGCGGTCGCGCAGCAGGCTGTCCTCCTTCTTGGCGGCGGCGATCTTCTCTTCTTCTTCCAGCTGTTTCTGCAGCTGAGGCAGCCTGCCGTATTTCAGCTCAGCGGCCTTGTTCAGATCGTATTCGCGCTGTGCCTTCTCGATGGCGGCGTTGGTCTGCTCGATCTGCTCGCGCAGAGACTGCACCTTGCCGATGGCGTTCTTCTCGTTTTCCCACTTTGCCTTCATGCTGTGGAACTTATCCTGCAGCTCGGCCAGCTCTTTTTCGAGGTCGCGCAGACGGCTCTGGCTCAGAGCGTCGGTCTCCTTTTTCAGGCTGACCTGCTCGATCTGGAGCTGGGTGATGCGGTGGGCGAGGTCGTCCATCTCGCTGGGCATACTGTCCATCTCGGTCTTTATCATGGCGCAGGCTTCATCCACCAGGTCAATGGCCTTATCGGGGAGGAAGCGGTCGGTGATATAGCGGTCAGAGAGGGTGGCGGCGGCGATCAATGCATTATCGCTGATCTTCACGCCGTGGAACACCTCGTACCGCTCTTTCAGGCCGCGCAGGATGGAGATGGTGTCTTCCACGGTAGGCTCATCCACCTGCACCGGCTGGAAGCGGCGCTCCAGAGCGGGGTCTTTCTCGATATACTGACGGTACTCGTCCAGCGTGGTCGCGCCGATGCAGTGCAGCTCGCCGCGGGCCAGCATGGGCTTCAGCAGATTGCCGGCGTCCATTGCGCCGTCGGTCTTGCCGGCACCCACGATGGTGTGCAGCTCATCGATGAAGAGGATGATCTTGCCCTCGCTCTTCTTCACTTCATTCAGGACGCTCTTCAGACGCTCCTCGAACTCGCCGCGGTACTTTGCGCCGGCCACCAGAGCACCCATGTCCAGGCTGAACACGGTGCGGTCCTTCAGGTTCTCCGGCACATCGCCCCGGACGATCCGCTGGGCCAGACCCTCGGCGATGGCCGTCTTGCCGACGCCCGGCTCACCGATGAGGCAGGGGTTGTTCTTCGTCTTACGGGACAGGATGCGGATGACATTTCGAATTTCCTGGTCACGGCCAATGACGGGGTCCAGCTTCTGCTTGCGGGCCAGGTCAACGAGGTCCTGACCATACTTCTGCAGGGCATTGTAGGTGTCCTCGGGGTTGTCGTTGGTCACCCGCTGGTTGCCGCGCACGGCGGTGAGCTGCTGTAAGAACTTATCCTTCGTGATGCCAAAGGCGCGGAACAGCTCGGAGGTGTTCTGGGTCTGCTCGTCCAGCAGGGCGAGGAAGAGATGCTCGACGCTGACGTAGTCGTCCTTCATGGCCTTGGCCTCGCGGGCGGCGGCGCTCAGCACCTTGTCGGTGGCCTGCGAGATATAGACCTTGTCGGGGTCACGGCCAGAGCCGGACACCCGGGGCATTGCGGAAAGCTTTTCGGCCACAGCGGCGGAGAAGCTGCCTGCGTCCACATTCAGCTTTTGGAGCAGCTGGGGGATAAGGCCCTGCTCCTGTGTCGCCAGAGCGTGGAGCAGATGCTCCGGCTCCAGTGCGTTATGCTGATACTCCACAGCCAGCTGCTGGGCCGCCTGCAGAGCCTCAAGGGTCTTCTGGGTATATTGATTGGTATTCATAAAGTCAAGCCTCCATTCGTACCGGAAGTTGAGATTCAGGCGGTGGGCCGGAATGCTGTTTTAGCACTCTAGCTCATCGACTGCTAAAAATATACTCCAAACACGCTGCAATGTCAATAGGCAAAACCCGTAAGAGCCTCGGATTCACAAAAAGTTTGCAAAAATGCAAAAAATCACACCATATCGTCTCACGAAGGTAAACAAAAGGCCCCTGCCGGGCGGAAAGCCACAGCAGGGGCGGAAGGAATGAGAGGATCATTCAGCAAACAGCGGGGTGGACAGATAACGGTCGCCGGTGTCGGGCAGCAGGACGACGATGTTCTTGCCGGCGTTCTCGGGGCGCTTTGCCAGCTGGATGGCAGCCCAGACAGCAGCACCGGAGGAGATGCCCACCAGAACGCCTTCCTTGTGGCCGATCAGGCGGCCGGTGGCAAAGGCGTCGTCATTTTCGACGGCGATGATCTCATCGTAGACCTTGGTGTCCAGCACGTCGGGGACGAAGCCTGCGCCGATGCCCTGGATCTTGTGCGCACCGGCGGTGCCCTTGCTCAGGACAGGGGAGGCAGCGGGCTCAACGGCCACGACCTTGACGCCGGGATTCTTGCTCTTGAGGTACTGGCCCACACCGGTGATGGTGCCGCCGGTGCCGACGCCGGCCACGAAGATGTCAACCTTGCCGTCGGTGTCGTCCCAGATCTCGGGGCCGGTGGTGGCGATGTGAGCCTTGGGGTTGGCCGGGTTGACGAACTGGCCGGGGATGAAGGAGTTGGGGATCTCTTTTGCCAGCTCGTCGGCCTTGGCGATGGCGCCCTTCATGCCCTTGGCACCCTCGCTCAGCACCAGCTCTGCGCCGTAAGCCTTCATCAGCTGGCGGCGCTCGACGCTCATGGTCTCGGGCATCACGATGATGATGCGGTAGCCCTTGGCAGCTGCCACGGCAGCCAGACCGATGCCGGTGTTGCCGGAGGTGGGCTCGATGATGACAGAGCCGGGCTTGAGCTTGCCGGAAGCCTCGGCATCATCGATCATGGCCTTGGCGATACGGTCCTTGACGGAGCCGGCGGGGTTGAAGTATTCCAGCTTTGCCAGAAGCTTGGCAGAAAGGTCTGCATCCTTCTCGATATGGGTCAGCTCCAGCAGCGGGGTGTGGCCGATCAGCTGGTCTGCGGAAGTATAGATCTTGCTCATAATAGTAAACCTCCCGATTGCGGGCGATGCGCCCGGCTGCACCGGATAAAGCCGGTGCCGTCTCGATGTCCCTCATATTCCCGTTAAACCAATGTGGTTTGTGGGTTTGGCTGTATTATAGCTTCCTTTGGGGCGGTTGTCAATGGAAAATCGAAAATTTCTGATTGAAAAGTTATAAACCCCGTTGTATAATAGGTTAAAATAAACGGAAGTGTGTTCCGCAGCTGACCCGGCTGCATCACAATAATAACAGGAAAGAAGAGAAAGGAATGTCTATGATCGTTTCCACCAAAGGGCGCTATGCGCTGCGTGTGATGATAGATTTGGCTGAGCACCGCTCTGAAAAATATGTCCCGCTGAAAGAGGTCGCCGCCCGGCAGGAGATCTCCGAAAAATACCTCGAAAACATCCTCAAGGTTCTGGTGCAGAACGGCTTCCTCGAGGGCCTGCGCGGCAAGGGCGGCGGCTATCGTCTGACCCGCGAGCCTGACCAGTACACTGTGGGCGAGATCCTGACCCTCACCGAGGGGAGCCTTGCACCGGTGAGCTGTCTTGCACAGGGCGCGGCTCCCTGCCGCCGGATGAGCAGCTGCCGCACGTATGATATGTGGAAGGGCCTTGATGACCTCATTGAGGACTACTTTGGCAAGATCACCCTTGCCGACCTCGCCGCACCCGATGAGGCAGGCAACGACTACGTTATCTGAAGGATGAGCAAAAGAAAATCCCTGCCATCGGCAGGGATTTTCTTTTGTGCGGATCGAATCAGGAAACGACAGCGCCGCTGGTCAGCGTGCTGGTGACAGCGTCCATCAGGGCCACCATGGTGCAGTAGTTCTGGCCGTAGGTGTCCGCATAGGCGGAGTAGGTGTCGATCTGCTCCTGCGTGGGGGTGATGTCCAGCGACTCAGCCACGGCCTGGTAGAGCAGAGCTTCCTTGGCGTAGTCTTCCAGATTGCTCTCAAGGTGGGCCAGCATGGCGTCGGTGCTCTCGTAGCCCAGCAGATTCTGGACGAGGCCGTCGAGGTCATAGCCGTAGTAGCCCGCCAGCGTGCTGTAGTAGTTCAGGCACTGGTTGACCTGATAATCCATCACCTGCTGAGGGATGGACTTGAAGGTGGAGTTTTCCAGCAGGTAGTCCATGACGGCGGTGTTGAGGTTGGAGGTGTAGAGCTGCTCCTGATAGTAGGCGCGCAGGGCCTCCACGGTGTAGATGTTGTTGGGGGTGCCGAAGGTGCCGAAGTTGTCGGCCACCCAGCTGTCGGTGAGCTCGGGCAGGACGCTCTCGCTGATGTAGTTGAGGGTCACGGTAAAGACGGCTTTCTGGCCGCTGAGCTTCACAGCATTGCCGCTGGCGTCGGTGGAATCGCTGTAGCCGTCGGGGAAGGTGACGTTGACGTCGAAGGTCTCGCCGGGCTTGTGGCCGATGATCTGGTCTTCAAAGCCGTCGATGAAAGTGCCGCTGCCCAGCGTCAGATCGTAGTTCTCGGCGCTGCCGCCGGTGAACTCCACGTTGTTCACAGAGCCGACATAGTTGATGTTCACGGTGTCGCCGTCGGCGGCAGCGCGGTCGGTGATGCGCTCGGTGGAGGAATACTGGCTCAGCAGATCGCTGATCTGCTCCTCCACTTCCTCGCTGGTGGGCTCGACGTCCGAGCGCTTGATGGCGACGGATGCAAAGTCTTCGGGCAGGGTCACATAGTCCAGAGCGCGGATGCCCTCCCAGTAGCCCTTCTCATCCAGACCATCGCTGTAGTTGAAGTTCTGGTAGTCGTAGTCGGACGCGCTGCCGAGTGCGGAAGAAGATGCCGTGCTGGATGCAGCACTGTCGGCCTTGCCGCCGCAGGCAGCGAGGCTCAGCGCCAGAGCGCCGGCGCAGACAAGGCAGAGTGCCTTGGTGAAAATACGCTTCAAAAGAATTCCCTCCTGTTGGTAGACCGGTATTTTGCCGGTGGTTCGAAAAACAACCTCTATTATATCGGGTAAAAATGAAAAAGAAAAGTTTTTTGCAAAATTTCCACACTCTCCCCGCCCTTTGTCGGACTTTTGGGGCCGGAGAGTGCGAAAAGGCGGAAAAGATATGGAAAAGCGGGGGAGCTTTTGCTATTATTATAATAATGTTTTAAATATGCCCGGCGAAAAAGTTAGGAGGATAACCCCATGGATTTCAACAAAGCAGCTCTGGAAATGCACGAGACGCACCACGGCAAGGTGGGCATCGTGAGCAAGGTGGAGGTCAAGACCCGCGATGATCTGTCCACCGCCTACACCCCCGGTGTCGCTGAACCCTGCCGCAAGATCAGGGAAAACCCCGACGACGTCTACAAGTACACCTTCAAGAGCAATATGGTGGCGGTCGTCTCCAACGGCACCGCCGTGCTGGGTCTGGGGGACATCGGCCCCGAGGCCGGTCTGCCGGTCATGGAGGGCAAGGCTGTGCTGTTCAAGGAGTTCGGCGGCGTGGACGCCTTCCCCATCTGCATCGACGCCCACGACGCGGCCAGCGTCATCGCGGCCTGCAAGGCCATCGCCCCCACCTTCGGCGGCATCAACATCGAGGACATCAAGAGCCCCGAGTGCTTTGAGATCGAAGAGACCCTGGAGCGTGAGCTGGACATCCCCGTCTTCCACGACGACCAGCACGGCACGGCCATCGTCGTCACCGCTGCCCTCATCAACGCCCTGCGGGTGGTGGGCAAGAAGATGGAAGATGTTCACATCGTCCTGAACGGTCCCGGTGCTGCCGGTACGGCCATCATCAAGATGCTGATGACCGCCGGCGCGAAGGACATCATCGCCGTGGACCAGTTCGGCACCCTGTACAAGGGCTGCAACAGCGCCGAGGCCCACAAGAACTGGCTGGGCGAAGTGACCAACCCCCGCCAGATCAAGGGCGGCCTGAAAGAAGCTCTTGCGGGCGCAGACGTCTTCATCGGCGTGTCCAAGCCCGGCATCCTGACCACCGAGCTGTGCAGGACCATGAACAAGGACGCCATCGTCTTTGCTATGGCCAACCCCACCCCCGAGATCATGCCCGACGAGGCCAAGGCGGGCGGCGTCCGGGTCATGGCCACCGGCCGCAGCGACTTCCCGAATCAGGTCAACAATGTCCTCTGCTTCCCGGGCCTCTTCAAGGGCGCTCTGAGCGTCCGCGCCCGCGACATCAACGACAAGATGAAGCTGGCCGCCGCCTACGCCATTGCGGACCTCATCACCGACGATGACCGCAGCGAAGAGAACATCATCCCCGGTGCCTTCGACCCCCGGGTGGCCGAGGCTGTGGCGAACGCTGTGGCAAAAGCTGCCCGCGAGAGCGGCGTGGCCCGCCTGTAAACGGAGGGAGCTCCTATGAGAACCATTTCCGCGCAGCAAATTACAGACACCGTGGCCCGCCTCTGCATCGAGGCCAACACCCGCCTGCCCCGGGACGTGCAGGAAGCACTGGACAAGGCCCGGGCCGAAGAGCCCTGGCCGCTGGCAAAGAACACCCTTGACCTGCTCTGGTCGAACCTCGCGGCGGCGAAAGAAGAGGATCTGCCCATCTGTCAGGATACCGGCATGGCCTGCGTCTTCGTGGAGCTGGGGACGGACATCCACATCGACGGCAGCTTTGAGGCTGCTATCCATGAGGGCGTGCGGCGGGGCTACACCGACGGCTATCTGCGCAAGAGCATCGTGGCCGACCCGCTGCGCCGGGGCAACACCGGCGACAACACCCCCGCCGCCATCACGGTGCATCTGGTGGACGGTGACGGCTGCACCATCACCGTCGCCCCCAAGGGCTTCGGCAGCGAGAACATGAGCCGCATCCAGATGCTCAAGCCCGCCGACGGCGTGGAGGGCTTCAAGAAGTTCGTCATCGAGACGGTCAGGCTGGCCGGCTCCAACCCCTGTCCGCCCATCGTGCTGGGCGTCGGCGTGGGCGGCAGCTTTGATAAAGTGGCCTATCTCGCCAAGAAAGCTCTGCTCCGCCCGCTGGACGTCCCGAACCCCGACCCCTATTACGCTGACCTCGAGAAAGAGCTTCTGAAGGCCATCAACGAGCTGGGCATCGGCCCTCAGGGCTTCGGCGGCAGGACCACCTGCCTCGGCCTCGCCATCGAGCAGATGCCCACCCATGTGGCCGGTCTGCCGGTGGCCGTGAATGTTTCCTGCCATGTCACCCGGCGGGCAAGTGCCGCATTGTGAGAGGGCCAGGACGCTAAAGGAGAATGCAAATGCAATACGAACTGACAACTCCCTGCACGGCGGCAGACCTCGCGCCCCTGAAAGCGGGCGATACCGTGCTGCTGTCCGGTGTGGTGTACACCGCCCGCGACCAGGCCCACAAGCGGATGCTGGAAGCGCTGGACAAGGGCGAAAAGCTGCCCTTTGACCTCGAGGGCAGCGCCATCTACTATGTCGGCCCCACGCCGGAGCGCCCGGGCGAAGTCATCGGCTCCGCCGGCCCCACCACCAGCGGACGGATGGACGCCATGAGCCCCCGCCTGCTGGACCTGGGCAATAAAATCATGATCGGCAAGGGCAAGCGGGACGCCGCCGTCAAAGAGGCCGTCGTCCGCAGCGGCGCGGTCTATCTGGCTGCGCTGGGCGGTGCCGGTGCGCTGATGGCCCAGAGCGTCAAGACGCTGGAAGTCATCGCGTGGCCCGACCTCGGCTGTGAGGCCGTCCGCCGTCTGACCGTGGAAAAAATGCCCCTGACGGTCATCCTCGACGCCCACGGCGGCGACCTCTACACTTCCGGCCCGGCGGCCTATCTCGAGACGGTAAAGTGACGAAATTGCGCGGGGTAAATTTGGTTTGAATAGACAAACTTACTGCGAATGGCTTGCAACACGGTACGGAATGTGGTATTCTATAACAAACCGGACCGGAACGCCTGTGTGCCCCGGACAGGGAATTTACGAGGCAGGAGGCCGATAACATGCAGATCCACCAATCCGCAGAAGATTATCTCGAGACTATCCTTATGCTGACCCAGCGGATGGGCCGTGTGCGCTCCATCGACGTGGTCAACGAGCTGGGCTATACCAAGGCCAGCGTCAGCATTGCCATGAAGAAGCTGCGGGAGAACGGCTATATCGCGGTGGATGGCGAGGGCAACCTGACCCTTCTTGAGCCGGGCCGCGAGATCGCAGAGCGCATCTACAGCCGCCACCGCCTGCTGACCCATTTCTTTGTGCAGCTGGGCGTGGACGAGGATGTCGCTGCCGAGGATGCCTGCAAGGCAGAGCATATCCTGAGCGAGCAGACGCTGAAAAAGATCCGTGAGTATGCCCTGCTCCACGACGCAGAGGACAGCGTCCAGAGATCTGAGTGACCATCCAACTTCCAATAAAAAAGCAGATGACCGCCTCCACAAAACGTGGGGGCGGTCATTTGTTTTAATAGGAGCTCAGGCCGAGGCTCACATCCAGCGCCTGGTCCACCCGGCGCTGGTCCTCGGCAGTGATCTGGCCGGCCCGCTCCCGCAGGCGGTGTTTATCCAGCGTGCGTATCTGCTCCAGCAGCACGACGCTGTCCTTGGCGAGGCCCGTATCTTCGGCCCGGATGTTGATGTGGGTGGGAAGCCGGGCTTTGTCCAGCCGGGATGTAATGGCGGCTGCAATGACCGTGGGGCTGTGCCGGTTTCCGATCTCATTCTGCACGATGAGCACCGGGCGGACGCCGCCCTGCTCGGAGCCGACGACGGGCGAAAGGTCGGCGTAGAAAACTTCTCCTCTGTGTACCTCCATGAAAACTCCCTCCTTGCATACTGGGAGGCCCGCTATGTGGTGCGCGGTGCCGTCCTCTGGCCTTATTATGGACAGGCCGGGGGCAGGCTATGCACACGCGGGCAGCTTGCTCTCATTGTATGCAGAAGAGAAAATCAGGTTTCCGTTTCCAGAATGCAGAAGGCCAGCGCCATGCCGCCGTCGTGGCTGAGGGAAAGCTTCGCCCTCAGATGGCGCTCGTCCATCCACCGGGCGCTGCCGCCCGAAAAGCGGTATTCCGGCGCGCCGCTTTCCAGCCGGACGGCCTCTATCTCACAGAGCGCAAAGGGGCCTGCAAGGCCGGTGCCGGCCGCTTTGAGGAAGGCTTCCTTCGCGGCAAAATCCGCCGCCGCACTGGCGGCTTTATGGGCGCTGAGGGGGGAAGAATTTCCCTCCGAAAGCCCCAGCGCCTCCCGCTCCGCCGGGCCGAAGACTCTGGCCGCAAAGGTGGAGCCATGGGGGCCGCCGAGGCTTTTTGCCATCCGGGCAGTGTCGCAGAGGTCGCAGCCGATGCCGTATATCATGATATGCCTCTTTTCTACAAAAACAGCTTTGCTGATTTGCATGATAAAATCGGAAAAATTTAAGCAAAATGTGCAAATCTCACTGGGAAAACTTGAAGTTTTGCCGCAAGTCGTGTACAATAAATCATAGTTATTTAAGGGGGTGTATTTCGTGGGCGACGCAACTGCCATTTTCTCCATCCACGATCAGAAGGACATCGAGATCCATGAAGTCGTGCAGCAGGTGTACGACGCACTCAAGGAAAAAGGCTATAACCCCGTCAACCAGCTGGTGGGCTATATCCTGTCCGAAGATCCTACCTATATCACGACTTATAAGGGGGCTCGTTCCCTCATCCGCAAAGTGGACCGTGACGACCTGCTGCAGGCTATGCTGCGCAGCTATCTGAACGTCTGAGAATCTCCGCCTTTTGCCTGCTGTCCTACGGGACGGCAGGCTTTTTGTTTTATAAACCTCTCAGCCTCGCGCTGCTCACAGGCTCATAGAAGCGGCAGAGTGAACAGCTGGTTCACCACCACCTCATACTCCCAGCCCTCCCGGGCCTTGCGCAGCTGCTTCTCGAAAGCTTCGGAGCCCTCGAACCGCTGGATGAGGTAGTGCCAGTGGGCCTTCATCCGGCTGACGGCACAGCTGGCCATGCCGAAGGCCCCGGTGTAGCCGTGGTAGAGCTCGTCGAGGTAGCCCCGCAGCTCTTCCTTCGAGGCGGGCGCACCGCCCACAGCCTGCCGCAGCAGGGCCGGGTCGGCGATGATGCCCCGCCCCACCATGATGCCGGAGAGGTTCGGGAACTCCGCTTCCAGTGCTTTCAGCTGGGCCGGTGTGGTGATGTCGCCGTTGTAGCAGACGGGCATCCGGCAGTGGGGCAGATATTTTGCAAAAGCGGTGCGGTCGGCCTCGCCCCGGTAGAGCTGGCGCATGACCCGGGGGTGGATGGTCAGCTCACAGATGGGGTAGCGGTCGTAGAGGTCGAGGATGGCTTCGAACTCCTCCGGGCTGGTGACGCCCAGCCGGGTCTTGACCGAGATGGGGCCTTCGGCCTGCGAGAAGACTTCGTCGAGAAAGGCTTCGAGCTTCGAGAGGTCGCGCAGCATCCCGGCACCCTTGCCTTTGGCGGTGACAGTGCCGGAGGGACAGCCGAAGTTGAGGTTGACTTCAGTGTAGTCCATCTTCCGCAGCTCGCCGATCATCCAGGTGGCCAGAGCGCCGTCTTTGGCCAGCAGCTGGGGGATGACCGGTGCGCCGGGGTTCGCCGCCGGGTCCAGCTCTGCCATCTTCTTTTTGATAAGCACCCGGTTCTCGGGCGGGGAGATGAAGGGGGCATAATAGCGGGCAGGCGCGCCGGGCGCCCCGAACCAGCGCTGGTGCGCCTGACGCCAGATTCGGTCAGTGAGGCCCTCCATGGGGGCGGTGTAGTAGTTCATGTTTCTTCTCCTTTGTCTGTCTGAGTATATCATACACCCCGGTAAAGCGCCAGATAAAACAACAAGAGCCATCCGCCGAAGCGGATGGCTCTTACCAGATGGCGGACCCAAACCCTGCTGGGAACGAGTACGGCAAACTGGAATTTTCCAGCTCGACAAGCCGGTTTTTAAGCTTTAGTTATCGGAATCCAAAGTTCCATTTTGTAGTCTTTGCTGTGCATATCACCTTCATAGTAATATTCAAAGTCAGGTTTTCCTGAGTGAACATAGCCATGCTCAGGGAAGAATACTTCCATTGCATATTTCCACCCGTTATGAATGCACTCCGGAACACTTCCTACTAATTCTACAACTGCATACTCTGCTTCTTCCACTTCCAAAACATCTAAGCCCATACTTGTGGCTTTGTCTACATCATTAACGATATAACCAGCCATATAATTTATTGTGCTTGGATTTTCCACATCATGGCAAACGCCCATACTTTGACCGCTTCCCAAACTTGCAAGTTCATCGTGGCTATATTTTTCATACAGCTTATCCCAGACACTTGGACATAATGATGAATTGATGCTTTGTTCATTTACCCCTGCGACTGCAAAGGCTTGTTTCTTTTGAATTGTAATATTCATGCTTCTTCCTCCTCTGACACTGAGTGCTAGTTGCACTCGTGAAACTAATTTGAATGGTTTCCCATTTCTCACCTCCGAAGGAGTAAATCCATGAAAATGTTTAAATGCTGTTCCAAATGAATCTGATGACTCATATCCGAATTTGAATGCAACATCAATAATCTTTTCGTCCGTATCTCTTAATATCATGGCTGCTTCCGTCAATCTTCTGCTCCTCAAATAGTCTGAGAGTGTTGTTTCGGTTAGAATAGAAAACAAGCGGCTGAACATCGAATAAGAGTATCCGGATAACTGAGTTACTTTCTTTTCGTCAATTTCATCATCAAGAACTGTTTCAAGATAATCAATCGTATTGTTAAACGACTTGATAATATTCATTTTGATTCCCCCTTTCGTTCAGTTTATTTTAGTATAGAGGAAGATTTCTTTTCTTACCCTACAATATCCGTACAATTTTTATAGGTTTCATTTCATAGAAATTTATACCTTGCTAAATTCAACAAATTCCGATTTGTTGAGCCGAGTATATCACACCCGCCAAGAAAAGAACACCCCTATATGTCAGAGCTTGCCCTTTTTCCTGCGTACGCAGCGATTGCCCCAGAATGCGCCATATAGCACAAAAGGCAGGATACCATCGCCACGATGATACCCTGCCTTTGCTTTTTACGAATGGCTCTGACGTACATTGTTCCTGTCCGGTACTGCATGAACCGAGGCTCTGCAAACGGTGCTCCGGCAGGCGGTGCTTTCTTGGTAGACATTCCTACAGAAGCTGTAGCTGAGGTGCGCGGCCCTGACGAGTTGCGTTTGCTGATTTTTCCGCAGCCCCTTGACGGGGCCTTGAAAAATCAGAACGCGGCCCCAGCCTCGCCTCCCTGTTTCCGCCGCAGGCGGTGGTCGGCTCCGCTGCTGTTCGAGTCCTGTACCGTCCTGCTCTGACGTGGGTTGGTGGGTGACGCAACAAAAAAGCCCCTGACCCAAGTCAGAGGCTCTTGTTTTGGTGGAGCATTGTCCACAGCACTCGAACCTAAAACCTCTTCACGGGTAACCGTCTTGGCATCATCCGTGAAGTTGAAATTGAGTACGACCCGGTCATCAAAGACGTAGACCGAGTTGACAAAGGTATCAATGATCTGCCGCTGGTGTTCCGTGCTGCCCACGTCACCCTTGCGGAATTTTTCAAGCCAGAACCGAATCCACTCACGGGTCAGGACGGGCTTTTTCAGCTCTTCTTCCAGAATGCTGGTGTTCAGGGCTTCTTTCCGGGCTTCCAGCTCGTCCAACCGCTGCTTGGTGGTCGAGGTCAGGATGCCCTGTTCAATGGCTTCCAGAAGGTTTGCGAGCCGTTTCTCCGTATCCCGGAGCTGCTCTTTCAGAACAGGCAGCCGGGTGTTCTCCTGCTGCTGGGCTTCCATGACCAAATCTATCAGCCGTTCGATAATTTCATCGCTGAAGATCACCTTAATGGCGGTGTCCACCACGAACCGTTCCAGCGGCTCCTTGCGGATAGCCTTCAGGTCACAGTGCGCCTTGCCGTGGCGCTTGGCGTTGCCGCACTTGTAGTAATAGTAGGTGTTTCCCATGTGGCTGGTGCCGCTTTCGCCACCCATCAGGGTGCCGCACTTGCCACAGAACAGCTTAGTGGTCAGCAGATAGCTCACATCCTCTTTTGCAGGCCGACCGTGGGCGATCCTGTTCTGCTCGAAACGCTGCTGCACCCGGTCGAACAAATCCTGATCAACAATAGCCGGAATGCCGCCCGGCGTCACAATGTCCTTGTAGCGGTATTCGCCGATGTAGCGGCGGTTGCGGAAGATCTGGAAGAAGCTGTTCTTTACGAACGGCTTCCCGGTGCGGGTACGCAGGCCGCGCTCATTCAGGGATGCTGCAATCTTCTCAGCCGGTTCGCCGTCGGCGTACCGGGTGAAGATCTCTTGCACGATGGGAGCCGTCTCCGGGTCGATATGGTACAGCCTGTCCTCCTTGCCAATGGTGAAGCCCAGCGGCACCACACCGCCGTTGTACTTGCACTGGAGGGCGTTTTCGCGCTCACCGCGCGCCACTTTCAGGGCGAGTTCGGCGGAATAGTATTCCGCCATGCCAATCAGCATACTCTCCACCATAATGCCTTCAGGCCCCTGCGAGATGGGTTCCATGACAGACACCAGATGGACACCGTTCTTTTCCAGCTGGTACTTGTAGTTCACGGCATCGAATCGGTTCCGGGCAAAGCGGTCCAGCTTCCAGACCAGAACTACGTCGAAGATTTTCTTTCCGCTGTCCTTGATCATCCGCTGAAAGTCTGGGCGGTCATCCGTTTTGGCAGAGTAGGCACGGTCAATGTAGGTGCCGACCACGGTGATGCCGTTCTTCTCGGCGTAGTCCTTGCAGTCGCGCAGCTGTCCCTCAATGGACGCTTCACGCTGGCTGTCGGATGAATAGCGGGCGTAGATCACGGCGGTCATGGTTGCACCTCCTTGGCGCGTATTCGACTTGCCTTTATAGTATCGGGTCAAGCGCAGCTTGTCAACAATCTGCGAGCAGATTGAAATGTGAAAATTGCGAAACGCAGCGAAAAAGGTGAGAGCAAGAATCGTCCCGTGGCCACAAATTTTCAATTCTTGAAAATTCTTGCCACTTTGGGACAGCTTCTTGTTGGGGCGTGCCTGCCCCAAACCCTGCTGGAACGAGTACGGCAAACTGGAATTTATAGTCCTCTCAAAACCAATTTGCTTTTTCTTCTCGAAATACGGGAATATCACTATCTCGATATGGATTGTAATTATGAAGATTGCAACCAAACTCTTTTAATGATTTTATTTTGTTATCCTGTGTCCATACAATTAAAGATATTCCGTCAAATTCTTCAACATTTCCATTATTCATTTTGCTTTTAAAATACCACTCCACGATTGTTTGATTGCCTTGATGAAAAAATTGCTTAATCTCCCAGACAAGAACACTTCCGCGTGTATTCCATTCGTCAAACCAGTGCTTTACCGTTTTGCGGTTTTCATATTTAGGACTCCAACTCTCAGTATATACAACATCATCTGTAAAAATATTGTCAATTCCTAAATCTGCTTTCTTAATCCACATATCAAACCATAATCGGATAATTTTTTCTCTCTCGTTCATAAAGTACCTCCATAACTTCCGATTTACTGGGCTAAGCCGAGTATACCACACTCCACCATGAAAGAACACCCCGATATAGTGAAATTTTGCCATTTTTCTGCGTACGTGCGTACACGATCCGCAGGGATTCTAAGGGGCTTGACCCCTTAGAACACGGACTTTGGAACAAAGTCTAGTGTGTTACACCTTGCCAGAGGTGTACAGGCTCCCGGTACGCACGTACGCAGCAATTGCCATCAATGCGCCATATAGATGGCG
The DNA here is from genome assembly GCF_902497445.1 of Faecalibacterium sp. Marseille-P9312. Taxonomy (NCBI): domain Bacteria; kingdom Bacillati; phylum Bacillota; class Clostridia; order Eubacteriales; family Oscillospiraceae; genus Faecalibacterium; species Faecalibacterium sp. Marseille-P9312. The sequence continues at coordinate 61,296 of NZ_CABVEW010000014.1, forward strand.
ATCAAGTTCGCACAAAGCGACCTTGATCCCGCAAAACAAAAGGCAGGATACCACCGTCATAGTGATACCCTGCCTTTGCTCGTTTAATGCTCTGTGTAGTCCTTCCGCAGAACTTCCGATAAACAAAAAACGTACCCAAACCCTTTCTCATAGAGAATCGGGTTCGAGTACGAACTGTATGGTGGACGGTACAGGACTCGAACCTGTGACCTCCTGCACGTCAAGCAGATGCTCTACCAGCTGAGCTAACCGTCCATATTCTGTTTTGCTGTAGTCAGCTCAATTATGATAGCATAGGATGGAATAAAAATCAAGCCCTTTTTGCAAAAATCTTCAAAAAATCCTTCCGGGGCTGGCCGGGACGCCTCTGCCGGAGGGGCGGGAAAGCGGGCGAAGGCTGGGAGTTAAAAGGTTATCGTTGCCCCTTTTTTATAGGTGTGCTATAATAAGATGATTACAATAGGAAAGGTATCGCAGAATGAGAGTATTGGGCATCGACCCGGGCTACGCCATCGTGGGATGGGGCGTGGTGGATTACACGGGAAACCGCTTTGCACCGGTGGATTTTGGCGCGGTGTGTACCGACGCCGGCGTGCCGTTCGAGCGGCGGCTGGACGAGGTGTATGCGGGTGTCAAGGACGTCATCGAGCGGACGCAGCCGGAGGTGCTGGCCATCGAAAAGCTGTTCTACCAGCACAACCAGACCACCGTCATCGGCGTGGCCGAGGCGCGCGGCGTCATCCTGCTGGCGGCGGCGCAGGCGGGCCTGCCCATCTACGAGTACACCCCGATGCAGGTCAAGCAGGCCGTCACCGGCTACGGCAAAGCCGTGAAAAAGCAGGTGCAGGAGATGACCCGCATCCTGCTGCATCTGCCCGCCATCCCGAAGCCCGACGACACCGCCGACGCGCTGGCGATGGCCATCACCTTCTGCCACACCAACGGCAGCCAGCTCAACCGCTTTGCACGGCGTGTGCCGGGGCCGATTTGAGGTTGTTACTATGATATACAGCTTAACCGGAAAAATCATCAAAAAGACCCTGAACGCTGTGGTCATCTGCTGCGGCGGCGTGGGGTACTACGCCCAGTGTCCGGCCAGCGTGGCCGGTGCGCTGCCCGGCGTGGGGAACGAAGCCACCATCTATACGGTGATGAACGTCACCGAGAACGACGTCAGCCTCTACGGCTTTGCCAGCGAGGAGCAGCAGGCTTGTTTCGAGCTGCTCACCTCGGTGTCGGGCGTGGGCGCGAAAGTGGGCCTTGCCATCCTGAGCGTTATGGCGCCCGACCGTGTGGCGCTGGCCATCTCGGCGGGCGACCACAAAGCCTTCAAGGCCGCGTCCGGTGTCGGCCCCAAGCTGGCCCAGCGGATCGTGCTGGAACTGAAAGATAAGGTCGCCAAAGGCTTTGCCGCCGGCATCGACCTGGAAAACGTGGCGGGCGCTGCTTCGGACACCGCCGCCGCACAGGGGGCGGGGCAGGCCATTGCCGCGCTGGTGTCGCTGGGCTACAGCCAGAGCGAGGCCGCACTGGCCGTCTCCAAGATCGACGGCACGCTCCCGGTGGAAGAGATCATCAAGCTGGCGCTGCGCAGCATGGCGGGCAGGAGGTAAACGATGCAGGACGATACCGCGCTCTATGGCGCAAAAATGATGCAGCCCGGGATGACGGCGGCGGACAGCGAGGAAAACAACCTCCGCCCCCAGCATCTGGAGGACTACATCGGACAGGAAAAGGTCAAGCAGAACCTGAAAATCTATCTCGAAGCGGCCAAGCGCCGGGGCGAGCCTATGGATCACATCCTGCTCTACGGCCCTCCGGGCCTGGGCAAGACGACGCTGGCGGGCATCATCGCCAACGAGATGGGGGTGCAGATCCGCATCACCAGCGGCCCGGCCATCGAAAAGCCCGGCGACCTCGCTGCCCTGCTGACCAATCTGCAGGAGGGCGACGTCCTCTTCATCGACGAGATACACCGCCTCTCCCGGCAGGTGGAAGAGGTGCTTTACCCGGCACTGGAAGACTATGCGCTGGATATTATGATAGGCAAAGGCCCCAGCGCCCAGAGCATCCGCATCAATCTGCCCCGGTTCACGCTGGTGGGTGCGACCACCCGTGCGGGCCAGATCACCGGCCCTCTGCGCGACCGCTTCGGTGTGCTACTCAAGCTGGAGCTCTACAGCCCCGACGAGCTGAGCAATATCATCATCCGCTCGGCGGGCATCCTCGATCAGCCCATCACCCCCGAGGGTGCTTATGAGCTGGCCAAGTGCAGCCGCGGCACGCCCCGTGTGGCGAACCGCTTCCTCAAGCGTGTGCGCGACTTTGCCACCGTGCTGGGCGACGGCATCATCGACCGGGACGTGGCGCTGCTGAGCCTCAAGCGGATGGACGTGGACGCGCTGGGTCTGGACGAACTGGACCGCAGCCTGCTCCGCGCCATCATAGAAATGTACAACGGCGGCCCGGTGGGTCTGGAAACACTGGCCGCAGCCCTCGGCGAGGAGGCCGTGACGCTGGAAGACCTGTGTGAGCCCTACCTGATGCAGATGGGCTTTCTGACCCGGACGCCCCGGGGCCGCTGTGCCACCCGGCTGGCTTATGAGCATCTCGGCCTGAAAGCGCCTGAGAGCGACAGCGCCGAGGACAATGGACAGCAGAGCTTATTTTAAGTGAGGTATTTACTATGGGAAAGTATTTTGGTACCGACGGTGTGCGCGGCGTGGCCGGTGCAGACCTGACCTGTGAGATGGCGATGCTCATCGGACGCGGCGCTGCCGCCGTGCTGACCAGCAGCACCGGCCATAAGCCCCGTATCCTCATCGGCAAGGACACCCGCCAGTCCGGGGATATGCTGGAGGCTGCCCTGACTGCCGGTCTGTGCAGCGTGGGCGCGGACGTCGAGAGTCTGGGCGTCGTCCCCACTCCCGCCGTGGCCTATCTGGTGCGCAAGTATAACGCCGACGCCGGCGTGGTCATCTCGGCGTCTCACAACCCGATGGAATTCAACGGCATCAAAATCTTCGCCGGCACCGGCTACAAACTGCCGGACGAGGTGGAGAACGAAATTGAAGCCTATATCGACAATCAGTGCGCGGGCCTCAAGCTGGCCACCGGCGAGGATGTGGGCCGCGTGACCTGCCGCACCGACGGCATCAAGGACTACACCGACCACCTGTATGAGTCCATCGACGGCGACCTGTCCGGCCTGAACGTCTGCATCGACTGCGCCAACGGTGCCTCCGCAGCAGCAGCCCGGCAGCTGTTCCCCCGTCTGGGCGCAAAGTGTACCTTTATCGGCGTGGAGCCTGACGGCAAGAACATCAACGCCGGTGTGGGCAGCACCCATCTGGACAATCTGGAAAAGGCCGTCGTCGAGGGCGGCTTTGACTGCGGCATCGCCTTTGACGGCGACGCAGACCGCTGCCTCGCCTGCGACGAGAAGGGTCAGGAGATCGACGGCGACAAGATCATCGCCCTGCTGGCCATGAACATGAAGGAAAAGGGCTGTCTGGACGGCAATACTGCGGTCGTCACCGTCATGTCCAACCTGGGCTTCATCAAGTTTATGGAGTCCCAGGGGATCCGCACCGAGAAGACCGCTGTCGGCGACCGCTATGTTCTCGAGAACATGCGGGAGAACGGCTACGCCATCGGCGGCGAGCAGAGCGGCCACGTCATCCTTCTCCACCACACCACCACCGGTGACGGTGAGCTGACCGCCGGCAAGCTGCTCAAGCTGCTGGCCAAGAGCGGCAAGAAGATGAGTGAGCTGAACGGCATCTACGCCCAGTACCCTCAGGTGCTGGTGAATGTGGCGGCCAATGCCGCCCAGAAGGCCGCCTACAAGGAAGACAAGGTGCTGGCCGACTTCATCGAGAACGAGGAGCAGAAGCTGATGGACATGGGCCGTGTGCTGGTGCGCGTCTCCGGTACGGAGCCGAAGATCCGCGTCATGGTGGAGGGGCAGGACCTCGAGGCCATCGACCTGTGCGCCAAGCGCATCGTGGATAAAATCAACGAGCGGATCATCGAAGGTTAAGATAGAGATAAAAAGCAGGAAGGAGGACGCATATGCGCCCTGCAGATACATGGAAAGACTACGAGCTGCTGGATGCCACCGACGGCAACCGGCTGGAACGCTGGGGCGAGACGCTTCTTGTCCGGCCTGACCCGCAGGTGGTGTGGAAGACGCCCCAGCAGAGCCCCCTCTGGGCCAGGGCGGACGCCGTTTACCACCGCTCCAATCAGGGCGGCGGCGAGTGGGAGTACCGCCGCCGTCTGCCCGAAAAGTGGAAGATCACCTGTGGAGAAGGGGAGGATAAGCTGACCCTCATCGTCAGCCCCACCGGCTTCAAGCACACCGGCGTCTTCCCGGAGCAGGCCGTCAACTGGGCCTGGTATGCCAGGAAGATCCGCGCCGCAGGCCGGCCCATTAAAGTTTTGAACCTCTTCGGCTACACCGGCGGTGCAACGCTGGCCTGTGCGGCGGCGGGCGCTACCGTCTGCCATGTGGACGCCTCCAAGGGCATCGTCGCATGGGGCAAGGACAATGCCGCAGCCAGCGGCCTCGCCGACCGGCCCATCCGCTGGCTGGTGGACGACTGCGCCAAGTTCGTCGCCCGCGAGAAGCGCCGCGGCAACACCTACGACGGCATCATCATGGACCCGCCGAGTTATGGACGCGGCCCCGGCGGCGAGATCTGGAAGCTGGAAGACTGCATCTACGACCTCATCAGTCAGTGCGAAGAGGTGCTGAGCGACAAGCCGCTCTTCTTTGCGGTCAACAGCTACACCACCGGCCTTTCGCCCGCCGTCATGGAGTATATGCTCAAGACGACGCTGATCCCCCGCTTTGGCGGAAAGACCAGCTGCGACGAGATCGGCCTGCCCGTCTCCGCCACCGGCGGCGTCGTCCCCTGCGGCGCGACGGCGATTTGGGAAGAATGACGCTGAAAGGCTCTCCCCTTGGGAGAGCTGGCGCGTGAGCGCCTGAGAGGGCAAGCCCGTGACTCAAGGGCTGCTTTACAGCGATGATCAGCAGCCTTTGTCAGAGGGAAGTTATCGCTGAGCAGTTCTTTCCATGCTGACATCCTTGCCCTCTCCGTCACCTTCGGTGCCACCTCTCCCAAAGGGAGAGGCTTATACGAAGCGAGAAAGCTTCAACAAAGAATCTTAAAGAATGGGGTACAGCCCCTTTCAGAGGGGCGCACCACCAGAAAGAGAAAACAAATGAGTGAAACGATACTGACAGCAGAAAACTTAAAGTTCCGCTACGACTCGGAGCAGCCCGGCTACGCGCTCAACGGCGTCTCCATGCAGGTCAGGCGGGGCGAGTTCGTGGCCGTGCTGGGCGCAAACGGCTGCGGCAAATCCACCCTTGCCAAGCACTTCAACGCCATCCTCCTGCCGGAGGAGGGCAAGGTGTACGTCGAGGGCATGGACACCGCCGATGATGACAAGCTCTATGACATCCGCCAGACCGTGGGCATGGTGTTCCAGAGCCCGGACAACCAGATCGTCGCCACGGTGGTAGAGGAAGATGTGGCTTTCGCGCTGGAAAACCTCGGTGTTCCGCCGGAAGAGATGCGCCGCCGCGTCGATGACGCCATGAAGATGGCGGGCATCTACGAGTTCCGGGAGCGCGCACCCCACAACCTCTCGGGCGGCCAGAAGCAGCGCGTCGCCATTGCGGGCGTCGTCGCCATGCGTCCCGACTGCCTCATCCTCGACGAGGCCACCGCCATGCTCGACCCTCGCGGCCGTGAGCAGGTGATGCAGACCATCCACCACCTCAACAAGGATCTGGGCATCACCGTTGTGTCCATCACCCACTACATGGAAGAGGCCGCGCAGGCCGACCGTGTGCTGGTGATGAGCCAGGGCAATGTGGTGATGGAAGGCACCCCGAAAGAGGTGTTCAGCCAGACCGAAAAAGTCCGTTCTCTCCGCCTCGACGTGCCGCAGGCCGCAGAGCTGCGGGATGAGCTGGTCAAGGCCGGCATCCCCATGCCCGAGGGCATCATCGACACCGGCGAGTGCGCACAGGCTCTGTATGAGCTGCTGAAGTGAGGGGGGACGGAAACATGGCAAGTATTATCAAAGTAGAACACCTGAGCTATGTCTACAACCCCGGTATGCCGAACGCAGTCACCGCGCTGGACGACGTGAGCTTTGAGGTGGAAGAGGGCGATTTCGTGGGCATCATCGGAGCCACCGGCTCCGGCAAGAGCACCCTCATCACCCACATGAACGGTCTGAACAAGCCCACCAGCGGCAAGATCATCATTGATGGCCGCGACCTCTGGGCCGAGCCGGAAAAGATCCGGGATTTCCGGTTCCTGACGGGTCTGGTGTTCCAGTACCCGGAGTACCAGCTCTTTGAGGAAACATGCTATAAGGACATCGCCTTCGGCCCGAAGAATATGGGCCTCGACGAGGCGGAGGTCGATAAGCGCGTCCACGAGGCGGCAGAATTCGTCGGCCTCGATGAAGCGCTGTTGGAGCGCAGTCCCTTTGAGCTGTCCGGCGGACAGAAGCGCCGCGTAGCCGTGGCGGGCGTCATGGCCATGAAGCCCCGTATCCTCGTTCTGGACGAGCCTGCGGCCGGCCTCGACCCCGAGGGACGGGATGAGATCCTGTCCGAGGTGAAGGACTACCACAAAAAGACCGGCACCACGGTGCTTCTGGTCTCCCACAGCATGGAGGACATTGCCAAGTACGCCGACAAGGTGCTGGTGATGAGCCGGAAGAAGATCGCCATGTACGACACGGTGGAGAAGGTCTTTGCCCGCGCTCCCGAGCTGCTGGAACTGGGCCTCTCCGTGCCGCAGGTGACGAAGATCTTCCTCAAGCTGCGGGAGATGGGCGTGGACGTCCCGGCGGACGTCTACACCATCCCCTACGCCGTCAAGATGATCCTGGCGGCAAAAGCCCGGCGGGATGCAGGGGAGACCCTCGTCTTACCCCGGAATGAAGAACAGAAAGGGGGTGCAGCCGGATGCTGAGAGATATTACCATCGGCCAGCACTTCCCCGGCAACAGCCTCGTCCATCGTTTTGACCCCCGGCTCAAGCTGGTGCTGACCATCCTGTATATCGTGCTGCTCTTTGCGGCGTCCAACCCGCTGGGCCTTGCGCTTTCGCTGATTTTCCTCGCCGCGATGTACGCAGTGGCGAAAATCCCCTTCAAGCTCATCCTCAAGAGCCTGAAGCCCATCTTCCCCATCATCGTCTTTACGGCGGTGCTGAACCCCTTCTTTTTCTCGGGCGAGGGCGACCCGGGGGTCAAGCTCGGATTTCTGACCGTTTACGCGGAGGGCATCCGGTATGCTGTACTGATGGCGGTGCGCGTCATGGCCCTCATCGCAGGCACGAGCCTTTTGACCTACACCACCAGTCCCATCGTCCTGACGGACGCCATCGAGCAGCTGCTCAAGCCTCTTGGCAGGCTCCACTTCCCGGTGCATGAGCTGGCCATGATGATGAGCATCGCGCTGCGGTTCATTCCTACCCTCATCGAGGAGACCGACAAGATCATGAACGCCCAGAAAGCCCGTGGTGCGCAGTTGGACAACGGCAAGATGACCGAGCGCATCAAGGCGTTGGTCCCGGTGCTGGTGCCGCTGTTCATCTCGGCTTCCCGCCGCGCCGACGAGCGGGCCACGGCCAGGGGGGGCCGCTGCTATCGCGGCGGCGACGGCCGCCCCCGCCTCAAGGTGCTGCGGTGCGAAAAGCAGGACTACATCGACCTTGCAGTGTGCATTGCGTGTTTTGCGGCGATCCTCGCTTCGAGATTGGTGTTCCCGAATTTCTAAAAAAGAGCAAAGCCTCTCCCTTTGGGAGAGGTGGCATCGCTTGCGATGACGGAGAGGGCAAGCCAGGAGCGAAAGTGCCGCTATGCAGCGATAGACAGAAGCCTTTGGCAGAGCGATGTTATCGCAGGGATTATGGATCTTTGTCAGCATCCTTGCCCTCTCAGGCGCTTCGCGCCAGCTCTCCCAAAGGGAGAGCCTTTATGAGGAGAGCCAGAATGAATTATCTCTTAAAACTATCCTACGACGGCACGAACTACTGCGGGTTTCAGGTGCAGCCCAACGGGCGGAGCGTAGCTGCTGCGTTTCAGGACGCCCTGGAGGCAGTGCTGGGCTGTCGGCCCGACATCAAGGGCTGCAGCCGCACCGACGCCGGCGTCCACGCGCTGGGCTTCATGCTCAACTTCCACGCCGACACCCACATCCCGGCGGCAAAGCTGCCGCTGGCGCTGAACCAGCATCTGCCCCCGGACATCCGGGCGCTGGAAGCGCGGGTGGTGCCGGACGATTTCCAAGCCCGCTATGCGGCCCACACCAAGACCTATCTCTACCGCATCCACAACAGTCCGATCGACTCGCCCTTTGCCGCGCGGTATTATACCAAAGTGCCGGGGCGGCTGGACGCGGACAGGATGCAGCAGGCGGCGCAGTATTTTGTGGGAAAGCACGATTTCCTCGCCCTCTGCGCCTCGGGCAGCTCGGCTGCGGCTCACGGCGACACCGTGCGCACCATCACGGCCTGTGACGTCCAGCGCCGGGGCGACGACATCGACATCACGGTGACGGCGGACGGCTACCTCTACAACATGGTGCGCATCCTTGCAGGCACCCTCTGTGAGGCCGGCGCGGGGCGTCTTGCGCCTGAGGCCGTGCCGGGCATCCTCGCCAGCCGCGACCGCAAAAACGCCGGGCCGACGCTGGCGGCGAAAGGGCTTTTCCTCAAGAGCGTGGACTACGACACGCCCATAGAATAACGCAAACATGACCGATGCTCCCGGAGGGGAAACGCCCCTTTGGGAGCACTGTCATTGCACGAAGGGACAGGAGAGTATGAGAAAAAGACAGCGCGGCCCCCGGCCTGTGTCGGACGAGCCGCTTTCGGCGGGACGGGTCGAATACCTCGAGCAGGCCCGCGAGCGGGTGCGCAACCGGCGCATCCGACGCACGGCACTCATCGTCGTGGCGCTGACGCTGGTGGTGCTGTTCACCACCGGCATCGTGGGCAGCTCTGTTGCCATGGCCAAGGACTGGGCCGACACCGCCCGCATCCTGCTCTTCCCCGGCACGGGCTGGCCCCAGCAGACCGGCGTCATGGAGGTGAAACAGCTGGCCGCCATGAACAGCAGCTTTGTGGAGCTGGGCGAGGAAGGGTGCGTGGTCTGGTCCCGCACCGGCACCCGGCTCAACTCCATCCAGAGCGGCTACGCCCGCCCTGCGCTGGCTGTGGGCAAGAACCGCTTTGTGCTCTACAACCGCTCGGGCAATGAGCTGCGGGTGGAGAGCCGGACCCAGAACCTCTACACCAAGACGATGGAGAACAGCATCACCCTCTGTGCCATGGCCGACAACGGCACACTGGCCGTCGTCACAGAGGACCCCGGCAGCGCGGCCCGGCTTCGGGTCTACTCGTCCTCAATGGAGCAGCTGCTGAGCTGGAGCCTCACCATCACCGACGGCACCCCGCTGCGGCTGGCCTTTTCGCCGGATGGGCGGCGGCTGGCAGTGGCGGCGGTGACGGTGAACGGCGGCCAGATGGTCACGAATTTCTATGTCGTCACCCTGGCGCAGGGTGACCCCCTGCTGGTGGGCAGCGGAAGCGGCGCGGCTCAGTGGCTGAGCTGGACCGGTTCCCAGAGCATCCTGGCCGTCTGCGACAGCCGCGCTGTCCTCTACAACGCATCGGGCGGAGAGCGGGCAGCCTATGACTTTACCGGGCAGACCCTCCGCGACATCTCGGTGGACGCTTCAGGCAATACTGCCCTTCTGCTGGCCTCCGGCCAGCTCTGTCAGGCCGTGATGCTGGGCCGTGACCTCGGCGTCGAGAACACCACGCAGGTGCAGGCGTCCAACCGCATCGTCCGCTCTGGTGCGCAGTTCTATCTGCTCACCGATACAGGGGTGGAGTGCCTTTCCACCGACGGCACCTCCCAGTGGACCCAGAGCCTTTCGGCCCGCCCGCAGGGTCTGCTGGCCGACCGCAGGCAGCTGCTGGTCTTCTGCGGCAATACGGTGCAGGGATTGACCCCGCCTGCGGCGGAAAACAACGCTCAAAGCAATACATAATAAGGAAAACAAGATATGTTCAAGAATCCGTCATTTCTTTTTGATATAGTATGTACCGTGGTCTGGCTGCTTCTGGCTGTGCGCTATGCCCGCAAGGGCTTTCTCGCAGCCAGTGTCCAGCTGGGCGGGAATGTCTTCAGCCTCGTGGGCGCCCGGGTCTTTTCGGGCTGGGCCGCTGCCGAGGTGTTCCAGCGCTTTCTGGCCGGGAGCTTCCGCACCCAGATCGCCGAGAGCATCTCGGCCGGAGGGGTCGTGGACCTGACCGGCATCGCGGACAAGTACGCGGGCTTTCTGCCCGAGAGCTTCCGCGCCTCCATCGTGGAGACCTGCGAGCGCTCCATCTCGGCTGTGCTCAGCGACAACGCCGTGGTGCTGGCGGACGCCATCGTCCAGAAGGTGCTGGCTCCGCTGCTCACGCCGGTCATCTCGGTCGTGCTCTTTTTCGTGGTCTTTGCCCTGCTGCGGATGCTGGTGAGTATGCTGGTCACCGTGCTGGGCCTTGTCAACCGGCTGCCGGTCATCGGCACCGTCAACCGCTGGCTGGGCTGGGTCACCGGCTGTGTCGCCAGCACCATGGACATCTATCTGGTGCTCTGTGTGGTGTGGGCCGTCATCGTCATCACCGGCGGCAATCTGACCGTCCTGAACGATACGGTCATGAGCAGCAGCCTTTACTATAAAGCATTCAATCTGTTCAACCCCTTCCTGTAAAGGGGAGCTTTAGGAGGAACCTATATGGTCTGCAATCGCTGTCAGAAACGTCCGGCCATCATCTTCGTCCAGCGGATGGAGAACGGCCAGATGAAAAATGAGGGCTTTTGCCTGCACTGTGCGCGTGAGCTGCACATCAAGCCGGTGGAAGACCTGATGAAGCAGTTCGGTATGTCCGACGAGGACATGGATAACATGGAAAACCGGATGGAGAGCATGATGGATGAGATGGGGGATGCGAACCCCCTCTCCCTCATGATGAATATGGGCCAGCCCATGGACGGCGAGGAGAACGAAGGGGACGACGACCTTGTCCCTGGCTCCAGCGCTACCTTCCCGCTGGGCGTCAAGGCGGAGGGCGACGCCGGAAACAGCAAAAAGGCCCAGAAGAACGGAAAGAAGCCGCCCCGCCGCAAATTCCTCGACACCTACTGTGAGAATCTGACCCGCAAAGCCCGGGAGGGCCAGCTCGACGACATCGTGGGCCGCGACCGCGAGATCTACCGCACCATCCAGATCTTGAGCCGCCGCCAGAAGAACAACCCCTGCCTCATCGGTGAGGCGGGCGTCGGCAAGACGGCCATCGCCGAGGGCATCGCGGAGCGAATCGCCAGGGGCAATGTCCCTGTGGGTCTGAAGGATAAGGAGATCTTCCTGCTGGATCTGACCAGCCTCGTGGCCGGCACCCAGTTCCGCGGCCAGTTCGAGCAGCGGGTCAAGGGCCTGCTGAGTGAGGTCAAGGCCGCCGGCAACATCATCCTGTTCATTGACGAGATCCACACCATCACCTCCGCCGGTGAGAGCGAGGGCGCCATGAACGCGGGCAATATCCTCAAGCCTGCCCTCTCCCGCGGTGAGATACAGGTCATCGGCGCCACCACCTTCAACGAGTACCGCAAGTATATCGAGAAGGACCAGGCTCTTGAGCGCCGCTTCCAGCCTGTCCGCGTGGAAGAGCCCAGCGTGGCCGATACGCTGGCCGTCATGAACGGCATCAAGAAGTATTACGAGGAGCACCACCATGTGCAGGTGGATGCCGATGTGCTGAGCGCCATCGTCACCCTCAGTGAGCGGTATATCACGGACCGCTACCTGCCCGATAAGGCCATCGACCTGCTGGACGAAGCCTGCGCCTGCTGCAATCTCGCCCACCCGGTCATCTCGGAGTATCTCGAGATGCAGAAGGAGCTGGACGGCCTCAAGCAGGAAGAGGCGGACATGGAGTCCTCCGACGTCAATGAGGCCATTGACTACGAGCAGGTGGCCCAGCGGAAGACCCGCATCGCCAAGCTCGAGGCAGAGCTGCCCGCAAAGCAGGCTGCTGCCAGCGAGATCAAAGTGACCATGGACGATGTGGCCAAGGTCATTGAGCTGTGGACGGGCATCCCGGCGGTGAAGATCCAGGAGACGGAGTTCGTCAAGCTGGCCGGGCTGGAAGCCGAGCTGAAAAAGAAGATCATCGGTCAGGACGAGGCCGTCCATCTGGTGGCACAGGCCGTCAAGCGGAGCCGCGCCGACCTGTCGGGCCGCCGCCGTCCCGCAAGCTTCATCTTCGTCGGCCCCACCGGCGTCGGCAAGACGGAGCTGGTCAAGCAGCTGGCAAACCAGCTCTTCGACGGCCCCGACCCGCTCATCCGTCTCGACATGAGCGAGTATATGGAAAAATATGCGGTGTCCCGCATGATCGGTTCGCCTCCGGGCTATGTGGGCTACGAAGAGGCCGGCCAGCTCACCGAAAAGGTGCGCCGCCGCCCCTACAGCGTGGTGCTGTTCGATGAGATCGAAAAGGCCCACCCCGACGTCATGAACATCCTGCTCCAGATCCTCGACGAAGGCAAGATCAACGATGCACAGGGCCGGACGGTGGATTTCTCCAATACGGTCATCTGCATGACCTCCAACGCCGGTAGCAGCGACAAGACGACCTCCGGCCTCGGCTTCAACAAGAGCGAGGAGCAGCTGAGTGAGGAAAAGACCCGCAAGGCTCTGAGCCAGTTCCTGCGGCCTGAGTTCCTTGGCCGTGTGGATGATGTCATCGCCTTCAAGCCGCTGAGCCAGCAGACGCTGGAAGGCATCGCGGCTCTCATGCTGGATGAGTACAAGCCCAGCATGGAAGCCAAGGGCATCGCCTACAGTTACACTCCGGCGGCTCTCTCTGCCCTCGTGGCCAAAAGCCAGGGCGGCAAGTTCGGCGCCCGCGACCTGCGCCGCGTCATCCGCAAGGCCGTGGAGGACCCCGCCGCCGAGCGCATCATCGACGGCACCCTGAAAGCGGGCGGCAGCCTGACGGTGGATGCCGAAAATGGTGAAGTCATCTTGAAGTAAAGCAAACAGAAACGGCACTCCGAAGCAGTTCGGAGTGCCGTTTGTCATAGGCAGACTTAGTCGAGGGAGACCGGGAACTCGGGCTTGTTGGCCATACGGGCATTGGTGCGGCCTTCGGGGATGATCTCGCCGGCGGCGGTCAGCGCCAGCTGGTTGAGCGCGAAGCCCGCCGCAGCGCCCAGACCCATTTTCAGGCGGCAAAATTGAAGATTCCTTAACAAATGACCGAAAAAGGCAAAAAAACAGGGCCGCTGCGCAGGCAGCGGCCCTGTTGTATGCAACAATCGTGAATTTAGTTGAACTTGAAGATCTTCCGTGCGATGCGGTAGCCGCCCACCACGATGGCGTCGCCCTTGGGGAAGGGCAGGTTGGTCACGCCGCCGAAGCCGAAGCGGATGGAGCGGTAGACTGCGGCGCTGGTGTGCTCGCGCAGATACTGCCACAGGCCCTTCTGCTTTTCTTTGGCCTCGGCGCTGCCGTCCAGCAGCAGGAAGATGTCGCTGACGGCCATCATCATGGAGAGGTAGTGGAGCATATAGGCCCGCAGCTTCTTCTCGCCCTTGAGGGCGTCGAGGTCCTGACAGTCGATCATATGCCTGGTGACGCGGAGCTGCTGGTCCACGCGCTTGACCATGACGCTCTCGTTGACGCTCTGGTCGGCCCGGCCGATGAAGTAGCGGTAGAGGTCGAGGTTCATATAATACATGGTCTTGACGAAGGGCAGAGGCTGGTAGACGAAGATGTTGTCCACGTAGAAGGTATGCTTGGGCAGCACCATGCCGCACTTGCGCAGCACCTCCGTGCGGTACATGACCGAGTGCATCAGCAGGTTCTGGTCGGGGCGGAAGTGGCCGACGTGCATCCAGGTGAACAGACGCTCCTGCGGGAAGATGTTGGTGTACCGTACAGTGTGGCGGGTGCCGTCCTCGGTGTGCTCGTAGACATAGTTGCAGATCATGAGGTCGGGGGCAGTGCCGCGGGTCACGAGGGTGTGCAGGCGAGCCAGCACCTTCTGGAGGGCGTCGGTGTCCAGCCAGTCGTCGCTGTCCACGACCTTGTAGTAGAGGCCGGTGGCGTTGCGGATGCCCTGGTTGACGCCCTCGCCGTGGCCGCCGTTCTCCTGATGGATGGCCTTGACGATGGTGGGGTACTTGGCGGCGTACTCGTCGCAGATAGCCGGGGTCTCGTCCTTCACGGAACCGTCGTCCACGAGGATGATCTCGGCCTGCTCCCCGGCGGAGAGCAGCGTTTCGATGCAGTGGCGCATATATGCCGCCGAGTTGTAGCACGGGACGGCAAAGGTGATGAGTTTCTGTTGCATAAAATAAGCTCCTTATCGTGCTTGCCCGGCCATGTTCAGAACAAAATGGGCCGGAGATGGAGATATGTGTTCTTATTATAGCATTTTCGCGCACAAAAAGCTAGGAACACCAGCAAATACCTGCCAAAAAACGACGACAGAAGAGCGGTCTGATACCATTTCGGGCCGGGCTGTGCTATAATAATACGGATACAGATTTGAAAAACGCAGGAGGCACCCATGGCAGACCCGCATTCTATCTTGAAAAAAGTTTTTGGCTACGACAGTTTCCGCCCCGGGCAGGAGGACATCGTCCGGCGGCTGCTTGCCGGGCAGGATGTGCTGGCGGTGATGCCCACCGGTGCGGGCAAATCCATCTGCTATCAGGTGCCGGCCCTGCTTCTGCCGGGCATCACCATCGTGGTGTCGCCGCTGGTCAGCCTGATGAAGGACCAGGTGGGGGCGCTGGTGCAGGCGGGGGTGGCGGCGGCTTTCCTGAACAACAGTCTCACCGACAACCAGAAGGCCCTTATGCTCCGCCGCGCCCGGGAGGGATGGTATAAGATCATCTATGTGGCTCCGGAGCGGCTGGAAATGCCGGGCTTCCAGCGCTTCGCACAGGAAAAGCTCATCAGCATGGTGACGGTGGACGAGGCCCACTGCATCAGCCAGTGGGGGCAGGACTTCCGCCCCAGCTATCTGCGCATCAAGGAGTTCGTGGACAGCCTGCCGAATCGCCCGGTGGTGGGCGCGTTCACGGCCACGGCGACAGCCCGGGTGCGGGACGACATCCGCAGCCACCTCGAGCTCCATCAGCCCTATGAGGTGACGACCGGCTTCGACCGGCCCAACCTCTACTTCGAGACGCGCCGCGCCCTGCCCAGCCAGAAGCCCAAGGAGCTGCTGGACCTTGTGCTCCGGGAGGGCGACAACGCGGGCATCGTCTATTGCAGCACCACGAAGCAGGTGGACGAGACGGCCCGCCTGCTCCAGAGCCGGGGCATCCGGGCAGCGGCCTACCATGCCAAGCTGGATGCGGACACCCGGCGGAAGAATCAGGACGACTTCCTCTACGACCGCGTTCAAATCATGGTGGCGACCAACGCCTTCGGCATGGGCATCGACAAGCCCAACGTCCGGTTCGTCATCCACTATAATATGCCCAAGGATCTGGAGAGCTACTATCAGGAGGCGGGCCGCGCGGGCCGCGACGGTCTGCCGTCCCGCTGCATCCTGCTCTATTCCGGTACGGATGTGCGCACCATCCGCTTCTTCATCGACAAAGAGATGGAAGCGGACAACGGCCTGCCCGCCGACGTCAAGGCCGAGGCCGCCCGCAAGGCGGAAGAGCGGCTCAAGTATATGACCTTCTACTCCACCACCCAGAAGTGCCTGCGGCGGTTCATGCTGAATTATTTCGGCGAGGCCGCACCTGAAAAATGCGGCAACTGTTCCTGCTGCCTCTTTGCCGAGCAGAACGCGCAGGAGGTGGAACAGCGCGCTGCCGCCGCGAAGCAGAGGGCTGCGGCCAACTCCCGGCGGCTGTCGGCCCGCCGTGCTGCTGTCGGCGGCGACCTCAGCGAGGCAGACGAGAAGCTGCTGGCCGCGCTCTACGCCCTCCGCAAGCGTCTTGCAGCGAAGCAGAATGTTCCGGCCTACATGGTGTTCAGCGACGCGACCCTCCGCGAGATGGTCCAGAGCAAGCCCCTGAGCATGGATGAGTTTTTGAACATCACCGGCGTCGGCGAAAAGAAAGCCGCCCGCTATGGCATGGCGTTCCTGCGGGCCATTGAGGATATGGTGGGAAGCAGAGAATAAGAAAAAAGCGCAGATCTTCCACGAGCGGAGAGGCTCGTTGTGGAAAATCTGCGCTTTTTATTTATCATTCCATCGTATGGGTGGAGAACACTTTTTCGTCCTGCCACCACACCGGCTGCCCGGCGGCGAGGGACTTGGGAACATCCAGCAGACGCTGGTTCCGGCTGCCCCGGAAGCGGAGGGAGATGTCGTGCTCAGCCTCCACGAAGCGGCCATCCACCAGCACATCCAGCAGACTCAGCAGCTCGTCGGTGACTTCGCACCGCGCATGGCAGGGGACTTTGCCGGTCAGCTGCTCCCAGGTGTAGCCGGAGTAGCACCAGACCGTTTTCTTCGGGTAAAGGGCTTTGAAATTTTGCACGAAGGTCACCAGCTCCCGCTGGTTCTCCGGCTCCATCGGCTCGCCGCCCAGCAGGGAGAGGCCCGTGATATAGTCCGGCTTGCAGGAGGCGAACACCTCGTTGCGGACGGGCTTGTCGAAGGGCTGGCCATAGCCGAAATCCCATGCCACCTCATTGAAGCAGCCGGGGCAGTGGTGGCGGCAGCCGGAAACGAAGACGCTGGTGCGGACGCCCGGCCCGTTGGCGATGTCGTAATATTTAATAGTCGCGTAGTTCATAAATCAGACCTGAAAGCAGAGCACGCTGCTTTGCCTTGCAATTTTTTTGTGCTTGGGTAGCTTGCCAATGGCTTTCCCCTCTGGGGGAGCTGGCGCGAAGCGCCTGAGAGGGTCACAAGTGCAACACCCGATCCTTGATCTCCTGCGTCCGGCCCTGGTTCCAGAACTGGGTGCCGATATAGCCGCAGGTGCGGCGGGCGACATTCAGCTTGTTCTGGTCACGGTTGCCGCACTTGGGGCATTCCCACACCAGCTTGCCGTCGTCCTCGACGATCTTGATCTCGCCGTCGTAGCCGCAGCACTGGCAGTAGTCGGACTTGGTGTTCAACTCGGCGTACATGATGTTGTCGTAGATGAACTGCAGCACGCTCATGACCGCCTCGAGGTTGTCCTGCATATTGGGGACTTCCACATAGCTGATGGCACCGCCCGGAGACAGCTTCTGGAACTCGCTCTCGAACTTCAGTTTGGTGAATGCGTCGATGTGCTCGGAGACATGGACGTGGTAGCTGTTGGTGATATAGTTCTTGTCGGTGATGCCGGGTACGATGCCGAACCGCTTCTGCAGGCACTTGGCGAACTTGTAGGTGGTGGATTCCAGCGGGGTGCCATAGAGGGAGTAGTCCATGTTCTCGGCCTTCTTCCACTCGTTACACTTGTCGTTCATGTGCTGCATCACGCTGAGGGCGAAGGGCTTTGCGCCGGCGTCGGTGTGGCTCTTGCCGGTCATATATTTTACGCACTCATACAGGCCGGCGTAGCCGAGGCTGATGGTGGAGTAGCCGCCGAAGAGCAGCTTGTCGATCTTCTCGCCCTTCTTGAGGCGGGCCAGTGCGCCGTACTGCCACAGGATGGGGGCGGCGTCGCTGGGGGTACCCAGCAGGCGCTTGTGGCGGGCCTGCAGAGCACGGTGGCAGAGGGCCAGACGCTCGTCGAATATCTTCCAGAACTTATCAAAGTTGCCGCCGGAGCTGAGGGCCACGTCCACCAGATTGATGGTCACGACGCCCTGATTGAAGCGGCCATAATACTTGGGCTTGCCGGTCTCGGGGTCAACATAGGGGGTCAGGAAGCTGCGGCAGCCCATGCAGGTGTAGCAGTGGCCCTCGCCATTCTTGTCTACCTTCAGCTCGAGCATCTTCTTCTCGGAGATATAGTCGGGGACCATCCGCTTGGCGGTACACTTGGCAGCCAGCTCGGTCAGGTAGTAGTAGGGGTCGCCGGGGTGGATGTTGTCCTCTTCCAGCACGTAGATGAGTTTGGGGAAGGCGGGGGTGATCCAGACACCGGCCTCGTTCTTCACGCCCTGATAGCGCTGACGGATGGTCTCCTCGATGATGATGGCGAGGTCAGCTTTCTCCTGCGCATTGCGGGCTTCGCCCAGATACATGAACACGGTGATGAAGGGGGCCTGGCCGTTGGTGGTCATGAGGGTGACGACCTGATACTGGATGGTCTGGACGCCGCGGTTGATCTCGCTGCGCAGGCGGCGTTCCACGATCTCACGCTTGCGCTCGTCAGAGACATCCAGACCCTCCATCTCGGCCTCGACCTCGGCAGCGATCTTCTTGCGGGAGACGTCCACGAAGGGGGCAAGATGGGTCAGGCTGATGCTCTGACCGCCATACTGGTTGGAAGCCACCTGTGCAATGATCTGGGTGGCGATGTTGCAGGCGGTGGAGAAACTGTGGGGCTTCTCAATATAGGTGCCGGAGATGACGGTGCCGTTCTGGAGCATGTCGTCCAGATTGACGAGGTCACAGTTGTGCATGTGCTGGGCAAAATAGTCGGAGTCGTGGAAGTGGATAAGGCCTTCCTGATGCGCCTTAACGATCTCCGGGTCCAGCAGCAGGCGGGCAGTCAGGTCTTTGGAGATCTCACCGGCCATATAGTCGCGCTGGACGCTGTTGACGGTGGGGTTCTTGTTGGCGTTCTCCTGCTTGACTTCTTCGTTCTGGCACTCGATGAGGCTCAGGATGCGCTCGTCGGTGGTGTTGGTCTGGCGCTTGAGGCTCTGGATATAGCGGTAGGTGATATAGTGGCGGGCGATGTCATGGGCCTTGATGTCCATGAGCTGGTTTTCCACCATATCCTGTACCTCTTCCACGCTGACAGCGCGGTTGAGTGCCTGACACTGGTCGGTCACAGCTGCGGCGATGTCAGTGATCTGCTCCCGGGAGAGACGGGCCTTGCCGCCTACCGAATCGCTGGCCTTGGTGACAGCGGTGATGATCTTGGTAATATCAAAAGGCACTTCCGCACCGTTGCGTTTGATGATCTTCATAGCGCTCCTCCTGTTTCGCGTATACAGTGTGAACGGGTGTCTCCTGATACAAGAGGCACCCGCAACTCTCATTGGTCGTTGGTACTATCATATCACTATTTAGTGATATGTCAATGGAAGAACCACTACATTTTGTGTTTTGTAGCTTTCGCCAAAAATAGAGGAAAATTTCCGGAACAAAATTTGAGACGAAACCTCTTGACAATCTGCACAAAGGAAGTAGTGCTTTCCGCAGGGTAATAAAGGCCATTGTCTATACTGTGCCCCCTTATATAATACATTATAAAAGACAAAAGACTTTGCCTGAAGAATCCAAGAGGATGAAGCGGATTTGAGTCAGCGCGAAAAAACCTGAAAAAACTTGCAAAAAGGTGTTGACATCCGGCCCGGTGTATGGTATTATACTTGAGCGCCAAGCGCTGAGACAAAAGAATGACTTCTGAGTCCCAGCTGGAAGTAAAGCGAAAAGAACCAATAGACGTCCGAAAGTTCCGGTCAGCGCCGAGAAACTGAGAATGCTCCAAGTTCGCCGGAGAAATCCGAATCACGAAAAACTTCGAAAAAAGAGCTTGACAAAAAATCACTTCTGTGATAAAATGAACAAGCTGTCAGCCGCTTGGCTGAGGCGCAAACAGGACCTTGAAAATTGAACAATATCGAAAAACTTGTAACGGAACCTATTTTCGTGTTGGAAAAACACGTTAAACAATTCCAAACAAAGTAATTCACACAGGACGCAAGCGATTGCGTGCTGAGCG
>NZ_CABVEW010000015.1:0-79741 GCF_902497445.1 Faecalibacterium sp. Marseille-P9312
GTGCGGGGGCGCTTTTCGCCGGACGCATTGGCCGCAGCGGGAGCGTGGTTCTGTTCTTTTGTCTGTGCCATCGAAAACCTCCAAAAATTCAATCAGCAAAGCACAGGTCTGCCCCGGAAGACAGCCTGCCCTGCATTAAGGGAAGCATAAAAACGCATCTGCTTCCGTCGGATGCATCGTATAGAAATCATTTTATCAGCGTTGTTTTCATGCCACGCTGTTGGTTCTGCAGGAAGCCTCTTGCCCATCCAGTCCATCTGTTCGATGCGACCGCGGCGCTTCGGCAGGAACGCTGTGAGCGCACCCACGGCGCGCCCCTATACGCATTTCGTTGCAACAAGTATAGTATTTCTCGCCTCTTTTGTCAATTCCAAGCTTGGGCCGGGCGGTGGCAAATTATGCCCTGCCCCTTGACAGACGGGCCAAAATGGCTCTAAATAATAGGTACTACAAACATGATGCAGGAGAGACGCATGAAACAGGTCGAAGTTTACACCGACGGCGCGTGCAGCGGCAACCCCGGCCCCGGCGGCTGGGGCGCGGTGCTGCGCTACCGCTTTAACGGCAAGGTCTACGAAAAGGAGCTCAGCGGCGGCGACGCCTCCACCACCAACAACCGGATGGAGCTGACGGCCTTCATCGAGGCGCTGCGCCAGCTCAAGGAGCCCTGCGAGGTGCGGCTGTGCTCCGACAGCCAGTACGTCATCAATGGGCTGGAAAAGGGCTGGGCCAGGGGCTGGAAGCGCCGGGGCTGGAAAAAGTCCGACGGCTCCCCTGCCCTGAACCCCGACCTCTGGGAGCAGGCGCTGGAGCAGGAGGCCCGCCACAAGCTCACCTACGTCTGGGTCAAAGGCCATGCAGGCCACCCGGAGAACGAACGCTGCGACCAGCTTGCGGTCGCCCAGAGCCAGGCACATGGCGGGAGACAGGGACGATGAACGATGCTTTTCTGCCCGGGAACGGGTTTGACACCTACGAAGAACAGGACCGGGTCCTGATGGGCCTGAGCGGCAGTGTGCGCAGCGGCGTGGCCGTCCGCATCCTGCAGCAGCAGGGCTTCGCCGTGGCGGCAGCGGTCGTCCGGCTGGCTGACACCCCCGAAGAACACGCCGCCGTGGACGCAGCCAAAGCTCTGGCAAAGAAGCTGGACGTGGAGTGCGTCACCCTCAACGCCGAGGCTCTGGCCGGACAGGATGCCGAAGCCGCCCGCTTCGCGGCCCTGCTCACTGCCGCCGACAAGCTGGGCATCCAGTATATTGCCTCCGGCCGCTACGCCCGCATCGAGACAGACGCACAGGGCATGAGCCACCTGTTCGCCCCCGAGAGCGGCGCACCGGACGAGAGCGGAACGCTTGCCGCCCTCCCGCCCGAGGTCCTGAGCCGCCTCATCCTGCCGCTGGGCGATTTCGCCCCGGAGGACGTGGCAGAGATGGCAGCAGCTCTCAAGCTCTGATATGCAAAAAATCCCCTGTGCCGCAGCACAGGGGATTTTTGTTGTTTCTATCAGTTCTGGGGATGCACGATGTCGCGCCAGTCTAGGTCGCCGCGCTCGAGGCCGTGGATCAGGACCTCAGCGGTGGCGATGTTGGTGGCCATCGGGATGTTGTGGACATCGCACAGGCGCAGCAGGGTCATCTCATTCGGCTCGCTGGGCTTTGCGTTGATGGGGTCGCGGAAGAACAGCAGCAGATCCACCTCGTTGCAGGCGATGCGGGACGCGATCTGCTGGTCGCCGCCCTGTACGCCCGCCAGAAAGCGCTGCACCTGCAGGCCGGTGGCTTCGGCGATCATCTTGCCGGTCGTACCGGTTGCCACCAATTTATGCTGGCTCAAAATCCGGCAGTACGCCGTACAGAACTGTACCATCAGCTCTTTTTTGGAGTCATGCGCAATCAGTGCAATCGTCATCGGTCAACCTCTCCTTTTCCCGCGCCCCTGTCTGGGGCAATCATCTTGCACATATCATAGTATCACAGTTTCCGTCTTTTTACAACTGTTTTTCGAGCAAAAGTTCTAATTTTTCATAGATTTCTGCCAAATCCACGCACCATCGCTCAGGCGGCGGGCTGCTCTGCGGGAGCTGTGTCGTCTGCAAGGGCGTCGTTGTTTTCCACCGTCTCCGGCACAGCATCCTGCCCGTCAGCTGTCGTGTCAGCCGTCTCGCCTGCTCCTGTCTCGTCCAGCGTCAGGCTGCCGTCCTTCATGGCGTAGTAGGCGTCGAAGATGTCGGCCACGAGGTTGCCCGCGCGGGCGCCGCCGCCGCCGTACTCGATGACGATGCCGAGGGCGATCTCAGCGTCCTCTGCCGGGCCGTAGGCGATCATCATGGTGTTGGTGTAGTGCTTGCGGGTGCTGCCGACGTAGTACGTCTCGCTGCGCTGAGGGGTGCCGCTCTTGCAGGCGATGGTGACGGGGTAGTTCTTCAGGCCCGACACCGTCTCCGACACGCCGATCATACCCTGCCGCACGAGGTCGAAGGTGTCGCCCCGGTCCTCGACGACGTCCATCACCTCGGGCTGGGTCTCCTGCAGGACTTTGCCGGTGTTGGTGTCGAGGATGGCCTTGACGAAGTGGGTGCGGTAGCGCACCCCCCGGTTGGCCAGCGTGCCGGCGTAAGTCGCCAGCTGGACGGGGGTGACGACAGTGTTGCCCTGACCGATAGCGGCCTGGACGTCCAGTGAGGCGATGTAGTTGGAGTCCTTCTTTGTGGTCAGGCGGCCGGTGGCCTCGTTGACCTCCACGCCGGTGCGGGTACCAAGGCCCATCTTGTAGGCGTAGGCGTCGTAGACGTCACTGGTGGTGCGGCGGCCCACATCGTAGAAGAAGATGTTGCAGCTCCACTTGATGGCCGTGATGACGTCGATGTTGCCGCTGTGGCCGTGGCGGGTACACTTGGGGCGGTAGTCGTCATAATAGGTATAGACACCGTTGCAGTAGACGGTGGAAGAGCGGTTGATGACGCCGGAATCCAGCGCCGCCACCGCCACCGCAGGCTTGAAGGTGGAGCCGGGGGTGTACAGGCCCTGCAACGCGCGGTTGAGCAGGGGCAGGCCCGGGTCCGAGCTGTACTGGCTGTACTGGGTGGCGAAGAGGTTCTGGTCGTAGCTGGGGTAGTTGGAGGCGGCCAGCACACTGCCGTCCTTGGTGCTGATGACCACCACCGCACCGGCGGCAGCCTTGGCAGAACTGCTGTTGTTGTAGGTGCTGTTTATCATCTCGATGTTCTTGGCCAGCGCCCTGTCCACCGCCTGCTGGAAGGCGCTGTCGATGGTGAGCTGTACGGTATGGCCCGGCTCCGGCACGGTGGTCATCGCAGTCCCCACGATGACGCCGTCCGAGCTGCGGGTGATGGTCTCAACGCCGTCCTTGCCCCGCAGCTCGTCTTCGTAGACGGCTTCGAGGCCCGACACGCCGATCATGTCGTTCATATTATAGCCCTTTTCCCGCAGAGGGTAGGTGGTCTGGCCGTTCTCGTCGGTCACCTTCCACTTTTCGGCGGTGATCTTGCCCACACGGCCCAGCACATGGGGGATGATGCCGCCCTCATCGTAGCTGCGGGTGCTGGTCTCCACGATCTCCACACCGGGCATGGTCAGGCTGTTCTCCTTGATGGTCGCCACGGTCACTTCGCTGACATTCTCGGCCATGACGAAGTTGTTGACGTTGGAGAACGCCTGCTGCTGCATCTCGTAGTGGATGCCGCCCAGCACCCTCTGCCAGTGGAAAGGATAGCTTTCCAGCTTGTAGTCCTCCACCAGCTTTTCCATCACGTCATCGGCGGTGGCGTACTGCTGTAAGCCCAGCGAGTCCTTCATGGCCGCGAGAGCCTTCTGGTCGCTGGTGCTGTCGGGCTGCGCAGTAAAGCTGTAGTGGCCCGCCGCGTCCGGCTCGCCGATGAGCAGCGAGTCGTTCCACTTTTCGCCGTGGGCTTCCAGCAGCTCCACGATGCGCTGCAGCATAGTGTCAAGGTCTTCGTCCCCCATCAGCAGCTTGCTGAGCACCACATTGTAGCTGGTGGTGCTGGCCGCGATGCGGCGTCCGGCGCTGTCCACGATGTCGCCGCGGGCAGCGGTGACGGTAAAGTTATAATCGGTGGTGTTGGTCGCCTGCGCCTTGAAGCTGTCGCTGTTGACGAGCTGCAAAAATATCAGCCGCAGCACATACACGGCGATGAGCACCGAGGCGGCAGCGATGAGTCCAGCCATCCGGCGCACCACGATCTTGTGTTCGTCTTGATTCATCCGTTTTCCTCCCGGCAGGGTCTGGCATCATACCACGCCGTTGTCTATCTTGAATTCCGTGCTGATGCGCTGCACTGCACGGTGGAGCAGCCAGCTCCCCGGGGCCGTCATCAGGGCCGACGGCAGCACGACCCAGAGAAAACGCTCCCCTGCGCCCGCATAGCCCGGCATATAGTAGAAAAACAGCCAGTCCGCCGACAGCACCAGCAGGGCGCAGGTCACGGCCAGCAGCACGAAGTTGGAGGGGGTGTCCTTCAGATAAAGCTGCACGACCACCGACACGCCGAAGCAGAGGATCATCAGCTCCAGCGCCAGCATCCCCACGGTGCGGCCGGCGGTGTAGTCCCACATCAGGCCGCACACCGCGCCAAAGATGGCCCCGGCGAACTCGCCCTCTGCGGCAGACACCGCCAGACAGAGCGGCAGCAGCCAGAGCGGCTTCGCGGCCCCGAACTGGAACAGCCCCGGCATGGTCTGCAGCACCGTACACACCACCAGCAGAAGGATATAGCAGCCCCATTTCAGCCTCTGGCTGCGGCTGCGCTTGCGGCGAGATTCCATCTCCGGCCCTCCTCAGTAGTTGGTGATGATGAACACATGGCGCACCGTGCGGGGGTCTGCGCCCGGCCGGATGACGGCCAGCGTCGATTTGCCGCTGGCCTCGGGGGTCAGCTCCTTGATGACGCCCACCAGCACGTCCGGCGGGAACACCCCGCCCAGACCCGTGGTGATGACCTGGTCCCCCTCTCTGCTCAGGGTGCTGCGGGCGAGGTTCGAGAGGATGCACAGGCCGTCGGCGGCGTAGTCGGCGCTGCCGGTGATGATGCCGTTGTCCCGGGTGCGGGACACGACGCCCGCCGCATTGAAGCTGGGGTGCAGGATGGTCATGATCTTGCAGCTGGTGAGGTCGGCTTCCCGCACCACGCCCAGCAGATAGCCCTCGTCGCTGATGACGGCGTCGTTGACGGCCACACCGTCCAGTGTGCCTCTGTCCAGCGTGAAGCCCCAGAAGGAGTCCAGCGGGTCGCGGCCAATGACGAAGGAGGACGTATAGCTCATCTCCGGGTGCTGCTCCTGGATGTTGGCCAGCGCCTTGTAGGCCTCGTTCTCGGCCTTGAGCTTGTCGTAGTCCACCATCTGGGAGCGCAGAGCGGCGTTTTCCTCGCTGAGCTGCTGGTTTTCTTCCAGAATGGCGTCGATGTCGGCGTAGTTCTCCCACAGGGAGGCCACGCCGCTGCTCACCGCCGCTGCTGCCCGCTGGAACGGGGCTGCGGCCACGCTCAGCAGCTCCTGCGGGGCGGCGGTCAGGCGTCCGTTCGCGCCTGCATAGGCCATGATGCCCACGAGGAAGACCGCGATGGCAATGAGTATCTTAAATTTCCATGTGTCAAAAAAATCCTTCAAGGCGGGTCCCTCCCGAATCTGCAAAAAAGCGCGGACAGCCGTGCCATCCGCGCTCAAAACTCATCTTCTGCGGCGCAGCAGCGCAAAGGTCCTCCCTCAGTGTACCGCCGCAAATGGCACAGCCGAGGCTTACATATGACCGCCGTCGGTATCCAGAACGTCGTGCAGGACATCCACATGGTCCAGCACAGCACCGGCACCCTTGGCCACGCAGTCCAGCGGGTCCTCAGCCACATGGACATCGATGCCGGTCTCGCTCTCAATGAGCTTGTCGAGGCCGCGCAGCAGTGCGCCGCCGCCGGTCAGGGTGATGCCGTGGTCGATGATGTCGGCGCTCAGCTCGGGCGGGGTGCGCTCCAGAGTCTCCTTGATGGCGCTGGTGATCTTGACCAGACACTCCAGCAGAGCCTCACGGACATCCTCGGAGTGGACGACGACGTTCTTGGGCAGGCCGTCCACGAGGTTGCGGCCCTTGATCTCGAGGGTCATCTCGGGGTCCATCGGGTAGGCGGAGCCGATCTCGATCTTGATCTGCTCGGCGGTGCGCTCACCGATGAGGAGGTTATACTTGCGCTTGATGAAGGCGATGATGGCCTGGTCGAACATATCGCCGGCCATGCGGACGCTGCGGGAGGCCACGATGCCGCCCAGAGAGATGACGGCGATCTCGGCCGTGCCGCCGCCGATGTCCACGATCATGCTGCCGGTGGGCTCGCTGATGGGCAGGCCCGCACCGATGGCAGCGGCCATGGGCTCCTCGATGACCGACACCTGACGGGCACCGGCCTTCAGAGCGGCCTCACGCACAGCGCGGCGCTCCACCTCGGTGACGCCCGACGGGATGCAGATGACCACGCGGGGGCGGGAGAACATGCTGTTGCCGCAGGCTTTTTTGAGGAAGGTCTCCAGCATATTGGCGGTGATGTCGAAGTCGGCGATGACCCCGTCCTTCAGGGGGCGGACCGCCACGATGCTGCCGGGGGTGCGGCCGATGACGGCCTTTGCCTCAGCGCCCACGCAGCGCACTTCGTCGCTCTTGGTATCCACGGCCACAACAGAGGGCTCACGCATGATGATGCCCTTGCCCTTCATGTAAACGAGGGTATTGGCAGTACCGAGATCGATACCAACATCCTTTGAAAACAAACTCATATAGTCTTCTCTCCTTACGATTTTCCAGGGTCTATTCCAAAACGCAGAGCCGCCCGCTCAGACCAACGGACAGCTCATCGCAGAATAACACGTTTTTATTATAGCCGCAAGGCGCGCTTTTCTCAAGCATTTCCGTAAACTTTTTCGAGTTTTTTCATTTTTTGCCGCCGAGGCCGCTTTTCTGCGTCCCGCATCAGAATCTGCTCAGCAGACGGGCCGTCCGGCTGACGGGCAGGCCCATGATGGTGTAGTAGTCCCCTTCCAGCCGGTCGAGCCAGAGGGCTGCGCGGCCCTGGATGGCGTAGGCACCGGCCTTGTCGTAGGGCTCCTTCGTGGCCGTGTAGGCGTCTATCTCCCCTTCCGAAATCGGGAAGAAGGTCACCCTGCAGCTGTCCACGAAGCTCTCGGTGCGTACGCCGTCCGATACGCAGACGCCGGTATGCACCTCGTGGGCCGCGCCGGACAGGGCGCGGAGCATCCGCTTTGCGTCCTCCACGCTGTGGGGCTTGCCGAAGACTTCGCCGCCCACATCCACGACGGTGTCACATCCCAGCACCACCGCGCCGGGATGGTCTTTTGCCACGGCGAGGCACTTGCCCCGGGCCAGCTTTTCCACCAGCTGGCCCGGAGTGGGCGCAGTGACTCCGCTCTCGTCGAAATCGCTGACGCAGATGGTGAAGTCCGTCGTGTATAAGCTCAGAAGCTCCTTCCGGCGCGGACTGCCGGAGGCTAAGATAAGATTCTTCATCATCATTTCCCCGTCGAGCCGAAGCCGCCCTCGCCGCGGGCGGTCTCATCCAGTGCGTCGGCCTGCACGAATGCCGCCGTGTACACCGGCGCGATGCAGAGCTGGGCCACCCGCTCGCCGGGCTGGATGGTATAAGCCTCCGCGCCCAGATTGACCATCGGGACTTTCAGCTCACCGCGGTAATCGCTGTCCACGACGCCGACGCCGTTTGCCATGCAGAGGCCGTGCTTGATGGACAGGCCGCTGCGGGCGTAGACCAGCGCCACAGCGTGGGCGCCGGGCAGCTCGATGGCAAGGCCGGTAGGCACCAGCACCCGCTGCATGGGCTGGACGGTCAGCGGCTCATCCAGCACAGCGCACAGGTCTGCAGCGGCAGAACCGGAGGTGGCGTAGGCGGGCGTCTTGGCGCGGGAGTCTAACACTTTGTATTTTACAGTGATGGGTTCCATAGTATACCTCATAAATTTATTTGCTGTTCAAGGGCAGGTGCGTCTTGGTATAACCTCTCAGTCTGCTTCCCTACCGAGGGGGAGCCTCTGGCGAAGAGGCGAAGCTTTACGGAATGCCAAAGCCTCTCCTACTAGGAGAGGTGGCACGCCGTAGGCGTGACGGAGAGGTTGTACAGAGGCACAGCCTCCCTTAGGCTATATTCAGTTCGTTCCCTTAAAGTACAATCCTCTCGTGAACTCACCCTCAAACGGTGCGTGCTGACGGATGCTGTCGAGGATGGCGGCGGCCTCTTCCCTGCTTTCCAGCGTGAAGTAAGCCACGCCGTAGTCCACGGTCAGTGCGCCGGGCTTGTCGCCCATATAGATGGGGACGGGATTATAAATAGTACGGACACCCAGCCCGCACCGCACCGGGAACTTCTTCGCCTTGCGGTCGGTGAGCAGGCCGGTCTTGTCGCAGTGGGCGCAGTCGTGGATGTTCTGCAGCGGGCAGGCGCGGGTGACCATCAGCGGCATATGGCCGTAGGTGATGACGCCGGTCGGCACAGGCTTGCCGTCACGAGTCGGCGCGATGGTGCTGATGTCGCTGTCCTTCACCTCGGGCAGGATGAGCACCGAGCTCAAGCCAAGGTCCGCGTAATACTGGGCCGCGAGGTCGTTGGTGACGTTGAGGCCGAAGCCGCCGGTCATGGGCAGGCCGCGGCAGAGCCGCAGATGGGCGATGTTGCTCACCTCATAGCCCGCAAAGCCCGCGTCCTGCGTAGCCGCGATGCGGCGGGCGGTATCCTCTTCCAGTGCGCCGAACATGACGCGGGGCAGTTCGAGAAGGGTCTTCTCCCGCCACTCGTGGGGGACGCGGTCGGCCTGCGCGATGGGCAGGATGAGGTATTCCACCCCGCTGAGTGCCTGCTCCGGCACCTGCTCCCAGCGCTCGAACCGGGCGCGGAGGGTACGGTGGGGCGGCAAAGTGCGCAGCGGCAGAGGCGGAAGCTCCACCTCATTCACCGGCCACGGGCGCAGGGTCTCCCGCTTTTTCAGCAGGGCGTCCAGTGCCTCACGGCGCAGCTCGTTGACGGCACTGCCCGGCACGAACCAGGGGCCGCCATCCATCTCCACGTCGATTTTTTCGGCAGAGAAAGGCGTGCCGCCGGTCTTGCTCAGGCTGCGGCTCAGGCTCTCGGTGGGGTCGGTGCGGGCGGGCTGAGGTTCGGCGTCGCCGTAGGCGAAGGCTTTGTTGGTGCCGTCGGTGACGGTCAGCTTCTCGCCGCCCTCTTCGATTTCAATTTTCATCTCCACCGGCACCCGGGAACGCTCCCGGCGGTACAGCTCCCGCAGGGCGGGCAGGGTCTTTTTGGTCAGCTCGGCGTCGGCCTCGCTGCGGACGCCGAACATCGTGCCGTCGATCTTTCCGTCCAGATAGCCGGAGGTGAAGCCGGAGCGGCTGAAGGCATTCTTCAGCAGGTCGCGGTCATAGGCGCGGCCCTCGCGGCCCGCCAGACAGGCGCTGACGGCAGCAGCGACATACTCCGGCGTCCGCAGACGGCCTTCGATTTTCGCCGATGCCACGCCGATGGCCTGCAGCTTGTCCAGCTTGTCGATGACGGAGTTGTCCTTGAGGGACAGGTGGTGCAGACGGCCCGGCTTGCCCTCGGGCAGAGCGTTGGCCTCGAAGGGCAGGCGGCAGGGGCCGGCGCAGGAGCCGCGGTTGCCGCTCCGTCCGCCCAGAAAAGCCGACATATAGCACTGGCCGCTGACGCACATGCAGAGTGCGCCGTGGACGAAGCACTCCGTCTCGATGCCGCAGTGCCTGGTGATGTGCTCCACCTCGGGCAGGCTCAGCTCACGGGCCAGCACGACCCGGGCAAAGCCCAGCTCTTTCAGCTCCAGTGCGCCCTGCAGGGTGTGGACGCTCATCTGGGTGGAGCCGTGGCGGGGCAGCTGGGGCGCGATGTCCCCGATGAGCTTCGCCACCGCGAGGTCCTGACAGATGACGGCGTCGGCCCCGCTGGCGGCGACGGCCCGCACGGCGTCGGCCAGACCCGCCAGCTCGCCGCCGTAGACGGTGGTATTCAGCGCCACATGGACGGCCACGCCCCGGGCATGGCAGAACCGGACGGCTTCTTTCAGGCTGTCGGCATCAAAATTGCCCGCACCGGTGCGGGCGTTGAAGCCGGAAAAACCCAGATATACTGCGTCCGCGCCGCTGAATACTGCTGCGCGGAGCATTTCTTCACTGCCCACAGGGGCAAGGATCTCAATTTTTGACATAGCTCTCCCTTTGACATTTATATAATGTAAGTCACTTCTGCTGCAGCTTGGCCAGCTGTTCCCGCAGAGCGGCATTTTCCCGCTTGAGGGTCTCGTTCTCCGCCTTGACCTTATCCGCTGCCAGCTTCGCCCTGGCTGCATCGGAAATGTAGTCCTGTATCTGGCTGCGCATATTCTCGGCGCTGCCCGCGCTCTTGCGGTACTCGTCCAGATAGTCCATCGCGCAGAACACCGCCGCCTTGGTCACAGAGAGGTTGCCGTTGTTGTCCAGCAGCTTCGTGATGTCATCGTCCAGCTTCTTGGCCAGTGTGGTGATGTAGTTCTCGGTATCGGTCGTTGCGATGGCGTAGGGTGCGCCTGCAATGGTCACTCTCACTTTATTTACCATATCGTCCTCACTTTGCGCGGCACACGCCCTGCTGGATCGGTCATTTCCGGTCATTTCCCGCTGTTTCCGGGATTTTCGGAAACCATTTCAGCCCTGACAGGAGCGCTTTGCTGCGGCTTTTTCATGTTCAGCCGAGTTTGTCCCCGAATTACCCGCCCGAACCGATGCATTTCGGGGCAAACACGGCCCTTGTCTCTCTTTATTATAATATAAATAGTGCGCGAGAAAAAGTGCTATTTTTGAATTTTTGGCATATTTGTCAGAAACATTGCTATAAAAATGTCAGATACGGCAAAAATGGTTCCTTTTTCTTGCAATCCCCATCCAGAGTGATTATAATACTATTGTTATGTGTTATGCGAGGGGCGAGGGAATTAGAGGAGAAATGCCCTGTCACCGTACTAATTCAAAAAATTTAAGCATTCGTGCGGATAGGAGTTCATTTATGACTACAAAAGAATTTGCAAAAATTCTTCAGGATAAGCTCACCAGCGAATATGGTGTTGACCTGAGCGTTGCATCTCATCAGCAGATCTACCGCGCTCTGGCCCTCATCTGCCGCCAGATGATGAGCGAGAACCATCAGAAGTTCCAGTCCAAGGCCATCGGCACCGGCTCCAAGCAGGTGTACTACCTGTGCATGGAGTTCCTGATGGGCCGCAGCCTCAAGATGAGCCTGTTCAATCTGGGCCTGAATGACGCTGCCCAGAAGGCTCTGGCCGAGGCTGACATCAGCCTGGACAGCATCTACGAGGAAGAGCCGGACGCAGGTCTGGGCAACGGCGGCCTGGGCCGTCTGGCCGCCTGCTATCTGGACGGCATGGCCACCACCAGCATCTGCGGCACCGGCTACTCCATCCTGTACGAGTACGGCATCTTCAAGCAGAAGATCGTGGACGGCTGGCAGCAGGAGCGCGCCGACAACTGGCTGCCCGGCGGTCAGGTCTGGCTCAAGAGCCACCCCGATCAGGCTGTGGAAGTCCGCTTCGACGGCGAGATCCACGAGAACTGGGACCATGGCTTCCACTATATCCAGCACACCAACTACAACAGCGTCATGGCCATCCCCTCTGATATGTACGTTCAGGGTTACGACGGCAAGGGCGTTGCAAAGCTGCGCCTGTGGCAGGCCAAGGCTCCCGACTTCGATATGTCCAGCTTCTCTCTGGGCAACTACAACACCGCAATGAGCAAGAACGCCAGCGCTGAGCTCATCTCCAAGGTGCTGTACCCCAACGACAACCACGTTGAGGGCAAGATCCTCCGCCTGCGCCAGCAGTACTTCCTGTCTGCCGCCTCCATCGGCGACATCGTCCAGAACCACCTGTCCACCTACGGCACCCTCGAGAACCTGCCCGACAAGGTAGCTATCCAGCTGAACGATACCCATCCGACCCTCGCCATCCCCGAGATGATGCGCATCCTGCTGGATGAGTGCGGCTTCGGCTGGGACAAGAGCTTCGACATCTGCCAGAAGGTCTTCTCCTACACCAACCACACCGTCATGGCCGAGGCTCTGGAGAAGTGGAACGTGGACATCTTCAAGATGACCCTGCCCCGCATCTACCAGATCGTGGTCGAGATGGACCGCCGCGCCCGCGAGAAGCTGGAAGCAGCCTTCCCCGGCGATCAGGGCAAGATCAACTATATGGCCCTCATCGGCGACAATCAGGTGCGCATGGCCAACATCTGCGCCTACACCGCCAACAGCATCAACGGCGTCTCCAAGCTCCACAGCGAGATCATCAAGGAGAGCGTCTTCCACGACTACTACCTGTTCAAGCCTCAGGCTTTCAAGAACGTGACCAACGGCATCGCTTACCGCCGCTGGCTGCTGGCCTCCAACCCCGAGCTGTGCAAGCTGCTGGACGAGACCATCGGCACCGGCTACAAGCACGACGCCGCCGACCTGTCCAAGCTGAACAAGTTCGCTGAGGACAAGACCGTCCTGAAGCGCCTGAATGAGATCAAGCTGGACAACAAGAAGAACTTTGCCGCTTACCTCGAGAAGAGCACCGGTCAGGTCATCGACCCCAACTCCATCTTCGACTGCCAGGTCAAGCGTATGCACGAGTACAAGCGCCAGCACCTGAATGCGCTGAACATCGCTGCTCAGTACCTGTACCTGAAGGAGAACCCCAACGCCGATTTCATCCCCAAGACCTATATCTTCGGCGCAAAGGCTGCTCCCGGCTACTATATGGCCAAGCAGATGATCCGCATGATCTGCAAGCTGGGCGACCTCATCAACAACGACCCCGCTGTCCGCGAGAAGCTGCGCGTGGTCTATCTGGAAGAGTACTGTGTCTCCCTGAGCGAGCACCTGATGCCCGCAGCCGAGGTCTCTGAGCAGATCTCTCTGGCAGGCACCGAGGCTTCCGGTACCGGCAACATGAAGTTCATGCTGAACGGTGCCATCACGCTGGGTACTCTGGACGGCGCAAACGTCGAGATCGCAGACGCCGCCGGCAAGGAGAATGAGCTTATCTTCGGTATGCTGACCCCCGAGGTCAACAACCTCAAGCAGGTGGGCTATCACCCCAACGCCTTCATCACGGGCGACGACGTTGCAAACGCCGCTCTGAACTTCCTGGAGCGCGGCTGGAACGGCGAGAGCTTCCACGAAGTCACCGAGAACCTGCGCAGCAGCGACCCCTATATGGTCATGGCCGACTTCAAGGACTACCGCCGTGCTCAGGCCGACCTGCAGCGCCTGTACGCTGACCGTGAGCACTGGGCTAAGATGAGCCTGAAGAACATCGCCAACAGCGGCATCTTCAGCGCTGACCGTGCCGTTCTGGACTACGCACGCGACATCTGGCATGCTTCTGCCGTCAAGTAATCTTTCCTAAATAACGCAACGCCCCGTGGCATCGCTGCCCGGGGCTTTTTTTGAGAAAGGACGATCCTTTTTGCCTTGTCTGTTCAATAGTTTCGACCCCTACTTCAAGCAGCCCTTCGGTGCGGTGCGCGCCGGTCAGAGTGTGCATTTGTCCCTCTGCATCCCGGAGGAGCTGGGCTATGTAGACCCTCATCTCGTCCTACAAAAAGAGGGCAGGTACGATGTCCCCGTCCACTACCGGATGAAGTTCGACGGCCAGACGCCCCATCAGAACCACTTCTCGGTGGACGTCACCCTCAACGACGTGGGCCTCTACTTTTACTATTTCGACCTCTACACCGACTTCCGCCGCATCGTGCGCGGGCCGGACAACTGCGGCGTCGTGAGCTGGCAGGAGGGCGAAAGCTGGCAGATCACGGTCTACGAGGCCGATTTTGAGACGCCCGACCCCATCAAGGGCAAAGTGTTCTACCAAATCTTCCCCGACCGTTTCTGCGAGGGTGTGGAGAACAAGCCCATGCCCTTCCCCGACCGGCTCTATCAGGCCGACAAACACGCCGAGCCCTTCTGGCAGCCCAATGAGGTGGGCGGCCACCTGAACGAGGACTATTTCGGCGGCGACCTCAAGGGCATCCAGATGAAGCTGCCCTACCTCCGCGAGATGGGGGTGGATTACCTTTACCTGAATCCCATCTTTGAAGCCCACTCCAACCACCGCTACAACACCGCCGACTACCTCAACGTAGACCCCCTGCTGGGTACCAACGAGGATTTCGAGACCCTCTGCGCTGAGGCCAGGAAGTACGGCATCGGCATCGTGCTGGACGGCGTGTTCAGCCACACCGGCTCCGACAGCCGCTATTTCAACTGCGAGGGCCGCTACGGCGAGGGCGGTGCCTATCGTGACCCCAACTCCCCCTACCGCAGCTGGTACGATTTCGATTCCAAGTATAAGGGCGGCTACCGCAGCTGGTGGGGCTTCGAGACCCTGCCCGAAGTCAACGAAGAAACGCCATCCTACGTCGAATTTATCACCGGCGAGGGCGGTGTCATCGACACCTGGCTCCGCCGGGGTGCAGCAGGCTTCCGTCTGGACGTGGCCGACGAGCTGCCCGACGAATTTATTGAGAAGGTCCGCACCGCCGTCAAGCGGGTCGGCCCGGATAAGTTCCTTCTGGGCGAGGTATGGGAGGACGCCACCACCAAGTTCGGCTTCGACAAGCGCCGCACCTACCTGCTGGGCAAGGGCCTCGACAGCGTGATGAACTACCCCTTCAAGAACGCCGTCCTGGGCTTCGTCTGCGGACGGGACGCCGGCCAGACCATGACCGACATCCTCACCCTCTGCGAGCACTACCCCGCCCCGGCCCTCGATACAGCCCTGAACTTCCTCTCCACCCACGACACCGAGCGCGCACTGACCGTCATTGCCGACGAGCCTGCCAATGGCCGGGGCCGCGAGTGGCAGAGCGGCCGCTGCGTCACCGGCGACGCCTACGAGGAAGGAATGCTCAAGCTGCGGATGGCCTATGCCATCATCTACACTCTGCCCGGCGTCCCCTGCCTCTACTACGGCGACGAGATCGGGATGCAGGGCTATCGCGACCCCTTCAACCGCGGCTTCTACTGCTGGAACAGCCACGAAGAGCGGCTGAAGCCTGTTCTGGCACAGCTGGCACAGCTCCGCCACACCTGCGAGGCCTTCCGCACCGGAGAGCTTCGTGTCCTGCGGGCCGAGGGCGGCGTCCTCCACTACCAGCGCATCGGCGAGTTTGAGGCGGCAGAGATCATCGTCAACCGCACCGAGCATATCATCGTAGAGCCGCTGGCCTCCGGCAAGCACACCGAGGTGAACCCCATGGGCTTCACCATCGTGGTGGAAGAGGTCGGCCACAACCCCAACCACAGCTACTACGACTATAAGTGACCCCCACCCCCCTGCCCTGCCTGCGGCATCCCGCCCGGCGTGAGCAAGGGGGTTATTCATAATCTGTCTCTGTACTTTTCAGACGTTTTGCTCTATAATGGGGAAAAAGGAGGGAGAACTCATGTCTGTTGACCCCATTTTCTGGCTTCTGGCCGCCATCGGCTTCGTCGTTCTCGAGGCCATGACCCTGAATCTCGTCTCCATCTGGTTCGCCGTGGGCAGCGCCGCAGCCCTGCTGAGCTGTCTGGTCACCGGCTCCTTCCGGGTGCAGGCGGTGGTGTTCGTGGCGGTCAGCACCCTCTGCCTGCTGGCCCTCAAGCCCCTGTGCGCCCGGCTGCGCAAGCCGCCCACGGCAACGAACGGCGACCGCGCCCTTGGCCGGGAGGCCGTCGCACTCACCCCTGTCTCCGCTGAGGCCACCGGCCGCGTCCGGCTGGACGGCGTGGACTGGAACGCCCGCTGCGCCACCCCCGGCGACACCCTGACCCCGGGCCAGAGCTGCCGGGTGGCCGAGATCCACAGCACCCTGCTCATCGTGGAGCCTGTCCTGACCGAGACCGCCGCACCGGCGGCTCACTGATATGAAAGGAGCGTCCCTATGCCTATCATGCTGTTCCTTATCCTCATCCTCATCTTTGTCATCCTGCTGGTGGTCGTCACCAACATCGTCATCGTGCCGCAGTCCATGGTCTACGTCGTGGAGCGTCTGGGCAGCTACTCCGAGACATGGAGCGCCGGCCTCCACGTCAAGATCCCGTTCCTCGAGCGGGTGGCGAAGAAAGTCAGCCTGAAAGAGCAGGTCGCCGACTTTCCCCCTCAGCCGGTCATCACCCGCGATAACGTCACCATGCAGATCGACACGGTGGTCTTCTTTCAGGTGATGGACGCCAAGCTCTACACTTACGGCGTCAACCAGCCCATCGCGGCCATCGAGAGCCTGTCGGCCACCACCCTGCGCAACATCATCGGCGAGATGGAGCTGGACCACACCCTCACCAGCCGTGACACCATCAACAGCAAGATCACGGCCATCCTTGATGAAGCCACCGACAAGTGGGGCATCAAGGTCAACCGTGTTGAGGTCAAGAACATCATCCCGCCGCGCGAGATCCAGGAGGCCATGGAAAAGCAGATGAAGGCAGAGCGCGAGAAGCGCGCCGTCATCCTGAAGGCCGACGGCGAGAAGCAGGCCGCCATTACTGCCGCCGAGGGCGAAAAGGAATCCGCCATCCTCCGCGCCGACGCCGTCAAACAGCAGCGCATCCTTGAGGCCGAGGGCGAGGCGCAGGCCATCCTCGCCGTCCAGAAGGCCAACGCCGATGCCATCCGCCTGCTGAACGAAGCCATGCCCACCGATAAGGTCCTTGCCCTGCGCAGTCTGGAAGCGCTGGCCAAGGTCGCCAACGGCAAGGCCACCAAGATCATCATTCCTTCAGACTTGCAGAATCTGGGCGGCGTCGTCCCCAGCATCAAAGAGCTGATGACCGACCCCAAAGATGCAGAATAAGAGGTTTCTCCTATGATTTACGATACCCTGAACAATCTCCCCAACTACCTCGGCATGAGCGACAACCTCGACGCTGTCATCGAGTTCGTCATGGCCCGGGACATCAACAATCTGCCCGCCGGAAAGACCCGCATCAGCGGCGACAAGGCCGTGGTCACGGTGAGCACCGTCACGCCGCAGACCTCGGACAAAGCGCTCTTCCAGCGCCGGGACGATCACCTGACCCTCGAGACCGACCTTGAGGGCAGCGAGCTGTTCGAAGTCTCACTTGGCGAGCTGACTCCCACCAAGCCCACCGATGAGGCTGCCGATTTGACCGTCGGCACCGCCGGCACCAGCATCGCCGGGATGCTCTGCGAGGGACGCTTTGCCCTCTATCTGGCCGGTGAGCCCTACAAGTCCGGCCTGAAGGCGCAGGGTTGCGGCAAGCTGAAAAAGGCCGTGTTCAGCATCGAGCTGGACGAGGACGAAGAAGCCGAGTAATTTCAAAAAGCAAAGCTCCACGCAGCGTAGGTTGTGTGGAGCTTTTTGTTATGGTATCCTTTGGACAGAGAGAAACAATCACAAAGGAGAGTTTTTATGGATTCTTACGTTACCGGCACTGCCATCCGGCGGCTGCGGGAAGCCAAACACATGACGCAGGCAGAGCTGGCCGAAAAGCTGGCCGTCAGCGCAAAGGCCATCTCCAAGTGGGAGACAGCCCACGGCCTGCCCGATATTTCCCTGCTGGAGCCGCTGGCGGCGGCTCTGGGCGTCAGCGTGCTCGAGCTGATGCAGGGCGAACCCGTCGTCAACCGGAACCGCTCCGCCAACCTGCTTCGCTCCAAGCTCTATGTCTGCCCCCTGTGCGGCAATGTGCTCCACGCTACCGGGCAGGCTGTCGTGAGCTGCTGCGGCATCACCCTGCCGCCGCTGGACATCTCTGAGGCGGACGACGCCGACGAACACCATCAGCTGACGCTCGAGCGGGTGGAAGATGAGCTTTTCGTCACCATCCACCACCCCATGACCAAAGACCACTACATTTCCTTCATTGCCTGCCTCACCGGCGACAAATTGCAGCTGGTCAAGCTCTACCCTGAGGGAGACGCCAGCTGCCGTTTCAAAATCACTGGTGCGGGCGTACTCTACTTCTACTGCAACCGCCACGGCCTGATGAAAGCACCGGACTTCCGCGCCGCAGCTCGCCATACGCCGTCCCAGAAACTCCATCTGCGGGAGCCGGACGAGGACGACCGGGAACAGGTCATGGCCTACCGGGAAGAATTTCTTGCCATCAGCTCCCGGCTCGACGGCACTTCGGCGCTGGACAAATACGACGACTTCGACCAGTGGCTGGCTAACATCCGCAGGCTGAAAGACCCAGCCACCACGCCTGCCGGGTTCGTACCGGCCACCCAGTATCTGGCTCTGGACGAGCAGGAACATCTTGTCGGCATGACCAACCTGCGCCACCACCTCAACGACTATCTGCTGGCCTACGGCGGTCATATCGGCTACAGCGTCCGCCCCTCGGAGCGGAAGAACGGCTACGCCAGCCAGATGCTCCGTCTGACCCTCGAAAAGGCCCGGGAACGCGGCATCTCCAAGGTGCGCATCTGCTGTGACCACTATAACATCGCCTCAGCAAAGACGATTCAGTCTAACGGCGGCGTACTGGAAGATGAGATGTTTGACTCCTCGGATGGGATGCTGACCCAGCGATACTGGATAGAGAATCGATAAGACACAAAAAGGCTCCGGCAGTGCCGGAGCCTTTGCTCTTATTCAAAAATCAGCCCAGATGGAACATATCAATGAGCACGATCATGGCCAGACCGTAGTACACCACGACGGCCACGAGGTCGTTGATGGTGGTGATGAGCGGGCCGGACGCCACGGCGGGGTCGATATGGATCTTATGGAACAGCATGGGGATGACCGTACCCACCAGGCTGGAAATGACCATCGCCACGATGAGGGAAACACCGACGCAGCCGGAGAGCAGGAACGCCTGCCCCCACGCATAGGCTTTGAAGAAGTGGATATAGCAGCCGAGGAAGCCCAGCGCCATGACGGCCAGAAGCGCACCGTTGACCAGACCCACCCGCATCTCCTTCCAGAGCAGATGCAGCTTTTTGGAGGTGGTCAGGTTCTCGTCCACCAGCACGCGGATGGTGACGGCCAGCGACTGGGTGCCGACATTGCCCGCCATATCCAGCACCATGGACTGGAAGCAGATGACGATGGGCAGGACAGCCACCACCGACTCAAAGGCACCCACCACCGAGGACACCAGCATCCCGAGGAAGAGCAGAGCGATCAGCCAGGGCAGGCGCTTCTTGACACTCTCGAAGACGCCCTCGTTCAAATCTTCTTCGCTGGTCAAGCCGCCCAGCTTTGCGTAATCGTCGCCCATCTCGTCATCCACCAGTTCGACGACATCCGCCGAAGTGATGATGCCCACCAGCTCGCCGGCATCGTTCAGGACAGGCAGAGAGCGCTCGGCGTAGTCTACGATGCGGTCGATGCAGTCGCTGATCTTTTCGTGGTCGGTCACATAAGGGTAGGACCGGGCAATGAGCTTTTCGAGGCTGTCCTCCGCCCGGGCGATGATGAGGTCTTTCAGGTCGATGGCGCCGTAGAACTTGTCGTTCTCGTCCACGACGTAGAGGGTGGAGATGTTGTCGTTCTCGCCCGCCTGCTTCACCAGCTCACTCATGGCCTGCCGGATGGTCATATCCTTCCGGATGCAGATGTAGTTGGTGGTCATGCTGCTGCCGATCTCGTCCTCGCCGTAGGAGAGCAGCATCTTCACATCTTCGGCGGAGTCTTTGTCCAGCTGGCCGACGATCTTGGCTTTATCCTCTTCCTCAAGGTCGTCCAGAGCGTCCACGGCGTCGTCCGAGTCCATGTGGGAAACGACGTTGGCGGCCTTCTCGCTGGGCAGTTCTTTCAGGTAAGGTTCTGCGTCGTCCAGATAGGAGAAGATCTCGGCCACGGTATCCACGCCCAGAACGGCATAGAGCTTCTGGCGCTCGTCGGGCGTCAGGGCTGCGAGGGCATCGGCAAGGTCGTTCTCGTGGTAATCCGAGAGCTTTTCGGCCAGCTCTGCCTGCGGCAGGCCGCTGTGGATGAGGGCGAGTATTTCCTGCTGGTAGTTCTTCTGCTGCATCTTGGGTTCCTCCTCCCCTTTTGGGGCATAAAAATACACCGCGTCGTCTTTTGGTCAGACTCCTGCGGTGTATCATGGGCAGATGCATTCAGGACGCGGCAGATTCAATCCATACTGCCCGCATCGCAGGAGGAGCGTTGTTTGGGGTTGTCTAAATGGTCGCCGGACATCGTGTTCGCTTCCTCCTGTAAAGTATTTGCCTTTTTCAGCCCCGTCATCATACTACGGCTGGACGATTTTTTCAACCCCTTTTACAGTTTTTTTACCGGATTATTGCTATATTGCACAAAGAAGAGCTTACTTCTTATACTTTCCATACCACTGCACTGACAGCCTCCAGGAAAGTGCATACAGCACCAGCACCGCTGCCAGCACACCGACGATGGCAATGGCCGCGCCCGGTTCCGGCACGGCATCCATCAGGACCATCCCGCCGCTCAGGGCAGCGCCCATTCCGGCAAACATCAGCATGTAGAGCATCCGCGCCTTTTCTGCGCCAAAACGGTAGTACAGCGGCAGCATGATCCCGTTTATCAGCAGGATGGAAGCTGCGCCCGCCCCCAGCAAAAGGCCGATCGGCATCGCAGGAAGCGGTTTTCCCATCCAGAACCGGATGCCGCAGAAAATTCCGTTCAGCGCCGCAGAGACCGCCGTGCAAAGCAGACCCACAAGATATTTTTCTGCTACCTGAAGCTCCTTGCTCAGCGGCAGGGCAAAGCTGTAC
The DNA here is from genome assembly GCF_902497445.1 of Faecalibacterium sp. Marseille-P9312. Classification (NCBI taxonomy): domain Bacteria; kingdom Bacillati; phylum Bacillota; class Clostridia; order Eubacteriales; family Oscillospiraceae; genus Faecalibacterium; species Faecalibacterium sp. Marseille-P9312. The sequence continues at coordinate 20,805 of NZ_CABVEW010000015.1, forward strand.
TCCGTCCACCCGCTGGCGTGGTCGTAGGAAAGCAGGTAGGCGGGCATCATCCCCAGAAAAACAGCTGAATAATTCACCGCAAAGCTCGAATCCCCGGAAGTGCTCAGGATCCAGATCGCCAGCACAGCCAGCACCGTGAGGTACATCATCCACATATTTGTTTTGACTTGATACCAGTCTTTCAGCAGCAGCCCTTTCATCGCACATTCTCCCCTTTCACCATCAAAACGAACAGTTCTTCGATGCTCACCGGTGTCAGGGTGCTGCCCGCCGGGACAAGTTCCCTCTTCACCAGTGCCTCGGCCCCGTAGGCTGTCACCCGACGGCTGACGATGGCGTTTTTATCCAGCTCCTCCAATTGCCCGGCAGTGCCGTGCCAGAGAGCGTACTCCTCCCGCAGCGTGTCCTTGTCCTCACAGAGCAGAAGCTTCCCCTTGTGCAGAAAGGCAATGGTATCGCAGAGCTTTTCCAAATCGCTGACGATGTGGGACGAGATCAAAATTGCATGGTTCTCATCCCGCACAAAGTCCAGCAGCAGATCGATGAGCTCATCCCGCACCACCGGGTCCAGACCGCTGGTGGCTTCGTCCAGCAGCAGCAGCTTGGGGTGATGAGAAAGTGCCACGGCAAGGCACTGTTTCATCTTCATGCCGGTGGAGTAATCGGCGTAGCGCTTTTTCTCCGGCAGTTCAAAGCGCTTACAATAATCCGCGTAAGCTGCGGCATCCCAGTTCGTGTAGATGCCGGCCATCACTTTCCCCACCTGCGGCGCGGTCAGGCAGGTGGGGATGCCCTCGCCGCCCAGCACCACGCCGATATCGGCTTTGGCAAGCGGGGTGATTTCCTCCTGCCCGAACAGCTTCACAGTGCCAGCGTCCCCGTCGATCATGTCCAGGATCAGCTTAATGGTCGTGCTCTTGCCCGCGCCGTTCTCACCGATCAGCCCGCAGACTGTGCCGCCGGGCAGTTCCAGATCAATGGGCCCCAGCATAAAATCCGGGTAGTGCTTTTCAAGGCCGTGCAGTTCTAATGCGTTCATGGTTCATTCCTCCCACAGCAATTTCAACATTTCGGTCAGTTCCTGTTTGGTCAGCCCGCAGGGAGCCGCCAGCCGGACGGCTTCCGTCAGGTGTGCTTCGATTTTTTTCAGGTTCTCTTCCCGGAGCAGCTCGGTGTTTTTCGCTGCCACGAAAAAGCCCTTGGCGGGCACCGCATACAAAAAACCCTCCTGTTCCAGCTCATCGTAGGCCCGCTTTGTAGTAATAACACTGATGCGCAGGTCCCGCGCCAGCCCCCGGATGGATGGCATAGCTTCCTCCGGCTGCAGTTCCCCGCTCAAAATCTGGTTCTTGATCTGGGTGTAGAGCTGCTCGTAGATGGGTGCACCGCTCTTGTTATCGATGAAGAGATTCATGTCCGCCGCCTCCGTTGTGTCTGTATATTTACAGTATATACAGTAGATACACGGTTGTCAATAGGCAGATACAAAAAAGCAGCTCTCCCGTTGGACGGGAAAGCTGCTTTTCATCTGATCAGGCTCTGACTGTGGGGCGGCTTAGTAGGCCACGCCCCAGTAGACCATGGTCTTGGCGGGCTTGCCGCAGCAGGGGCAGACATCGCTCAGGTGCTCCTGCTCGAAGGGCATGCAGCGGCTGGACAGGCCGACTTCTTCCTTCATCTTCATCTCACAGGCCAGGTCGCCGCACCACATGGTCTTGATGTAGCCGGTGTTGGCCTTGGCCAGCTCCTTGACCTCGTCCATGGTGGTGGCAGCCCAGGTGCGCTTCTCACGGTTGGCAAGAGCGCGCTCGTACAGGTCCTTGCGCAGAGCCTCCAGCTGGGCCGGGATCGCGGTCTCCAGCTCGTCCAGAGAGACGAACACCTTCTCGCGGGTGTCGCGGCGGACGAGGACGCACTGGTTCTTCTCCAGGTCCTTGGGGCCGATCTCGAGGCGCAGAGGCACGCCCTTCATCTCCCACTGAGAGAACTTCCAGCCGGGAGCGTTGTCGCTGTCGTCCAGCTTGACGCGGGCGTACTTGGAGATCTTCTCGGCCAGCTCAGCAGCCTTCTCGGAGACGCCGGGCTTGTGGGCAGCGATAGGCACCACCACGACCTGGATGGGGGCGACAGCCGGGGGCAGGATGAGGCCATCGTCGTCGCCGTGGGTCATGATGATAGCGCCCACCAGACGGGTGGAAACGCCCCAGCTGGTCTGGAACGGATGATGCAGCTGGTTGTCGCGGCCGGTAAAGGTCACGTCGTAAGCCTTGCTGAACTTATCGCCGAAGTAGTGGCTGGTGCCGCTCTGCAGGGCCTTGCCGTCCTTCATCATGGCTTCGATGGTATAGGTAGCCTCCGCACCGGCGAACTTCTCCTTATCGGTCTTGCGGCCCTTGACAACAGGGATGGCCAGGTCCTGCTCGCAGACGTCTGCGTAGCAGTTCAGCTGCTGCTGGGTCTCAGCCTCAGCCTCGGCGGCAGTCTCGTGGATGGTGTGGCCCTCCTGCCACCAGAACTCGCGGCTGCGCAGGAAGGGACGGGTGGTCTTCTCCCAGCGCACGACGCTGCACCACTGGTTGTACTTCATGGGCAGCTCACGGTAGCTGTGCAGCACCCGGGACCAGTGGTCGCAGAACATGGTCTCGCTGGTGGGGCGGACAGCCAGACGCTCTTCCAGCTTGTCGGAGCCGCCCATCGTGACCCACGCCACCTCCGGCGCGAAGCCATTGACCAGCTCGCCTTCCTTCTGCAGCAGGCTCTCAGGGATCAGCACGGGCATTGCCACGTTCTCATGGCCGGTAGCCTTGAAGCGGGCATCCATATCCTTCTGGATGAGCTCCCAGATTGCCTGACCATAGGGGCGCAGGATGATGAAGCCTTTCACGCTGGAATACTCGACCAGCTCTGCCTTGACGCAGATGTCGGTATACCACTGTGCGAAGTTCTCTTCCTGACTGGTGATCGCCTGTACGAGCTTTTTGTTGTCTTTTGCCATTTTAATCTTATCCTCCCAAGGCCGTGCGCCAAACGCTCATCGTTCCGCACGAACCCATATATAAAGCCCCGCCGCCTACTCTGCCGTGTGCAGAGGCGCGGATGCGGGGCTTTTTTGCTTGTTGGTCGCTCAGCCCTTGTGGCTGTCCACAAACTTCACCACATCACCCACCGTGCGCAGGTTCTCGATGGCGTCGTCCGGCACCTCGATGCCAAACTCATCCTCCAGCGTCATCACCATATCCACGATGTCGAGGCTGTCGGCCTCAAAATCGCCCATAATGTCACTGTCCATCGTGATCTTAGCGGGGTCGATGTCCAGCTGTTCTGCCAGCAGTGCGCGGATCTTCTCAAACGTATCCATGATAGCGGTCTCCTTTTGCTTTAATTTCGCATCTTCACGCTGCGCAGACCATGGCAGCCTTTCCCTCCTCCCCTTTGGTGGGCAGACTGTCTCCCTGCGCAGAACGCTCTCTTTCTTTATATCCCATGATATGCTTATTGTCAAGCCCCGTTTTGCATCCGGCATGGTTTTCCGGGCAAAAATTCCGTTCAAAATCTCTCTGCCGCCCCTTTTCTGCTTGACAGAAGGGGGCTATTTTCTTATCATTATAGAGTGGCAAGTTTATGGGGACTGACCAGCAGCCCCAAAGGAGTTTTCAACATGAAGCTTTCATTTACCAAAATGCAGGGCTGTGCCAACGATTATATCTATCTCGACTGCCGCGAAAGCGGTGTGCCGGAGAACATCGCAGCCCTTTCGCAGGACCTCTCCCGCCGCCACTTTTCCATCGGCGCGGACGGAATCATCTGCATCTGCGCCCCGGTGACGGCCGGCGCAGACGGACGGATGCGCATCTTCAACGCCGACGGCAGCGAGGCCCAGATGTGCGGCAACGGCGTACGCTGCGTGGCCGAGTGGCTCTACACCCACGGCGTCGCCAAAGAGACGCTCGTCGTGGACACCAACAGCGGCACCAAGACCATCACCCGCAAGGGCCGCCAGCTCTGGCAGGTGGAGATGGGCGGATACTCCGCCATGGCGGCGGCTCTGCCCGCCGTGAATATGGGCGAAGGCCCGCTGGTGGACTGCCCCCTCACCGTGGAGGACAGGACCTGGCGTGTCACCTGCATCAGCGTGGGCAACCCCCACTGCGTCACCGTCGTGGACGATGTGGACAGCCTCAAGCTCGAGGACATCGGCCCGGCGTTCGAGAAGCACCCGAACTTCCCGGAGCGGGTCAACACCGAGTTCGTGCAGGTGGTGGACTCCACCCACCTGAAAATGCGGGTGTGGGAGCGGGGCAGCGGCGAGACCTGGGCCTGCGGCACCGGCACCTGTGCCACCGTGGCGGCGCTGACCGAGCTGGGCGTCTGCCCCGCCGGGGAGGACGTCCACGTCCAGCTGCGCGGCGGTGAGCTCATCATCCGGGTGCTGCCGGGCAAAAAGCTGCTGATGACCGGCAGCGCTGTCACCGTATGCGAAGGCGTCACTGAAGTTTAAGCATCCTTGCCCTCTCCGTTATGTTTTTGGCTTTCCCTCTGAGGGAGCCGGACGCGGAGCGGCCTGAGAGGGCAAGCCACTTATAAAGAAAGAATTGAGGGAAAGTATCATGAAAATGAACAAACATTACAATGAGCTGAAGGCCAGCTACCTCTTCGTGGACATTGCCCACAAGGTCGCCGCCTATCAGGAGGCACACCCTGAGAAGGAGATCATCCGTCTGGGCATCGGCGATGTGACCCAGCCGCTGGCCAAGTGCGTCGTGGACGCCATGCATGACGCCGTCACCGAGATGGGTACCAAGGAAGGCTTCCACGGCTACGGCCCCGAGCAGGGCTACCCCTTCCTCAAGCAGGCCATTCAGGGCTACTACGCAGGCCGCGGCACCAAGCTGGACGAGGACGAGATCTTCATCTCCGACGGTGCAAAGAGCGACCTTGCCAATGTGCTGGGCCTGTTCGACGTGGACAACACCGTCCTCGTTCCGGACCCCGTCTACCCCACCTATGTGGACGACAACGTCACCGATGGCCGCAAGATCATCTATGGCCGCACCAGTCAGGAGAACGGTTTCCTCGGGATGCCCGACGACAGCGTGAAGGCTGACATCATCTACATCTGCAGCCCCAACAACCCCACCGGCGCTGCCTACACCCGCGACCAGCTCAAGGCATGGGTGGAGTACGCCAGAAAGAACAACGCCATCATCCTCTACGACGCCGCTTACGAGTGCTTCATCTCCGACGGCGAGCTGGCCCGCAGCATCTTCGAGATCGAGGGTGCCCGCGAGTGCGCCATCGAGATCTGCTCCTTCTCCAAGATCGCAGGCTTCACCGGCACCCGCTGCGGCTACACCGTCGTGCCGAAAGATCTGGAACGTGACGGCATGAACATCAACAAGCTCTGGCTGCGCCGCCAGACCACCAAGTTCAACGGTGTGCCTTATGTCGTGCAGCGCGGCGCTGCCGCCGTCTTTACCGAGAGCGGCATGGCTGAGATCCAGCACAACCTCGACTACTACCGCAAGAACGCCAAGGTCATCGCCGACGCTCTGGACGAGTGCGGCGTGTGGTACTGCGGCGGCAAGAACAGCCCCTACATCTGGCTGCGCTGCCCCGGCAGCATGAAGAGCTGGGAGTTCTTCGACTGGCTGCTGGAGAACTGCGGCGTCGTCGGCACCCCGGGCGTGGGCTTCGGCGAGTGCGGTGAGGGCTACTTCCGCCTGACCGCCTTTGGTGACGCCGAGAAGACCAAAGAGGCCGCTGAGCGCATCAAGACCGCCATCCAGGCTCTGTAAATTTTATCGCACAAAAAGAGGGAGGCACCCCGCCGGGGCGCCTCCCTTTTTGCTTGCAGTTCAGCGGTTGAAGGTCGTGCTGAGGGTCGTGCTCCACTCCTCACCGGGGGCGAGGCAGGCCGCAGCGGCACGCTGCTCCCACTCCTGCGGATCGTTCACCGAGGCGGGCAGCGAGTTCCACGGCTCGATGCAGACGAAGCGCACCGGCTTGGACAGGGCCGACCAGATAAGGGTATAGGGGAAACCGGCCACATCGCAGACGATGCTGCGGCCCGTGTCCTTCTCGTAGATGCCCAGCGTCCTGGTGCGCAGGCCCGCCATGCAGAAGCTGTCGTTGTCGAAGAGGTCGTTGGTCAGCTGGATGGCCTGCTGGTTCTTCCACTGGTAGTAGCATTTGCCCGTCAGCAGGCCGCCCCCGCTGGCGTCGAGGATGACCGGGCTCTCGGGCTGGTCGAAGCGGAACTCGTAGTCCTCGACGGTGTGGCTGTCATCGAACGGCACCTGAAAGGCCGGGTGGTAGCCGATGCCGAACCGCAGCTCTTCGGCACCGGGGTTCGAGACGGTGAGGGTGTGGTGAAGGGTCTTTCCGTCCAGCCGGAAGGTACTGGTGAGCACGAAGTCGAAGGGGAACTTCTCCGCCTTCATGGCCTCATCCGGGCGCAGCTCGAGCTGGATGGTGTCGCCCTCCGCTTTCAGCAGGGTGTGCTCCACGTCCCGGGCAAAACCGTGCTGGCCGCCCTTGTAGGTCTTGCCGCCATGGGTGAAGCTGCCGCCTTTAAGCTTGCCCGTCCACGGGAAGAGGATGGGCGCGTGGCGCTTCCAGACCGCCGGGTCGGCCTGCCAGAGCAGCTCCTCCCCCGCCGCGTTCTTCAGGCTGACGGCCTCGGCACCGTGAGTGTCCACCGTAAGGCTCAGAAATTCGTTTTGAATGGTCGCCTGCATTTTCAGTATCTCCTTTGTCCTTCTTATTTTCCGGGGCCTGCTGTTTCCAGTATACTCCCCCGTGTGCCAAAAATAAAGCCCCCTTCCCATGCTTGCACAAATCGTCACTGGGCAAAAGCCTTCACCCCTTGGGGACAGATTTCCCCCGACCGGGGGAAGCCTTTATTCGGAAGCACGATTTCCATGCTCTGCTTGCTTCAACAGGGCTGTGCCAGCGGCAGGGTGACGACAAAGGTAGTGCCGTTTTCGCTGCTGCTCTCCACAGTCACACTGCCGCCGTGCAGTACGGCGATCTCCCGCACAAGGGTAAGGCCAAGCCCCACGCCGCCCATCTCCCGGCTGCGGGACTTATCCACCCGGAAAAAGGGCTGGAAGATGCTCTCCCGGCAGTCTGCGGGGATGCCCGGGCCGGTATCCGCAACGCGCAGCACGGCAGTTTGCTTTTCCCGCCGCAGAGTGACGCGCACCGCACCGTCGAGGCGGTTATACTTGATACCGTTTTCCACCAGATTGAACACCAGTCGGTAGATCAACGCATCACTGCCCACCATGCCCAGTTCCGCGCAGTCCTGCTGCAAGGAGATATTGTTTTTCTGGGCAAGGGGGGTCAGGTCGGTCAAAATTTCCTCCACCAGCGGTGCAAGGGCGATCTGGTCAGTACGGGAGATCGATTGCAGATTGCTCATCTCTAATAAAGTGCGCACAAGGGCGGTCAGGCGATCCAGTTGCTCCCGCAGAGAGCTGACCAGCCCGGCAGTCTCGGCATCCATGGCTGGGTGCTCCTCTGCAAACAGTTCCAGCTTCGTCTGCAAAATAGCCAGCGGGGTGCGCAGCTCGTGGGCTGCGTTGCCCGCAAACTGCCGTTGTAATTCAAAGGACTGTGCCAGGCCATCCAGCATCCGGTTTACCGACCGGCTCAACTGCCCGAATTCCTGCACGGTATCTTCGTCCAGACGGACGGTAGCAATGCTGTCCTGATCGACCCGCTGCGCCTGCTGCGCAAGCTGCTGCAACGGTTTCAGAGCTCTGCCGCTGACAAAATAAGCGATGGCCGCGCTGAGGATGGTGACCACAGCAGTGATGCACCAGCCCTTGCGGCCAAAAACCACCTTTGCATCGTAGACTTCCTGTGAAAAATGCGCCAGCAGGCTGGACATTTCCTCCTGCGGGATCTCGATGGTCAAGGAATCCTCACTGCCGGGCTGATACTGCATCATAAAGCCGTTGAGGGCATCCATGCCGGTTGCACCGGTGCGGTATAAAAGCAGGTTCATGCACACGCAGGCACAGGCGATGAGCAGCGCCGTCAGCAGGGTGATGCGCCATTGCAGGGACAACCGTTTCATTGTACCTCTCCTCCGATCTCGTAGCCTTCCCCGATGCGGTTGCGGATGGGGTCGTAGCCCAGCACCGCCCGCAGCTTTTTGCGCAGGGCAGAGATATGTACCCGGATGGAGTTGCTGAAACTGTCCACGCTTCCGTCCCAGACGTGCTCAATCAGCTCTTCCTGACTGACCGGGCGTCCCTGATGCAGCAGCAGATATTCCAGTACGCCGCTCTCCTTCCGCGTCAGGGCAAGGGTCTGACCATCCACCGTGGCAACGCGGCTGCGGGTGTTGAAGCTGAGCCGCCCGCAGCACAGGCAGACGTCCTGCTGGATGAACTTGCGCCGGGTCAGGCTGCGCACCCGGGCTTCCAATTCTGCAAGGTGGAATGGCTTGGAAAGATAATCGTTCGCCCCGGCATCCAGCCCCTCCACCTTATCTGAAATTTCACTGCGCGCTGATAAGATCAGCACACAGGTCTCAAGGTCGTGCTGCCGTAAGCTGCGCAACACCTGCATCCCGTCCACCTTGGGCAGATTGAGGTCCAGCAGTACAAGGTCGTACCGCTCTGCCGTCAGCGCTTCCAATGCGGCTTCGCCGTCTGCACAGGCGTCCACCTCGTACCCGGACAACCGCAGCTTCCGGGCAATGTCCTCCCGCAGGGAGTGCTCGTCCTCTACCACCAAAAGGCGCATTTTGTTTTCCACCCTTCCCGTAAAAAATCCATTTCTTGCGTTTTTCTTCATTATAACAGATTATAGCAGACGGTGTTAAGATTCGTGTTAAGATTTTCCTAGGGTGTATCTGAAAAGTCGAAAATTTAGTCTATTTCTACAAGCACAGCTGGATTTTGCGTTAAACAGCCTTGAAATCCACAAAGGATTCCTGCGGCTATTTGCCTTAAATCCCGCTTGTGCTTGCGAAATATTCGTCATTTTCTTTGTTTTCAGATACACCTTAGCAGAAATTTTATCCCGCATGGTGTATACTGGTGCCATCAAACAACAGGAGGCTATGATGTTCATGCCAAAAAAACAGGCGCAGCTGCTTTTGCTTGCTGCCGGGGTACTGATGCTGCTGTTCGGCGTATGGCGGGGCGAGGCAGACACCGTATTTTCAAAAGCCATCCGGCTGTGTATGGAGTGTGTGGGCATTGGATAAGAAAAAATTAAATCCCCTTGCCCGGTTCCGGGGCTTTATACAGGCCGGAGCGACCCTTTTAACCAACATCCACCTGCCCAACTTTGCTAAAGGAACGCTGTATCAGGGCAATGGAAAATACGTCTGCGTCCCGGGGCTGAACTGCTATTCCTGCCCGGGCGCTGCCGGTGCCTGCCCGGTGGGGGCGTTTCAGGCGGTAGTGGGCTCTTCCAAATTCCGCTTTTCCTACTACATCACCGGCATTCTCATCCTTTTCGGGGTGCTGCTGGGACGGTTCATCTGCGGTTTCCTCTGCCCGTTCGGGTGGTTTCAGGAGCTTTTGCACAAGATTCCCTCTCCCAAGCTTTCCACCAAAAAGCTAAAGCCGCTGCGCTATTTAAAGTATGCGGTGCTGCTGGTCATGGTGGTGCTGCTGCCATTGCTGGCGGTCAACGAGCTGGGCATGGGCGACCCCTTCTTCTGCAAATATCTCTGCCCACAGGGCGTGCTGGAAGGCGCCCTTCCCCTCTCCCTGACCAATGCTGGCATCCGCGCCGCGCTGGGCAAGCTGTTCACATGGAAAGCCTGCATTCTGCTGGCAGTCATTATGGGCAGCGTGGTGTTCTACCGCCCCTTCTGCAAGTGGCTGTGCCCGCTGGGCGCGTTTTATGCGCTGCTGAACAAGGTCTCGCTGTTCCAGATGCGTGTAGACACCCACAAATGCGTCTCCTGCGGCGCCTGCGCAAGGGCCTGTAAGATGGACGTAGACATTACCAAGACCCCCAACCACGCCGAATGTATCCGCTGTGGGATGTGTATGAAAGCCTGCCCCACGGACGCCATCCAGTACAAGTTCGGGCTGGGAGACCAATCAAACACCGAAACAACAAAGGAGTAAAACCATGAAATTCAACCGTGTAACCGCACTTTTGCTCAGCCTTACGCTGGCTTTCAGCCTTGCCGCCTGCGGGCAGGGCGCGTCCTCTGCATCTTCTGCATCCTCTTCTTCTGCCGCTTCCTCTGCGGCAGCGGAAACCAAGACCGAGGAGCAGCTGCTGGCCGAGGAAAACGAGATCCTTTCCGCAAACGATGCCCTGTGGGAGAAGGTGTTCGCTTCCATGGACAAAAACATGACTGAGACCACCCTCAGCACGAACTACGGCGATTTTCTGCGCAGCTCCGTGGAAAAGACAAAGGACCAATTCTCGGATGAGGAGTACAAGACCCTGACCGCCGATGCAGAAAAAATCCGTGCCATCGAGGAGCAGATTGCCACCCTTGCCCTCGCGGACGCGGCCGCTTCCGGCGCTGCCGCACAGGGCACTGCCTTCCCCCAGTTTGAGGGCAGCGATTTAGAGGGCAACCCGGTGGACAACAGTCTGTTTGCGGGCAACGCCTTTACGGTGGTGAACTTCTGGTTCAACGGCTGCAAGCCCTGCGTAGAGGAACTGGACGACCTGAACGCCCTGAACGAGAAGGTCAAGGCACAGGGCGGCGAGGTTGTCGGCATCAACACCGAGACGCTAGACGGCAACCAGCAGGGCATTGATGCCGCCAAAAAACTGCTGGCTGCAACGGGCGCAAGCTACCGCAACATCTATTTTGCCTCCGGCAGCGACGCCGGCAAGTTTGCGCTGAACATCATGGCCTTCCCCACCACCTACGTTTTTGACCGGGACGGCAACGTTGTGGGCCAGCCCCTGCTGGGCGGCATCGACAAGGAAGAAAACCTTGCCGCCCTGCAAAAAAATATTGACGCTGCCCTTTCCAAGGACAACGCCAAATAAGCTATTCTCCCCTGCCACGGAAATCAACTTTTAGAGTTCGTCCCAGAGCAGCCGGATGAGGGGCAATTTCCCGTAAGCTGCTGCTCGTTTGCGCCCTCATCAGTCACCTGCGGTGACAGCTTCCCCCCAACCGGGGGAAGCCTTTAGAGAAAATTTGATTTCTGTAATTCCCTGCCGCCTACGGGCGGCTTTTTTTGTTTGCACCGGGCATTGTCATGCACGCCCGGGCGCCGGACGGAATACGCTGGGGCAAAAGCATACTTTTACCAGCAAAGGAGCGTATCTCCATGAAGAACACCGGAACTCTCCGCATCCAGGCCTTTGCGGCCCGTCAGTCCAGCCCTGTCGAGGGTGTGACCGTCACCGTCAGCGGCAACGGCTTCACCGCCACCCGCCTGACCGACGCCGAAGGCAACGCCGACGACGTCACCCTTACCACCCCCGCCTGTGCTCTCTCGCTGGACGAGAACAACACCACGCAGCGCCCCTACGCGGTCTGTGACCTCGTGGCCTCCAAGACCGGCTACCGCACCGTCCGCATCCAGGGCGTGCAGGTCTTTCCCGGGCAGGTGACGCTGGCCCAGCCCGAGATGATACCCGACACCGAGGAGATTCGGGACACGCCCAACGTCCCCATCGTCATCCCACCTCACAGCCTCTTCACCGGCGACGGCGGCAGCGGCCCGAACCCGTTCCTCTCCTGTACGCCGCGGGTGCTGGACCGGGTCATCATCCCGAAGAACATCACCGTCCATCTCGGCAGGCCCGCCGCCTCGGCCCGGAACGTCACCGTCTCGTTCCGCAGCTATATCGCCAACGTGGCGTCCAGTGAGGTGTATCCGACCTGGGCTGACGAAAATAGCCCAGCGGGGCAGTCGAACTGCCTGCCGACTCAGAAATTCCATTCGATCGTTATTTTTTGTTCTCCGGTAAGCGGATCTTTTGGGCTGACAATAACACGATGGACCAACAGTACAACAAGTTCGCGGGTCAACTGCGAAACCTGTGACAGTTCACGGACACGCTGCCTCTGTGTCTGGACTCCACCGGTTTCTTCCTGCTGTTGTTCCAGTTCCGTTTCCAATGTATCGATCCGGGTCTCTGCCTTTTTCACTTCTTCCAGAAAGGTCTGGTTCATTTCAGAAAACTGAACGGTATCAATCAGACCAGACACCTTATCCAGATACAACTCCTGCATGGCCTTGCGCCGCCGGGCTGCTTCGCTCTTCAACCGCTTCAGCTCGTCGCGCCTGGCCTGCTCTCGCTGCCGGATGGGGTCATCCTGTTCTGGAAGGGTAACTTTTTCAGGGTCAAAATAGTCTGCCGCATACGCCCGGATACGTTCCAGTACCGCATTCTCCAATGCGTTCATATCGGTACAGGTCTTGTTGCCGCACACTTCCGGTGCGCGCTGGTGCATCCGGCAGCGAACATAGCGTCTTTGTGTTCCATCCGCTCTCGGCTGACGGCCAGTTTGCTCCATGCAGCTGCCACAGCATCCACAAACCACTTTTTTTGCCAGCGGATGGATCGTTCCCTTCTCGCCGCTCCGGGTGCGCTCCTGCATCATCCTCTGGACCGTTTCAAACATTTCCCGCTCAATGATCGCTTCATGCGTATTTTCTACAACGATCCACTGCGATTTTGGAAGCCAAATCGTCTTTTCAGACTTGTAACTTATCTTTTTATGCTTTCCCTGCACCATATTTCCGATATAAAGCTGATCATGTAATATTTGATATACGGTGGGACTGCTCCAAAGAGCCGCATTTGTATTCTTTAATGCACTGCGGTAATGGATGCCATGCAGCTGCTTATAGGCTGTTGGGCTTGGAATTTTTTCGTCATTCAGGATGCGTGCGATCTTGTGTGCGCCGATCCCGTTAAGAGCCATGGAGAAGATCCGCCTTACCACTTCGGCCGCTTCCGGGTCGATGATGAGTTTTCCTTTTGCATTTGGGTCTTTGCAGTATCCATACCGTGCAAAAGAGCCGATGAACAGCCCCTCTTTCCGCTTGTGGTCAAGCACCGAGCGGACATTGGTGGACAGATCTTCCAGATACCACTCGTTGATCAGGCCGTTGATCTGGCGGGATTTTTTGTTCGCGGTATCGTTGGTATCCACATGGTCTACCACCGCAATGAAGCGGACGCCCCACTCCATGAACTTTCCGTGCAGATACTTTTCCACGAGCTCCATGTCACGGGTGAAACGGGATTGTGTTTTGGCCAGTACCACATCAAACCGATGTTCGCTTGCGGCTTGCAGCATCGAATTGAATGCCGGACGGTTCCGGTCGATGCCGGAATAGTCCTCATCCGAATAGATCTGGTAAATCTCAAATCCTTTCTCCAGGGCGTACTGGAGCAGCATCGACTTTTGATTCTGAATGCTCTCCGATTCACCAATTTTATCTTCATCTTCTTTGCTCAGGCGGCAATAAATTGCTGCTTTCATGATCTGCCCCCTTCTTTTTGTACACGAGCATCCATGCGCAGCATAACGCATCTCTCCTTCCAATTCAGGGATGCCGCATCAGGCGCAGGAGCTTGGAGGAACGGCATTGAGCAATCCATCGATGATATATCGCTCAAATTCCTTTTGAAACCGTTCTTTGCGCTGTTCATTGTTGTCCGAACGAAATTTTTCGTGCAGAATAAAAGGAGTTTTTTTCATCGAATCCCCCTTTTCGGTCCATCTGGTCGTGATATGGGTCACTTCAGTCTATTTCCAGTCAGCGAAATTCAGAACTTTCCATATTTTTTATGCAAAATATGGAAAGACGTTCAAAATCAACTTGAAACGCCTTTGCCGCAATGGTACAATTATACTGTCATTTTATGGAAACTCGGCGCAAAGCCCCGTGCGGACAGGCCGCAAGCGTCGGAGTTCCTGTGGGATGTGTAAGAGTAGCTAAGGCAGCACTGCGCTCCTGCACTTGCGTAGTATTGCTTTCCGAAAATGTGAGAAAGTATATTTATATGATGAAAAAGATCTCCCGCCGCTCGTTTTTGCAGGTCTGCGGCATTACTGCGGCAGCGGCAGCACTGACCGCCTGCGGCGGCACTAAGACCGAAACGGCTAAAAAAGACGCTACTCACGAAGCCATCACCTTTATGGCACCTTATAAGGAGATAGAAGCCTTTATTGAGCAGGTACACAGCGTTTACCCGGAAGTGAACATCGAGGTCGTGCCCTACAGCGGCGATAACACCACCACCTGTCTGCAGAATATGTTTGCGGCGGGCGACCTGCCGGACGTCTGCACCTTGACCTACTACGACCCCCGGATCGATCTGGTCTCCGACAAACTGCTGGACCTTTCCGGCTACGATTTTACGGATAACTATGTGGAGTCCCGTCTGCAGGACGTGTTCGACAACGGTGCCATCTACCTGCTGCCCTCGACCTACAACTGCTACGGCATCACCTACAACAAGACCCTGCTGAAGAAATACGGCTGGGAGCTGCCCAATTCTTTCGCTGAGCTGGAAGAACTGGCCGCAAAGACAAAGGAAGCCGGGGTCGATCTCTGTCTGCCGCAGATCCAGTACCCGGGCTACGGTTTCCAGTACCTGTGCAACATTGCGGATGCCGATTTCCTCGGCACACTGGACGGCAGGCTGTGGCAGCGGGATTATCTGTCCGGTAAGGCAAATGTCAGCAATACCCCCGGCATGATGCAGGCCATGGCCTATGTCCAGAAGTGGAAGGACATCGGGATGCTGAACGACTCCGGCGATGCTCTTGACGACAATGTGACCCGGCAGAGGATGACCGAGGGGAACACCCTGTTTCTGATCGGAAACACCAACGGCATTGTGGAGGCAGACGGCAACGCCGATAAATTCGGCCTGATGCCGTATCTTTCCGAGGACGGCACCCAGAACGTCTTTGTGCTGAATGTGAACCGCTTCTACGGTCTGAATAAAAAGCTGGAGCAGGACCCCCAGAAACTGGAAGATGCGCTCAAGGTGATGCGTGTGCTTTCCACCGTTGCAGGCACCAGCGCTCTGCAGCCCGCAACGGCGTTGAAAAGCAGCCTGCTGCCCTTCAAGGACGCAAAAGCGGACGGCACCTACTATGCCGACATCGCCGATGCCCTGAACGCAGGCAACACCGCGCCCTTTATCTATTCCGGCTGGGAAAACACCATCGTGACCACCGGCCTTAAAATGCTGGACTTCATGAAGGGCAACGCCACCATGGAGGATGTCATCCGTCAGATGGACGAGGATCAGGATAGTGTGGTGAACAACACCCCGGATGTCATCACTACCGTCACCGAAGAACTTTCGCAGGAGGACTGCGCCATGCTGGTGGGGCGCTGCTTCGCACAGGCCACCGACAGCGACCTTGCGCTGGTCTCACTGAGCACATGGATCCCCGGCAACCCCACCGATCAGAACCACCACGGCGTAGCGGCCAAACTGTACGCCAAGGATATTACGGATTACGACCTTTCGGTCATTCTGCCCACCGGCTGGAACCGCACCATCCAGACCGTCACCCTAACCGGGCAGCAGATCAGCGGCCTGCTTGCTTCTGGTTACGATGCCTACGGCAACGGCAAGGGCTACCCCTATGTGCTGGTAAGCCCGGTGCAGCCGGAGGCGGACAAAACTTATCAGGTAGCCATCTGCGGTGTGAGCGACCAGCTGGCTGCCGAAGCAACGGTCACAGACAGCGGCGTGGTGGGCATGGATGCCGCAAAAGCCTTCTTTGGCGCATACACCACCATCAGCCGGGCAGATACCGCATGGAGCTGAACAAAACGGACAGGAGATACTGGATGTGAACAACAAAATCTATAAAAAGCTGTTTGGCGGCTTCGGCTTTGTCATCATCGTGTCGCTCCTGACCCTTTTTGTCATGAGCCAGACCTACATCCAGAACCTTGTCTACCATGAGCGGCTGAGCCAGATGGAAGAAGTCACCCACCAGATGTTCCACAGTCTGGAAGATGTCATCGACACCCACTGGGACGAGGTGGATGTACAATGCAATTATTTGTACTACACCACGCTAAAGACCGATACCGATCTCTACCGCTATCTGAAAAAGCTGTCGGAGCTTTCCAATTACCATGAAAAACAGATCGAACTGGTAGCCGTGGATTCTGCCGGACATTATTATACCGAGTATGGCCGCATGGGGCTGCTGCGGGGAATGAACTATCTGGAAAGCGCACCGGAGTGGGTCAGCTATGTTTCCAACTCGCTGACCGAGGACGACTCCCGGATGGTATTTCTGGAGCAGCTTTCCACCCCCATCACACTGCAAAGCGGAGAAAAAGAGATCACCCTGCGCTACTTTGGCATCTCCCAGAGCATGACCCAGCTGAACGATTATTTCCGCTGTGACGCCTACGAAAACAACAACAGCGTCTATGTGCTGGATCACGATGGCTTCAAGCTGTTTAACGCCAATGACACCGAGCTGCTGAAGGGACACAACGTATACACCGTCCTCTCCCAGATGTCCTATCTGCACGGCTCTTCCTTTGCGGGGGCAAAGGAGCGGCTTGCCCGCACAGGCTCCTGCTATTCCAACGCCGTGCTGGATGGGACTGAGTATTTCTACGCCCTGAAGCAGATGGAAAACGCCCAGTGGACACTGGCGTTCCTTGTTCCGGCAGAATATGTGGCCGTGAATACGCAGAAGCTGGTCAACATCGTCATGGTCATCATCATCGTCATTGCGATGATGTTCTCGGTCATAACAGTTTTCGTCGGCTGGTTTCTCCTGCGGCAAAAGCAGCAGCAGGAGCTGCGGGCTGAAAAAGAAGCGAACCTCCGTCTGGAACAATACAACATCCATCTGACGCAGGTAAACGATGAGCTGCGGCAGGCGCAGGATGCTGCCGCAGAGGCGTTACAGTCCGCAGAGCGCGCCAGCAAGGCCAAGACGGACTTCCTCTCCAACATGAGCCACGACATCCGTACCCCCATGAACGCCATCATCGGCATTACCACCCTGATGAAAAACGAGCTGCACCAGCCGGAAAAGCTGGCCGAACATCTGGACAAGCTGGAAACTTCCGGTCAGCTGCTGCTGGGCATCATCAACAATATTCTGGACATGAGCCGCATCGAGAGCGGCAAGACCACCCTGAATGTGGAAAAAATGAACCTGCCCCAGCAGGTCAGCCAGCTGGACAGCATCATCCGTCAGCAGGCAGGCCAGCGCCGCCAGACCTTTACGGTAAACACCCATCTGCAGCACGAAAACGTACTGGCAGACCCCAACCGCCTGAATCAGGTGCTGATGAACATCCTCTCCAACGCGGTCAAATATACGCCCAAGGGCGGGCATATCCGGTTGGAGATGGAAGAGCTGCCCCGGAACGAGCACTTCGCCCGGTACCGCTTTGTGGTGCAGGATGACGGCATCGGCATGAGCGAGGAGTTTCAAAAGACCCTTTTTGACCCCTTTACCCGCGAGGAAAGATCCGGCACCAATAAGGTGCAGGGCACCGGCCTTGGCATGGCCATCACCAGGAGCATCGTAGACCTGATGGGCGGTTCCATCAGCGTGGAGAGCGCCCCCGGTAAGGGTACCCGCTTTGAGGTCGTGCTGGAATTTCCCATTGATGCCGAAGCAGATACGGTGCAAGAGGCACAGGTGCTCCCGGAGGAAGAAGAGACCGCTTCTCCCCTGTCCGGCATGAAGTTCCTCTGCGCCGAGGATAACGCCATCAACGCCGAGATCCTGGAAATGCTGCTGGAGTCCAAGGGCGCAAGCTGCACCGTCTGCTCCAACGGTCAGGAGATCGTGGATGCCTTTGCCAGCGTCAAGCCCGGCGAGTACGACATGATTTTGATGGACGTGCAGATGCCGGTGATGGACGGCCTGGAGGCCACCCGCCGCATCCGCAATGGCGAAAATCCGCTGGGCAGGATCATCCCCATCCTTGCCATGACCGCCAACGCCTTCCTTGAGGATATGCAAAAGAGCAAGGAAGCCGGCATGGACGAACATCTCTCCAAACCCGTTGACATTGCAGCTCTGGAACAGACGGTGAAACGCTTCCGCGTTACCCCTCCCCATTAAAAATAGCGGAAAAGCGCGTTTCCGCAGATGAAACACACAAATGATGTAGAAGAGGGTCAGAACGTGAATACACTTTCCGAGATCGAGGAATATTACAAAGCGCGTGAGCAGCAGCTGTTGAAAAAACTTCATCAACAGGGAGCCGCTCTTGCCGCAGCGGAGCAGGCGCTGAAACAACTGACCGAAAATCAGAAAGTATCGGAGGACGAAACAGCCCGACAGCGCGCTGCACGGGAGCAGCAGCTCAAAGACGAGCTTTATCGGGATCCGCTGACAGGAATTTACAACCGCCGCTATTACGAAGAAGTTGCCCGCAAAACCATCGGCCCGGCGGGTGTCGCACTGATGGATGTGGATGATTTCAAGATCTGCAACGATACCTATGGGCATTACGCCGGAGATATGGCACTGAAAACGGTGGCAAACACCATCCAGTCCTGCATCCGGAAGTCGGACCTGCTCATCCGCTACGGCGGAGACGAATTTCTGCTGGTGTTACCCGGCATTCCGGGAGACTTTTTGCAGACCAAACTGGAACAGATCTGCACCGCCGCGCAGATGGCATCTGTACCCGGCTATTCGCATTTTCGTATCTCGCTGAGCATTGGCGGAACGATACAGTCCCTCGCCGACCCTATGGAAAACATCGTTCGCCGGGCGGATCGGCTGATGTATCAGGCAAAGTGCCGCAAGAATGCCGTCATGGTGGAGGTTCCGGGGCATAACCTGGCGGCTTTGGAAAAACTTTTGCAGAACAAGCCACAGATCTTACTTGTGGATGACTCCGCAATGAACCGCATGATGCTGACAGAGATCCTGGGAGACAGTTACCACATTCTGGAAGCCGAAAACGGACAGGAATGCATGGAAAAATTGCAGGCCGAAACCGGAAACATTGCACTGGTGCTGCTGGACATCAATATGCCCGTTATGGACGGCTTTGAAGTGCTGAAAGCCATGAATACCAACCACACCATCGAGGATATCCCGGTCATTATGATCTCCAGCGAGGACTCCGATGCGACGATCCGGCGTTCCTATGAGCTGGGCGCAAGTGATTATGTCAATCGCCCCTTCGATGCTCGTATCGTGTACCGCCGTGTGACCAACACCATCAAGCTGTACGCCAAGCAGCGGCGGCTGGTGCAGATGGTCTCTGAGCAGATCCGCGCCCGTGAAAATAATACGGATACGCTGGTGGGTGTGCTGAGTCATATCGTAGAATTCCGCAACGGCGAAAGCGGCGCCCATGTGCGGCACATCCGTATCATCACCGAGCTGCTGCTCCGCCGTCTGTTGGAGACCAGCAGCAGATACTCGATCACTGCGGAACAGCAGGATATGATCCCGCTGGCTTCTGCCCTGCACGACATCGGAAAAATCGGCATTGACGAAAAGGTCCTTAATAAGCCCGGCAAACTGACCCCGGAGGAATTCGAGGTCATGAAGACCCACAGTATGCTGGGAGCCAAGATGCTGCATGATCTGGATAATTTTGCCGAGCAGCCGCTGCTGCAAACGGCCTACGAGATCGCCCGCTGGCACCACGAACGCTGGGATGGGCGCGGCTACCCGGATGGACTGAAGGGCGATGAGATCCCCATCAGCGCACAACTGGTCTCGCTGGCTGATGTGTACGATGCACTGACCAGCGAACGCTGCTACAAAAAAGCCTTCTCCCACAAAAAAGCCGTGCAGATGATCCTGAACGGCGAGTGCGGAGCGTTCAACCCGCTGCTGCTGCAGTGCCTGACGGATATTCAGGCTGACCTGAAAGAAGAATTACAGCAGCACAACTGAGCAATGGATGCAATAAAACAGGAGAACAAAAAGCCCAAATGAAACACAGAATCTCACGCCGTGCATTTCTGCGCGGCTGCACGCTGCTGGCGGCATCTGCTGCCGTCGGCAGTCTGACTTCCTGCGACGAAACGAACGCGAAGGACAGCAGTCTTCCGCAGCTCATTGTGGGAAGCGATACCTATCCGCCCTATATTTATCTGAACAATGACGGCATTCCCGCCGGGATCGACGTGGAGATCGCCACCGAAGCCTTCCGCCGCATGGGATATGCTGCCCGGTTTGAACCGATCGATTGGGAGCAAAAAACAGATCTGGTGGAAAGCGGTACCATCGACTGCATCTGGGGCTGCTTTTCCATGGATGGGCGCGAGGAGCTATACCGCTGGGCGGGACCCTACATGGTGAGCCGTCAGGTGGCTGCGGTGGATGCCGACAGCAGCATCCGGACACTCGGCGACCTTGCCGGAAAGACCATCGCCGTGCAGAGCACCGGCAAGCCGGAGGAGATCTTTCTCAGCGGCTCCGACCCGCGCATCCCGCAGACCGTCGAGGTATTCAGCACCGAAGACCGCAGCGTGCAGTATGCGATGCTGGCCTGCGGCTATGTGGATGCCATCGCTGCCCATGAGACGGCCATCCTGCAATACATGAAGGACAATTCCGTGGAGTTCCGCATCCTCGAAGAACCGCTGCTGGTCACCGGTCTGGGCATCGCCTTTGCCAAAAACGACAGCCGCAGGCTGGACATCCAGCTGAACGCTGTTCTTGCGCAGATGCGCACAGACGGCTCACTGGAGCAGATCCTTGGCAAGTATCTTGAACATGCTTCGCAGTATCTGGAGGTGGACACCATTGGCATGTAAAAACAGAACCATCTCAGATACATGGAGATGGGGGCTCTATCTGGTCATCGGCGTGCTTTTTATGGCCGGCGTCGTTTTTTTCTCGAGTTGGCAGGCACTGCGTGCAACGGAGGCTCGTTTCTGCCAGATCCTTGATTTTGTCAAATCCCAGTCCACCAGCTTTGAAAAGCACAACGATACGGTTGTGGCCAAAGCGCTCCGCCGCGCGGCGGTATCGGTGCATCAGCTGGCACAGGACCCTGCGCTCGACCTTTCCGACCCGCAATGCCTGAACAGGCAGGCAGAGCTGCTCTGGCTCACAGGTATTTCGGTTCTGGCCCCGGACGGTACGCTCCTGTGCGAATCCACAACGAACGGCATCGGCTATGCCCGGTTTGGGTCGCAGCTCAATACGGTTCTGGACGTTTTCTCTTACCCGCAAAAAACCTATCTGAAGCGGGTCCTGCTGGAGGATGGGTCTGCCGTGGATGTTGCGGCACACCGGGCAGAAAGCAAAGAGGTCATCCTGCTTGCCTACCGCTATACCCCGGCAGAATTTGTAGAAGGAACGGCCTTGTCCATCCAGAGCGTACTGGACGGTTACTCGGTTGAGACCAGCGGCACATTGTTCATCGTGCAGAACAATCAGGTCATTGCCTCCAACCGCCCGGAGCTGATCGGGCAGGATGCTGCGGACAGTCCGCCGGTGCGGGAGATCCGTAAAGCCGGGGCTGCCAAAACGCTGACCCATACCCACGATTGGAACGGCTCCGGCTGCTATGTTGGAATGTACTGCCACGGAAGGTCTTTCGATCTCTATGCGTATACGGATGAAAAATCCGTCTTCCGTGAATCGTTTCCGTTGATTTTGATGGCGCTGGCCGGTTACATCCTGCTTGTAATGGTCCTTCGGGTGCTGCGCAGACGCTCCGTGCAGGAGATGGAGCAGCAGAAGAAAGAGCAGGAGAAGAAGTATCAGGCTCAGCTGGAGGAACAGAACCGCAAACTGGAGATCGCACTCCAGCACGAGGGTGCGGCAAACCGTGCCAAGCGGGAGTTCCTGTTCAATATGAGCCACGATATTCGCACCCCCATGAACGCCATCATCGGCTTCACCTCGCTGGCTGCGACCCATATTGATAATAAGGAACAGGTGCTGGACTACCTGAAAAAGATCTCTACCTCCAGCCAGCATCTGCTTTCCCTCATCAATGATGTGCTGGATATGAGCCGCATCGAGAGCGGAAAAGTAAAAATTGAAGAAAAAGCGGTGCATCTGCCGGACCTCGTCCACGGTGTGCGCTCCATCATCCAACCCGATGTTTCGGCAAAGCGGCTGTCGCTTTTCATCGATACCATGGACGTGGAGAACGAGGACATCATCACCGACCCGCTGCGGCTGAACCAGATCCTGCTGAACATTTTGTCCAACGCCATCAAGTTCACTCCCACAGGCGGTACGATCAGCATCCGCATTGCCCAGAAGAACGGTGCGCCCAAGGGCCGTGGCTGCTATGAGTTCCGCATCAAGGACAATGGCATCGGTATGAGCGAAGAGTTCCAGAAGCACATCTTTGAGGCGTTCAGCCGGGAGGAAAGCTCCACCGTCAGCGGCATTCAGGGTACCGGCCTGGGCATGTCCATCACCAAGAACATTGTGGATATGATGGGCGGCACCATTGCGATCGAAAGTGAACCGGGCAAGGGCAGCGAATTCATCGTAGATCTCTGCTTCGCACTCAGCGGACAAAAGGTGGAGCCCAAGCAGCTCCCGCAGTTGGAAGGGCTGCGCGCATTGGTAGCAGACGACGATACCGACACCTGCCTGAGCGTCAGCACCATGCTGTCCAAGATCGGGATGCGGCCGGAGTGGACGATCTCCGGCCGGGAAGCGGTGATCCGCACCCGATACGCCATGGAGCAGGGCGACGAATTCAGCGTCTACATCATCGACTGGCTCATCCCCGATATGAACGGCATCGAGGTCGCGCGGCAGATCCGCAAGGTGATCGGGAAAAGCTGCCCTATCATCATTCTGACGGCCTACGATTGGACGGATATTGAAGAGGAAGCCCGCGCTGCCGGAGTGACCGCCTTCTGCGAAAAGCCGCTGTTCCTTTCCGAACTGCGCAGAGTGCTGGCAGAACCGTACGGTGCAGAGCCTGCCTGTAAGCCAGCGCAGCCAGATGCCTCCGAGCTCAAGAGAAAGAAACTTTTGCTGGTGGAGGACAATGCCTTGAACCGCGAGCTCGCACTGGAGATCCTGAAGGAAGCGGGCTTTGCGGTAGACACTGCTGAGGATGGCGAGATCGCTGTCCAGAAGATGAAGCAGGCGGCCCCCGGGCAGTACGATTTGATCTTAATGGACATCCAGATGCCCAAGATGGACGGTTACGAGGCGACGCGGCAGATCCGCGCCCTGCCGGATGCTGCAAAGGCAGGCATTCCCATCTTTGCAATGACGGCAAATGCCTTTGAAGAAGACCGTCAGAATGCATTGAAGGCCGGTATGGACGGCCACATTGCAAAGCCGCTGGATATTCCGCATCTGCTGCAGGTCCTTGCAGATGTACTGAAATCATAACGGCTGCCAGCCGACAAAAGCAAAAGCACCCGCAGCAGGCTTCGCAGAGGCTCTTGACCTCTGGAAGCGAATGCTGCGGGTGCTTTATTTCTTTTCTGTCTGACAGGCGTTTGGCTCACAAAATTTTGCGCAGCTCCTGCACGAGGTCGCCGATCACGATGGGCTTGGACAAAAAGCCGTTCATGCCGCTTTCCAAGGCGTTGCGGCGGTCCTCGTCGAAGGCGTTGGCGGTCATGGCAAGGATCGGGAGCTTTGCCCGGGCAGGGTCATCCAGTGCGCGGATCTTCTGGGTGGCGGTGTAGCCGTCCATCACCGGCATCTGCACATCCATCAGCACCAGATCATAGCTGCCCGGCGCTGCGGTGCTCACCTTTTCCACCGCCACTTCACCGTTTTCCGCCGTATCGACCCGGAAGCCGTACTCGCGCAGGATCTCCTGTGCGATCTCGCGGTTCAGCTCGTTGTCCTCTACCAACAGGATATGTCTGTCTTTGAAGTCGGCATTCTTTTCCGGCAGAAGCTCCTGCGACGCATCTGTCAGCTTCTGGCCGAGAGCGCTCATCAGGGTCTCGCGCAGGTCAGACATGAACATGGGCTTTTCGCAGAAGGCAGTCACACCGGCGGCCTTTGCCTCCACCTCAATGTCAGACCAGTCGTAGGCCGTCAGGATGATGATGGGGGTATCGTCGTTCAGGCTGCGTATCTGGCGGGTGACCTCGATGCCGTTCATATCCGGCAGCCGCCAGTCGATGATATAGGCGTGGTAGACATCGCTCATCTCGATGGACTGCCGCGCGCGCAGCACCGCTTCCTTGCCGGAAAGGGTCCACTCCGCGCGCATTCCCACCTTGACCAGCATCTTTGTCACGCTGTCGCAGGTGTTGAAATCGTCGTCCACCACCAGAGCCTTCAGACCCTCCAGTTCAACGATCTTTTCCACCGGGCGGTGCTCTGCCTGCACCCGCAGCGGCACACGAATGATAAACTCGCTGCCCTTGCCCTGCGCTGTCTGCACCTCGATGGTGCCGCCCATCATATCCACGATGTTCTTGGTGATGGCCATGCCAAGGCCGGTTCCTTGGATACGGCTGACCGTGGAGGTGCGCTCCCGCTCAAACGGCTCAAAGATTTTTTTGGCAAATTCTGGGCTCATGCCGATGCCGTTGTCCTTGATGCGGAACTCGTACTGCCCGCAGCCGCGCACCTGCCCGGCAAGCTGGCGCACCCGCACCGAGACCGTGCCGCCCGCCGGGGTAAACTTGATGGCGTTGGACAGCAGGTTCAGCAGGATCTGGTTCAGCCGGGTCTTATCGCAGTAGACATCCTCGTCGGTCACATCCATCGCGTCCATATAAAGTTCCAGCTGTTTTGCGTAGATCTGCCCGCTGACGATGGTTTTCAGATCGTGCAGCACCTCCGAAAGGTTGACTTCCACCTCTTCCAGATGGAGCTTTCCGCTTTCGATGCGGCTCATATCCAGCACATCGTTGATGAGCGAGAGCAGATGGTTGCTGGAAGCAAGGGTCTTGGCCAGATAATCCTTCACCCGCTCCTTGTCGTCGATATTGCTGATCGCCAGTGTGGTAAAGCCGATGATGGCGTTCATGGGGGTGCGGATGTCGTGGGACATATTGGAAAGGAAGGTGCTCTTGGCGCGGTTGGCAGTCTCGGCGGCGGCAACGGCATCCGAAAGCGCCTGATTCACCTGTTTGTCGGCGGTGCGGTCAGACATGACAAGGATGTATTTGGTCCTGCCCTCCACCTCGCTGCCTATGGCGATGTTATGGAACCAGCGGCGCTCTTTGGTTTCCAGATGCTCAAACTCGAGATCCCATTCCCGCTGCTGCCCGCTGAGAAGCCCATCCAGAAAGTTTTTGCCCTGCTCCGGGGCGCCCAGCTTGTCCAGAGCGAAGGCATTTTGCCGGACTTCTCTCCACGGGATGCCCAGCAGCCGCTCAATGTTCGGGCTGACATAATCCACCTTGGAGGTCTCTGCGTCCAACATCAGGAAAACGTCGTCCACGTTCAGCGAGAGCTTCTGGAACAATTCATCCCGGTACAGGAGCTTGGTGTTCTTCTGGCGCAGTGCGGCATGGCTTCTGCGCACAATGAGCAGAATGGCCAGCACCGCAAGACCTGCGGCGATGCCCGCTACGATCTGTATCGTATGGAACCACAGCTTATCCAGATTGGCATTGACGATCTTGGTCGGCACAAGTCCCACCATCGTCCAGCTCTGGACAGCAGTACCCTCGTAAACCAGATAATAGCTGATGTCGCCCAGTTTGACCTTCATGTTTCCGCTGCTGCCCTGTGCAAAGGCATTGGACAGATCCAGGATCTGCGCCTCGGAAAAATCGGAATGGTCGCGCAGCATCGCAATGAAGTTGTAGATCGTTTCCGTGCGGTTTACGGAATTGTCGATGACCACCCGCCCATCCGAGTAGATGACATAGTTGCTGGCATTGCCCTCAAAGGCAGAGCTGTCCAGCAATCTAAGCACCGCATCATTATAATAAGAGATGGCAATGGCATCGTAGGCAAAGCCCCGGTAGCTGCCCTGCGTTTCAGGACAGATGAACGCCAGCATCTGGGGCTTGCCGGGCAGCGCCGTGTTCACGACGACATCCTCATCGTGAGCGAGCTTTTCGTCCAGATTGGTCTGCAGGCCAAGGTAGCCCGTTTTCCCGGTCACGGTCATGTAGTTGCCGTCATAGGTAAGAAAGTAGAATTCGGCAAACCCAGCCTCCTGCTGTGCCGCCCTGATATACGCCTGTATTTCGGCCTCATCCGAGGTACTTTCCAGAAAGCCGTTGTACAGATGCAGGTAGCTCACATTTTTGCGCACCAGCTCTTTCAGCATATTATTGGATTTATGCAGCACCTCTTCCAGATGCGAGGTACTTTCCTGATAGATGGTCTGGGACACAAACGAGATGTACCGAACGCTGAAACCTGCTATCAGCAAGACCAGAAGAAGGATGGCCGCAACAGGGAGCCACTTTTGCCGGGGATGGCAGTTTCGTTTGGATCCATGCTTTTCGTCTTCCATCCCGCTCACCTCAGTGTCATGTAGTTTTCAGGCTCTGCAAGCGCTGCGCCGCCGCCGGAGAGATGATCGCGCCATCTGTTTTTTACCCATGTATCTCCGTCCAAAGACCTGCCGCTCTCGCTTACAAGCAGCGCTTCCATCTGATTTTCCGCTGCCAGACAGGTCACGGTAACGGTGTCGTCGTCCCGGAGCGGCTGTCCGTTCCGGGTGATGCCGGTCAGGGTATAGCTGCCGCCTGCCTCTTTGACCTCCACGGCAATGCCGCTGACCACCGGCAGAGAGCCGCGGTTGAAGGGCACAAACCCACCCTCGCAGCCCTCCACAAAGGCGCGGACGGTCTCCTTCAGCTCTGCGCCGGTCATGGTGCGCTGGCGGGACATCAGACCGTTGGGCATGATCATGGAAGCGGCCATTTTCTTGTTATAATCTGCCTGCAGCACACTGCCGGTAAAGCTGTTTGCGGTGGCAAGCAGCACATCGGTGCCATAAACGCCCCGCAGCGTGTTCGCCATGACGGAGAAGGAGGCGCTGCCGCCGTTTGCGTGGAAGACATTGGAATAGCTCTTCCCGGAAGTCAGCACGATCTCGTCATCGGCAGGCGTTTCTTCGGCAAGAAGCTGGGCATTGAACGCACGATAAGCCTGCTGTGCCGTGTACTCGCCCGCGATCATTTTGGAGACAACGTCCTTGGAGACGGCAAAGAAATCGTTGGAGGCGATGCGGATATACATGTGGTTTTCTTCCACCACATCGCGCACATCCTTCATGCACTCGGTCAGGCGCAGGGGGACGTTCTGGCTGTAGCTCAGCAGGTCCTGTCCATCGGAGATAATGCGGCTCTGCGCCTCCTCAGAGAGCATGACGTTCAGCACTTTCATGGCTTTTTCGCGGCGCGCGGTGTCCTGCTCGAGGTCACGGTTCAGAGCGATCTGGAAATACGGGGTGGTCATGATCCACTTTTCGCCGTTCTGGCTGAAGAAGGGCATAAATATCGTGTCGATGCCCTCATCCCGAAACATCTTGACACCGGCAGAGCTGCCAAAGTACATGGCAACTTCTCCGTTCCGGAACATCCCGATCACATCGTCATAATTCAACGCAAGATCGTCTGCCGTGAGGTGGGTATCCTGAATGAACTGCGCCATCCGCTCAAACGCCCCCGGCCACACGGTGTCGTCCAGACCCACCCGTTCGGTGCTGGCAGGGTCGCTGTAAGCAGTGCGCCACTTGCGCCCATCAGTCGTGGTAAGCTCGGCAGCGGAAAGCCCCTGCAGCGTTTCCATGCAGGTGTAGTCGTAGGTATAATCGGCGGTAAAGCCGCGGATGCCCACCTTCTCAAACGCCTGACAGGCCGAAACGAAGCTCTCGTAATCGGTGGGCAGAGGAATATCGTACTGCTCAAAAAGGCCGCGGTTGACCACAAAGCCGTGGGCATCCGCGCAGACCGGCAGCCAGTTCACGCTGCCGTCCTCGTTTTTGAAGCTGTTGAGGTAGGTGTTGTACACAGCGCCCGCCTCGTTGGTCAAGGCAAGGTTCATCAGGCTGTCCTTCAAGGGAGCCGCATCGTGCAGCGAGAAGCGGCAGCTGGTGATAATATCCGGCAGACCGCCGTTCTCCTCCAAAAACTTGTAAAAATCCAGATCGTTGTTTCCCACGATGAATTCAATATTTACATCCGGCAGCTGGGACTGGATATAAGGCGCATAGGTCTCGTACAGGCTTGTACTCCACAGATACACCTGAATGGTCTGGGCATCCTCCTGCTTTTCCACATTTTCGGCGGTTTTTGTTCCGCAGCCGGTCAGCAGGGAGACCGCCATCACCAGTGCCATAAGCGCGGAAAACAGGCGGTGCAATGTTCTTTTGTTCATCAAATCGTTCCCCTCACAACTCTTGGGCAGCTGCCGTTCTGCACTCCCGAATACCACAAAAAGGCATCGATACAGCATGACAGAACTATAGGAATATTTTACCACCGCCATGATGGATTTTCAATAAAATTTCATATGTTGATTCATAAAAGCAGCGTGTCCGATTTCTTTGCGCCAGTCGATGCAACTTTTTTGAACAGTATATATACCAACGTATACAGTATGTAGTGTAACATTATAACAGAAGCATTTCAAGCGTTCATGCTTGTGAATACTGCTTATGTTCTATGATTATCCCTTGACAAAAAGGCAGCTTTGGCCAGTTGGGTTATTTTGCTCTCCGTGGCCCGAGCAGGCCCTGCGGGCCAACATCCACTGCCAGATCTCGCTGGCTCTCAACCGCATCTACACCGAGTGGTACCCCAGCAAGGGCTACAGTTTCAACATCACCAACTCCACCAGCTACGACCAATACTACGTCCATGGCCGGACGGTGTTCGACGTCATGGTGCGGCTGACGGACGACATCTTCAACACCTATATCCGCAAGACCGGCACCGTGAACCCCTACTACGCTGAATATTGCGACGGCAAATCCGTCACCTGCCCCGGCCTCAAGCAGTGGGGGACGGTCACGCTGGCCAATCAGGGCCGCAATGCACTGAGCATCCTCAAATACTACTATGGCAACAACATCGAGATCATCCGCACCAACAACATCCAGTCCATCCCCCAGAGCTACCCCGGAAGCCCTCTGCGGCAGGGCAGCACCGGAGCGGCGGTGTTCACCCTGCAGCGGCAGCTCAACCGCATCACCAAAGACTATCCCTTCCTCGGCCTGCTGACGGTGGACGGCATCTTCGGCCGCAAGATGACCGAGACGGTCAAAAAGTTCCAGAGGCAGTTCAACCTCACCGCCGACGGCGTGGTGGGCCGCAGCACCTGGTATAAGATCAGCTATATCTATGTCTCGGTGAAGGACCTCGCCGAGCTGACCAGTGAAGGCGAGACATTCAGCGGCACCCTCCCGGACGGCCCATGGAACTTCGGCAGCAGCGTCCTTAAACAGGGCTCCACCGGCAGCGAGGTAGAGCAGGTGCAGTTCTGGCTGAGTACGCTGGCTCAGTATGAGAGCCGCATCCCCTCTGTCACGGTGGATGGCGTCTACGGCAGCGGCACAGCGGCGGCTGTCCGGGCGTTCCAGCGGCTCTACGGCCTGACGGTGGACGGCATCGTGGGCCTCACCACATGGACCGAGCTGTACGACCAGTTCCGCAGCATCCAGTCCGACAACGGCACCCCCAACGCCTACCCCGGCACCGCCCTGCGCCAGGGCAGCAGCGGCCAGAACGTCCGGCTGGTACAGTTCTGGCTGAAGATCGCGCGGACGGTCTATTCCAGTCTCAACAACATCACCGTGGACGGCATCTTCGGCTCGTCTACCGCAGCGGCCGTGCGGCGGTTCCAGACCTACTTCGGCCTCACCAGCGACGGCGTCGTGGGCCGGACGACATGGAACAAGCTCTACGAAGTCTACAACGACATCGCCAACCGCCTGCTTTCGCCCAGCCTGCGGCCCGGCGAGTACCCGGGCGTGCTGCGCAATGGCTCCACCGGCACCGCCGTCCGGGAGCTGCAATTCTATCTCTACCTCATGAGCGCCTACCAGAGCAGCATCCCCTCTGTCTCCATCGATGGCCGTTTCGGCGCGGCCACCGAGGCCGCCGTGCGGGCCTACCAGCGGTTCGCCGGGCTGACGGTGGACGGCATCGTAGGCCGGAAGACATGGGATTCGCTCTACGGCAAAGCGTCGGCCCTCCGCTCGTCCGGGCCGGTGGTCACCCTCAAGCGTCTCCCCTACCCCGGCGCGCCGCTCACCGTCGGCACCGACAGCAGCGCCGTGCTCTACTACACCCTGCTTTTGCAGCGCATCGCCTACTACTACGACAGTGTGGCGTCCCCCGCGCTTTCCAGACAGTACACACAGGAGACCGCGGACGCCACCGCCAGCGCGCAGGAGCTTCTGGGCCTGCCCGCCACCGGCGTGGCAGACGCCGAGACGTGGACAGCAGTGGAAGCCCTGAGCTTACAGCTGGCGGCCTTCACCCCCAACCCCGACCGGCATCCCGAGCAGGGGCCGGACTACCCGGACCGGGCCATGAAGGAGGGCAGCGCAGGGCCTGACGTCAGCCTCATCGAAGGCTGGCTCAATGGCCGCTCCCAGCTCTACTGCGAGGAGGACTACGTCGCCGACAACGCTATCTTCGGCCCGGAGGACACCGCCGCTGTGAAGGAGACGCAGCAGCGGGCGGGCCTTGAGCCGAACGGCGTCGTGGACCGGCCCACCTGGGCCGCACTCCGCGCCCAGAGCCATACTGCCTGCGACAGCTGCACCGAGGAGGGATGAGAGATGGCACGCTTACTGGTCTATGACGCCTACGAGAACAGAGTCTACACCTATTCGAGCCTGCGCGAGAACGACCCCATGCCCTACAGCACCGGCAGGACTCTGACCGTGCGGGAGTTCCGGGGCAAATCGAACAGCCCGGTGCTCTGGACGACCATCGCGGCAATGGAAGCGTGGAACCTCACCCGCCGCAAATACGGCAGGGGCATCCCGGTGGGATACGCCTTCCGCCGCATCTGGGAGGGAGGCCACGGCACCCGCAGCCAGCACTATGCCGGCGTGGCCTTCGATGTGGGGCAGAGCTTCAGCCGGACCCAGCGCACCGCCATCTACAACGCCGCCCGCTCCACCGGGGCGTGGGGCTATGTCGAGCCGCTGAGCCAGACCCCCACATGGGTCCACTTCGACCGGCGCTACGGCACGCCTGCCTGCAGAGGCACCACGGCAGGCTACCCCACCCTCCGCCGGGGCAGCCGGGGCTGCTACGTCATGATCCTCCAGGACGCCCTCTCGACGCTGGGCTACCAGACCGGGAACCGCATCGACGGCATCTTCGGCAGCCGGACGGAAGAAGCCCTCAGGGGCTTCCAGCGGCGCACCAGCCTGCGCGCCGACGGCGTCTGCGGCTGCAACAGCTGGAAAAAGATCTCCACCGCCGTGCTGGGCGTGGGACGAACCAAGACGACTATTGACTGAACTTTTTGCAGACAAAATGGGAGCCCCCGGCAGTGCCGGGGGCTCCCATACTTCACTCCTCCACCACAACATCCTCGCTGAGCACCTGTCCGATGGGCTTTGCAATGCACAGATCGGCCTCGGCGTCCGCATTCGTGGGCTGCATATTGATGACAACGAGGTGGTCGCCCCGGAAGTACCGGATGAGTCCCGCCGCCGGGTAGACCACAAGGCTGGTACCGCCGACGATGAGGGTATCAGCGCGGCGGATGGCCGAGACAGCGCCGGACAATACCTGCTCATCCAGCCCCTCTTCGTAGAGGACGACGTCCGGCTTGATGATGCCGCCGCATTTGGGGCAGCGCGGCACACCGGTGCTGTTGGCGATGAAGTCCACATCGTAGAACGCACCGCACTTGACGCAGTAGTTGCGCAGGGTGCTGCCGTGGAGCTCGTACACCATCTTGGAGCCTGCCGCCTGATGGAGGCCGTCGATGTTCTGGGTGATGACGGCTTTCAGCCTGCCCTCCCGCTCGAGCTTTGCCAGACGCAGATGCGCCGCGTTGGGCTTTGCTCCCTTGACGATGAGCTTATCGCGGTAGAAGCGGTAGAACTCCTCGGGGCGCTCTTCCCAGAAGGT
Organism: Faecalibacterium sp. Marseille-P9312; assembly: GCF_902497445.1. Lineage (NCBI taxonomy): Bacteria > Bacillati > Bacillota > Clostridia > Eubacteriales > Oscillospiraceae > Faecalibacterium > Faecalibacterium sp. Marseille-P9312. Next base: position 52,722 of record NZ_CABVEW010000015.1, read on the forward strand.
GTGGCTCAAGATCGTCTCGGGCGGGTAATCGTATTTCTGATGGTAGAGGCCGTCCACACTGCGGAAGTCCGGGATGCCGCTCTCGGTGGACACGCCCGCACCACCGAAAAAGACGATGTTCTGGCTCTGCGAAATGATTTTTTCCAACTTTTCAACCATATTCAACACCTCTTTTGTATCTATCGACGGAAATCAGTGCAAAATTTTATGGATTCTGCATTTTGTTTTTCACATTTCAACGGTCATTTTCCGCAAGCATCTGCCCCAGATGGGCGAAAATATCCTGCGGGAGCATCCCGTACTCGCCTTTTTGGCGGGCGGCACGGTCAGCGGCGGCACCGTGGAGCCAGACCGCACAGGCGGCGGCTTCGCAGGCGGACAGACCGCAGGCCAGCAGGGCCGACATCATACCGGCCAGCACATCGCCGCTCCCGCCCCGGGCAAGACCGGGATTGCCGGTGGGGTTGACGCAGACGCGGCCATCCGGGGCGGCGGCCACGGTCCGCGCCCCTTTCAGCACCACCACCGCATTCCACTGAGCGGCATACCGCCGGGCGACGCCCTCCCGGTCGGCCTGAACGGCCTCCACCGAAAGCCCCGTCAGCCGGGCCATCTCCCCCGGGTGGGGCGTCAAAATCAGCTCTTTGGCCGGGCGCGGCAGTTCCTCACCCGCGTTCATGAGGCTGGCGGCGGCGTTGAGGCCATCGGCGTCCAGCACCGCACTGCCCGAAAAGCCGGTGAGCAGCTTCTTCACCAGCGTCCGCGTCTCGGCGGCGCGGGCCGTGCTCTGGGCAAGATAGCCCAGCCCCGGCCCGATGAGCAGGACGGCGGCCTTCTGCCGGAGGATGCGGGGGATGCTCTGGGGGGAGATGCCCCCTTCTGCCCCCGGCTCACAGGGGCAGAGACAGCATTCCGGCAGGCGTGCCGACACCGCCGCCAGCACCGGCTCGACGCTTGCCAGCGTGACGATGCCTGCGCCGGTGCGCAGAGCGCCCTCGACGGTCAGCGACGCCGCACCGCGGTAGCAGGCACTTCCCGCCACAGCCAGCACCGCGCCGAAGCTGCCCTTGTTGCTCTCCCTCGGGCGTTTTGGGATGTGTGACCAGACAAATTCAGCCGTAATTTCGGGTGTCATGCTCACGCCTCCCCCTGAATGCAGCGCCTTATCTCTTTTTCCACGTCCTGCACCTCTTCGTGGAACATCCGGGCCGAGACGCGGAGGGCGCCGTGGCCCAGAATGATGACCTGTTCCATGCCGTCGGAGGTCGCCACCCGGACCCGGCGGTTTTTGCCGATCTCGTGGGTGACGCGCTCGATGAACATATCCGCCGTTTCGGCCTCTTTGGTGTAGACGACGTGGATGTTGTGGTACTGCTCGATGCTGCCGGGACTGCCCGGCACACGGTAGGCATCGAACACGAGGATGAGGACGCACTTTTTGAAGCCCTGATAGTTGCAGAGAATGTCCATCAGCCGGTGGCGGGCGGCGTCGAGGCTCTCCTTGGAGAGGGCGTTCAGCTCGTCCCACGCAAAGATGATGTTGTAGCCGTCCACCAGCAGGTATTCGGGGGCGATCTCCCACTGCTCGGCGGCGAAATCGGGCCGTTCCCGCTTCTGCACCGGGCGGAACGCCGCCAGCGGATCCCGTTTGATGGGGCCGTAGGTGCGCTCAAAAATTTTCAGCAGTTCGGCGTCCTCTTCCAGCGTAGCGCGGTAAGCCGCCATCCGGCGGGGACGGGCAGCGGTCTCTTCTGCTGTCGGGGCGGTGCGGCCCCAGCCGCTGTCCACGTGCATATGGCTGCGCACCTGCTCCCACGGCACCACAAAGCCCGCACCGTGGGAGCAGAACACCGAGTCCGCGGGGTTGTCCAGGTCGTGTTCCGGCTCATAGCCCACTGCCTCGATGACCTCCGCCGCGTTGTGGCAGGGGCGGTAGCCGTCCAGCGTCAGGTTCAGGTGTCCCCTGCCCCGGGTGTAGCTGACCACCTCCATGGGGTAGCTGCGCATGGCAGCCACCGGTGCAAAACCGGTGAGGGTGGCGGTCTGGCCGTCCGGTGCCGTCTCGGGCGGGTCAAAGCTGCCCTCCATCCGCTGGACGTCGCTCATGGCGCGGCCAATGTTCTCCGCAGGCACTTCCAGCCGGAAGGAATACCACGGCTCGAGGAGCTGGGTCTTTTTGATTTGGTTTGCCATCATGAGGCCCTGCCGCACGGCGCGGTAGGTGGCCTGCCGGAAGTCGCCGCCCTCGGTATGCTTGAGATGGGCGCGGCCTGCGATGAGGGTGATCTTCATATCTGTCAGCGGCGCGCCGATAAGGACGCCGAGGTGCTGCTTTTCTTCCAGATGGGTCAGCACGAGGCGCTGCCAGTTTTTGTCCAGCTCTTCCTCCCGGCAGTTGGCGGCAAACTGCATCCCGCTGCCCCGGGGCAGCGGCTCGAGCTTCAGATGCACCTCGGCATAGTGGCGCAGAGGCTCATAATGGCCCACGCCCTCGATGGCCTCGGTGATGGTTTCCTTATATAATATGCCGCCGGAGTCGAACTCCACGTCCAGCCCGTACCGCTCGGCCAGCAGGCTCTTGAGCACCTCGAGCTGAATCTCGCCCATGAGCTGGACGTGTATCTCGCCCAGCGTCTCGTTCCAGACGACATGGAGCTGAGGTTCTTCCTCTTCCAGACGGTGGAGCTTGCCCAATGCGGCATGAACATCCGCGCCCTCGGGCAGACATACCCGATAGCTCAGGACAGGTTCCAGCACCGGGAGGTCACTGTCCCGCTCGGCCCCGAGGCCGGTGCCGGGCTTCGCCTTTGTCAGCCCGGTGACGGCGCAGACCTGCCCCGGGCCGATGGCCTCTGCCAGCGTATATTTTGCGCCGGAGTAAAGCCGCAGCTGGTTGGCCTTTTCTGCCCAGGGCTCGCCGTCCGCTTCGCCGGTGAGCTGGGCTTTGACTTTCAGCTCACCGCCGGTGACGCGCAGCCAGGTCAGCCGCTCGCCCCGCTCATCCTGCGAGACTTTGAACACCCGCGCACCGAAAGCTTCCAGCGCCGGGGCGGCGCGGGTGTATTCGTCGAGGCCGGCCAGCAGCTCGTCCACACCCTGTAAGCCGCCGGCATTCTCCCTCTGCAGGGCCACGCCAAACCAGCAGGGAAAGACGTGCCGCCGGGCGATGGCGGGGATGATGTCCTCCGCCGTCAGGCTGCCCGCGTCCAGCATCTTTTCCATCAGGCGCTCGTCGCAAAGGGCCAGCGCCTCGTCCCGTTCGGCCTGCTCTGCGCCGAAATCCACGAATCCGTCGCCCAGACGGCGGGAAAGCTGGCTCAGCAGCGCCTCTTTGCCCGGGCCGGGCAGGTCCATTTTATTGATGAACACGAAGGTCGGGATATGATACCGCCGCAGCAGACGCCAGAGCGTCTCGGTATGGCTCTGGACGCCGTCGGTGCCGCTGATGACCAGCACTGCGTAGTCGAGCACCTGCAACGTGCGCTCCGTCTCGGTGGAAAAGTCCACATGGCCGGGGGTGTCCAGCAGGGTGATATTCGTACTTCCCGTTTTCAGCAGGGCCTGCTTGGAAAAGATGGTGATCCCACGCGCCTTTTCCAGCGTGTCGGTGTCGAGAAAGGCATCTTTGTTATCCACCCGGCCCAGCTTGCGGATGCTGCCCGTGCGGTAGAGCATTGCCTCAGAGAGGGTGGTCTTGCCGGAGTCTACATGGGCAAGGATGCCCACCACCAGCTGTTTTTCGCTTTTTTCTGCCATGTCCGCTGCCCTCACACTGCGCCTGCGATGAGTCCGATGATGAGCAGCGCTCCGCCCAGGAGCAGATTCGAGAGCATACTGCAATAGGTGCGCTCTTCCGGTTCCAGCTCCTCGAAGGAGACGATGCGCTCATCAGCAAAATCCACGATGGACTTGGTGGAGTGGAACTTCTTCTTTTTGCCCATATCCTTGAACTCTTCGCCCAGATGATGGATGGTCACACCGTCCAGACGCAGGTAGTTCACCCACGCCCACGCCAGCAGCACGACGCCCAGCAGCAGGGCCGGGGCCTGCCACATGGTAAACGTGCCGTCGCTGACGTAGCGGTCCCACAGCAGCATCAGCACAGCCACCACCGACACCCGGGTGACGGATTTATACAGAATGGGGCGGAACATATATTTTTGATACATCGAAACCAGCTTTTTCATCCAAGGACGCTCCTTTTATGGAAGTAACATTCTTTTTTATTGTAGCATGATTTTGTGAAAAAAGATAGCCGCTTTGCGTTTTCCAACTTTCGTTGTATCCATTCGTCATCTTGCAAAGGTATGACTTCTTTCCATCCTTTACCGTTTTTTTGCCGTCATTTTTCAGAAAAAAGCATCCGTTACCATTTTGTTTCTATTTCAGCGCTGTATGTCATTGACTTCTTTTGCCCACAATGTTAGAATACGAAAGGTGCGGTCCCGGGCGCTTTGTGCGTTTTTGGCACCCGGAGCGCGCCGTTTTTTGCATTTAGGATAGGAAAAAAGGAAAACAATATCTCGGAGGAGCGTATCTCAATGAACATCGATTTTGAGTCCCGCAACATCACCCGCCGCAGCTTCCTGAAGGGCGCAGGCGTCGTGGGTGCCGCCGGCCTGCTGTCCGCCTGCGGCGGCAGCAAGTCCAACAACTCCGGCAGCACGGCTGCTTCCGGCGCACAGGCCCCCAACTCTACCGGTGCCACCCCCCTCAAGGAGTACATCTCCTGGGAGTCTGCCAACCGCGAGATCGAGAGCTGGAACCTGCTGTACAGCCAGACCCTCAGCGACGCCAACGTCGTCACCAACCTGTGGGACGGCCTGATGAGCTTCGACTGCTACGGCAAGCTGGTGCCCGCCATCGCCACGAGCTGGGAGGCCAACGAGGACTCCACCGTCTGGACCTTCCACCTGCGCGACGATGTGGACTGGGTGGACTGCAACGGCGAGGTGAAGGAGCACATCACCGCCACCGATTTTCTGGTCGGTCTGGAGTGGGTGCTGAACGCCTCCAAGAACGAGGCCAACAACACCTCCATGCCCACCCTGTACATCGTGGGCGCTGAGGAGTACTACGAGAAGACCAAGGATATGGGTGCTGCCGCCGCCGACCTGCGCTATCAGGATATGCTGGACGCAGGCGTGGGCCTCGAGGCTCCCGACGACTACACTCTGGTGTTCACCTGCAAGGACCCCTGCCCCTACTTTGATACTGTGGCCTCCTACACCAGCTTCTACCCCGCCTCTCAGGTGCTGATCGACGAGCTGGGCATCGAGACCTTCCGTGGCTGCGACAACACCAACATGTGGTACTGCGGCCCCTATATCGTCGAGGAGTATATCCAGGGCAACACCAAGAGCTATATCCCCAACCCCCACTACTACGATGCTGCCAACGTCAGCCGCTTCGAGCGTCTGACCGTGACCATGATCTCCGATCAGGCCATCGCATTCCAGCTCTACCAGAACCGCGAGCTGGACGAGATGGACCTGAACGAGAGCACCATCACCACCATCACCTCCGACCCCAACAACGAGTACAACAGCCAGCTCTGTGAGAAGCGCGCCCGCCCCACTGCCTACGCCATGCACTTCAACTACCAGAAGAACAACGCCGACGGCACCCCCGATGTGAACTGGAACAAGGCCATCGCCAATACTGCTTTCCGTCAGTGCTTCTACCGCGGCCTGAACCTGAAGGCATGGTTCTCCCGCTACAACAAGATCAACCCCCTGAAGTGCGAGAACGACTACTACACCATGAAGGGCCTGTGCTACAACACGCAGGGCGTTGAGTACACCACTCTGGTGGCCAAGGAGATGGGCTTCGACGCTGAGAAGTACGACGGCGAGACCATGATCCGCCTGCGTGCCAACGGCGGCGACATCTCCGCCCTGAAGAAGCAGGCCATGGAGGAGCTGAGCGCCATCGGCGTCACCTTCCCCGTCAAGGCCACCTACTTCATCATCGCCAGCAGCACCTCTGCACTGGACAACGCCACCATCCTCAAGCAGTGCTTCTCCGACAGCTTCGGCGACGACTTCATCAAGCTGGACGTCCAGACCTACGTTTCCAGCCTGACCCAGGAGGTCCGCACTCCTCAGCTCCAGAGCTTTGTCATCAACGGCTGGAGCGCCGACTTCGGCGACCCCGTCAACTTCCTCGGTCAGGAGACCCTCCACGACGACAATGCTTTCTACTCACACTACTACTCCAACATCGCCCGGGTGGCTGAGGCTCCTGCCGACTACCAGAAGGACCTGATGGATGCTTTCGAGCAGTACACCGATCTGGTCAATGCCGCCAACGCCATCGTCAACGACACCGACGCCCGCTACGAGGCCTTCGCCAAGGCTGAGGCCTATCTGCTGGAGAACGTGCTGGTCAGCCCCACCTACTACGACATCGCATGGTCCCTGACCCACGCCAACGAGTACAGCAAGATCAACGCCATGTACGGCGGCTGCAACTACAAGGCTGTCAACTGGGAGACTTCCGAGGAAGCCTACACCACCGTCCAGTACGAGCAGTTTGCCAAGGCTTTCGACGCTGCGATTCAGGGCTAAACAGACATAAAAGTCATTCCATTTCAGCCGTCACATGAAATCTTTTCATTTTTATGTGTTAGCTGAATCAATAAGATTCAATCCGTGCCGGAGTGGTTTTTCTTGACTTCCCGCCTGTGGGATGATAGAATATTTGCAATCGATACGGGTTCTGCAAGGGCGCAGAAACAGATCCATAAAATCTGTCTCTGCGCCCTTTTTGTACCCTTTTGAAGCCGGGTTCATGGCCAGAGTGCGCCGGACAGGCGAGGATTTTTGCCCACAGACAAGGCGATTTTCCGCAGAAATCCTGACGGATTGCAAGGGAGAGCAACGCAGTATGTGAGCAAAAAGACCGTTCAGACGGTGTACAATGGTTATGAAGACGGCTCCCAGACCTTGTGGGAAGGTAAGGTAGTATGGACAGGATAGGGATTTGGGGAACGCAGAGCCGTACCAATCATTACAGGAGGGAAAGAATATGTACCACGATTTTGAGTCTCACACCATCACCCGCCGCAGCTTCCTCAAGGGTGCCGGCGCTGTTGGCGCAGCCGGTCTGCTGGCTGCCTGCGGCGGCTCTTCTTCCGGCACCGCAGCCAGCGCTTCGTCGGCTTCTTCCGGTGCAGCTGCTTCCGGCAAGGGCCTGAGCGAGCTGTTTACTTACGAGACTTCCGGCCGTGAGATCGAGAGCTGGAATATCCTCTACAGCCAGCAGGCCATCGACTTCAACGTGACGACCAACATCATCGACGGTCTTATCAGCTTCGACAACTACGGCAAGCCGGTGCCGGCTCTGGCTAAGAGCTGGGAGCACAACGAGGACTCCACTGTCTGGACCTTCCACCTCCGTGACGACGTGGACTGGGTGGACATGAACGGCGAGGTGCAGGACCACCTGACCAGCAAAGACTTCCTCGTGGGCTTCGAGTGGGTGCTGAACGCAAAGAAGAATCAGGCCTCCAACACCTCCATGCCCTCCACCACCGTCGTGGGCGCAGCCGATTACTACGACAAGACCTATGCGATGGACGACGCAGCCGCCGCGGCCCTGACCTACGACGATATGCTGGCCGCAGGCGTCGGCATCGACGCACCGGACGACTACACCGTCGTCTTTACCTGCCTGAACCCCTGCCCCTACTTCGACACCGTGGCTTCCTACGTCTGCTGCTATCCGGCACCCCCGGCTCTGGTGGAAAAGCTGGGCGTCGAGGGCTTCCGCGGCGTGGACTACACCCAGCAGTGGTGCTGCGGCCCCTACCTCATCGAGGAATTCGTCTCCGACAACTCCAAGCGGTTCATCCCGAACCCCCACTATTATGCAGCTGACGAGTGCAGCCGCTTCGAGCGCGTGTCCCTGAGCATGATCACCGATTTGACCGTCGGCTACCAGCTGTATCAGAACCGTGAGCTGGACGAGCTGGAGCTGAGCGAGAGCACCCTGACCACCATCACCTCCGACACTTCCAACGCCTACAACGACCAGCTCTGTGAGAAGCGCCCCACCAAGTACGCCTACGACTTCCATTTCAACTTCTACTGCCTCAACACCGACGGCACCCCCAACGAGAACTGGAACAAGGCCGTGGCCAACCGGGCATTCCGCCGCTGCTTCCAGGAGGGCCTGAACCTCATCCCCTACTACGCACGCTTCAACAAGATCAACCCCCTCAAGTGTGAGAACAACTACTACACCATGAAGGGCGTCTGCTACAACTCCAAAGGCACCGATTATGTTGACCTTGTGGCCAAGGAGCTGGGCATCGACGGCGAGAAGTATGACGGCAAGACCATGGTCCATCTGCGCAAGTCCACCGCCGACTCCATCGCCGCCCTCAAGAAGCAGGCCATGGATGAGCTGACCGCCATCGGCGTCACCTTCCCGGTCAAGGCTCCCTTCTTCTTCGTGGCCGGCAACACCGTGACTCAGGACAACGCCACCGTTCTGAAGCAGTGCATCACCGACAGCTTCGGCGACGACTTCATCCAGCTGGACCTCGGCACCTACGTTTCCAGCTTTGCAAAGGAAGTCCGCATCCCCAAGCTCCACGGCTTCGTCATCAACGGCTGGGGCGCAGACTTCGGCGACCCCGTCAACTTTGTGGGGCAGGAGATCCTGCACGACTCCAACGCCTACTACGCCGTCAACTACTCCAACATCCAGCTGGTGGCGGAGGATCCCGCCGATTACCAGAAGGAGCTGGTAGACGAGTTCGAACAGTTCACCGACCTGGTCAACGCAGCCAACGCCATCGTGGACGACACCGACGCCCGCTATGAGGCTTTCGCAAAGGCCGAGGCCTACATGATCAACAACTCGCTGGCTGTCCCCTGCTACTACGATGTCCGCTGGTGCCTGACCCACGTCAACGAGTACACCAAGATCAACGCCATGTTCGGCCCCTGCAACTTCAAGTACGTCAACTGGGAGACCAGCGAGGACGCCTACACCACCGCTCAGTACGAGGAATTTGCCAAGGCTTTCGACGCCGCAAAATCTTAACTTTTTCTTAACTCTTTTCCGCCGGGAGTTCCTGCTTCCAGCCCGTATCCCACACACGGGAGCTGTTCTCAATCCAAGAACAGCTCCCGTTGTTTTGTTTTTGGGCCTGTTTATCTTATTTTCGTCACTCTTCATCACAGTAAAGTAAATTTATTTCATCTCTATGCAGGGTACGGCTTTCTTTTAGAAGAAAAAGCGATTTTCATTCCATTGACAACCATTTATTTCGATGGTACAATATATGTCGTGTTAAGGATTTTACGGGAGGAGCACAGGCACAGACAGAGGGGTCTGTTTCTGCGCTCTTTTGTATTCTCTGGTAATACAGAGGGGCAGATAATCTCGTAGGAGTGGGAAATCAGCAGGGCAAGGTACCCTGCGCCATAGAGCCGAGACACGAAAGAATAATTGGGAGGAAAACACAATGAACGCAAATTTTGAGTCTCATTCCATCAGCCGCCGTAGCTTCCTCAAGGCTTCCGGCGTCGTGGGCGCTGCAAGCATCCTGGCCGCTTGCGGTGGTTCTTCCAGCAGCACTGCTGCCAGCACCTCCGGTGCTGCCTCCGGCGCAGCTGCACCCGCAGCCGACGCCATCACCGATTACGTCTCCTTCGAGACCTCTAAACGTGAGCTGGAGACCTGGAACTTCCTGTACAGCCAGTCCGCTTCCGACCTGAACGTCATCACCAACTGCTGGGACGGTCTGCTGAGCTTCGACTGCTACGGCAAGGCAGCCCCCGCCATCGCATCCAGCTGGGAGCACAACGACGACTCCACCGTCTGGACCTTCCACCTGCGCGACGATGTCGATTGGTGCGACGTCAACGGCGAGGTCAAGTCTCACCTGACCTCCAAGGACTTCCTCGTGGGTCTTGAGTGGGTCCTGAACGCGCTCAAGAACGAGGCCTTCAACACCTCCATGCCCTCTGAGACCGTCGTGGGCGCTGCTGAGTACTACGACCTGACCAAGGACAAGGGCGACGCTGCCGCCGACATGACCTACGAGGATATGCTGGCTGCCGGTGTCGGCGTCGAGGCACCGGACGACTACACTCTGGTCTTTACCTGCAAGAACCCCTGCCCCTACTTCGACACCGTCGCTGCCTACAACAGCTTCTACCCCGCCTCTGAGGACCTCATCAAGGAGCTGGGCATCGATGGCTTCCGTGCCTGCGATTACTCCACCATGTGGTACAATGGTCCGTACCTCATCGAGGAGTACATCCAGCAGAACACCAAGAGCTTCATCCCCAACCCCAACTACTACGCTGCAAACGACTGCACCCGTTTCGAGCATCACACCATCACCATGATCCCCGACCTGTCCATGGGCCTGCAGCTGTACGAGAACGGCGAGGTCGATAACATCGACCTGACCGAGTCCAACCTGACCACCATCACCTCCGACCCCAACAACAAGCACAACAAGTTCCTGTGCGAGAAGCGCCCCACCAAGTTCAGCTTCCAGATGCACCTGAACTTCCAGCGCAAGGATGAGAACGGCAATCTGGACGAGAACTGGAACAAGGCTGTTGCAAACCGCGCGTTCCGTCAGTGCTTCTACAAGGGCATCAACTTCACCAACTACTACGCCCGCACCAACAAGATCAACCCCCTGAAGTGCGAGAACGACTACTACACCATGCCCGGCGTCTGCTACAACACCAAGGGTGAGGAGTACACCACTCTGGTCGCCAAGGAGATGGGCTTCGACAGTCAGGCTTACGACGGCAAGACCATGATCCGCCTCCGCGACAACGGCGGCGACATCGCTGACCTGAAGAAGCAGGCCATGGAAGAGCTGAGCGCTATCGGCGTCACCTTCCCCGTCCACTGCTACCACTACATCAAGAGCGGCGACACCACTGCTCTGGATACCGCCACCGTTCTGAAGCAGTGCTTCTCCGAGAGCCTGGGCGATGACTTCGTCGTGCTGGACATCGGCACCTACGTCTCTTCTATTTATAAGGAAGTCCGTAACGTGCAGATGCACTCCATCCTGCAGAACGGCTGGGGCGCTGACTTCGGCGACCCCGTCAACTTCCTGGGTCAGGAAGTCCTGAGCGACGACAACGCTTACTACGCTCAGACCACCTCCTGGATCGCAGCCGTTGAGAAGGATCCTCAGGATTACCAGAAGGACCTGCTGGCTGATTATCAGGAGTTCACCGATCTGGTCACCGCGGCAAAGGCCATCGTCACCGATACCGATGCACGCTATGCCGCATTCGCAAAGGCTGAGGCTTCCATGCTGAACAACGCACTGTGCATCCCCTGCCTGTTTGAGGTGCTCTGGTGCCTGACCCACGTCAACGAGTACACCAAGATCAACGCCATGTACGGTCCCTGCAACTACAAGGCAGTCAACTGGGAGACCCGTCAGGGCGACGGCTACACCACCGAGGAGTACGAGGCTTTCTCCGCTGCTTTCAATGCAGCAACCAAAGCCTGATGATTATTTTATAAAGGTTTGGTTATCATGTTAAAATACACCGTCAAGCGGCTGGCTCAGTCGCTCGTCACGATCTTATTGATCGCAACCATCGTCTTTTTGCTGATGCGCTGCCTGCCTACGGACTACTACTTCACGGAAGAACAGCTCATGAAGTTTACCGAAGAGCAGAAATACGCCGCACTGGAAGCCGCCGGTCTGACCGACCCCATCGGCACCCAGTTGCTGCACTTCTACAACGACCTGCTCCATCTGGACTTCGGCACTTCCCGCCGCATCCAGAATGGCGCTTCTGTCGTGAAGGTGATCGGCAAGAAATTCGGCGTCTCCATGCGCCTCGGCCTGATCTCCGCCGGCATCTCTCTGCTGGTGGGCATCATGCTGGGCATCCTGCAGACCGCCTTCAAGGACAAGGTCTTTGACTGGATCGGCACGGCCTACACCGTTTTCGTCAACGCTGTGCCTTCTCTGGTCTCCTATTCGCTGGTGCTGGTCTTCGGCTCCAAATACCTGGGTTTCCCCACGCTGTACTCCACCCGTAATGTCGGCCCGTCCAGCGTGCTGCCCATCGTCTGCTTGTCGCTGGCGTCTATCGCAGGCTACGCTCTGTGGACCCGCCGCTACATGGTGGACGAGCTGACCCGCGATTATATCAAGCTGGCCCGCGTCAAGGGCCTGAGCTCCAGCGAGATCATGTTCAAGCACGTGCTGCGCAACGCCATGGTCCCCATGGTGCAGTATATCCCCCAGTCCATCCTGCTGACGGTCGGCGGCTCTCTGCTGATGGAGCGGTTCTTCTCCGTTCCCGGCATGGGTCCCCTGCTGACCGACGCCATCCAGCGCTATGACCTGAACGTCGTCCAGACTCTGGTCATCCTCTACGCTGCACTGGGCATCGTGGGTGTTTTCCTGGGCGACGTGCTGATGATGCTGGTTGACCCGCGCATTACTCTGACCGGAAAGGAGGCCGCACGCTGATGGCTAAAGCATCTGATTTTGAGGGCAAGAAGCAGGACGAACTGTTCTACTTCGTCGATTACTCTCCGGAGGAAGCCGAGCGTGTCGGCTACTCCAACTACAGCTACTGGGGTTCTGTCGTCCAGAACTTCCTCAAGCACAAGGCTGCTGTCGTCTGCCTGTTCCTGTTCCTGTTCCTGTTCCTCGTCATCTTCTCCTTCATCGCACTGGCCATCGGCAAGTACGATTATCAGACGCTGGTGACGGATTCCTCTCTGGCTTTCAAGAAGCCCAGTAGCGAATACTGGTTCGGCACCGACAACCTCGGCCGCGACTACTGGTGTCAGGTGTGGTACGCCACTCAGGTGTCCATCCGTCTGGCCCTCATCGTTGCCGTGGGCGAGAGCATCCTCGGCGTCATCATCGGCCTGATCTGGGGCTATGTCCGTAAGCTGGACCGCTTCTTCACCGAGCTGTACAACCTCATCGACAATGTGCCTTACATCATCTACATGACCCTGATTGCACTGGTCGTCGGCCAGAGCTTCACCATCATGGCCGTCTCGATGATCGCCATCGGCTGGCTGGTCATGGCCCGCCGCGTCCGCAACATGGTGTTCATGTTCCGTGACCGCGAGTACAACCTCGCGTCCCGCTGCCTTGGCACCCCGCTGTGGCGCGTTCTGACCAAGAACATCCTGCCCTATCTGGTCTCCGTCATCATCCTGCGCATGGCGCTGAGCATCCCCGCCACCATCAACCTCGAGTCCACCCTGTCCTATCTGGGCATCGGTCTGGGCATCGAGACTCCGTCTCTGGGCCTCATCCTGAGCAAGGTGCGCGGCTTCTTCCTCGATTATCCTTACCTGCTGGTCTTCCCCGCATCCATCGTGTCCATCATCTCCATTTCCTTCTATATCATGGGCAACGCTTTCTCGGATGCTGCTGACCCGCGCAACCACGTTTAACAGATGGGAGAGAAAATCACAAAAATGGATAGACAACCGATCATCTCTGCCAAAGACGTGGAGATCACCTTTAGCCTGCGCGGCAAGAAGCTGAACGCGATCCGCAAGTGCTCGCTGGACCTTTATGACGGCGAGACGCTGGCCATCGTGGGCGAGTCCGGCTCGGGCAAGTCCGTATTCACCAAGACCTTCGTGGGTATGCTGGATGTCAACGGCAAGATCACCGGCGGATCCATCATGTACGAAGGCCGCGACATGACCAAGTTCACCGAGAAGGACTGGCTGGGCGTGCGCGGCAAGAAGATCGCCATGGTCATGCAGGACCCGATGACCAGCCTGAACCCGTTGAAGAAAATCGGCAAGCAGATCCAGGAGAGCATCGAGCACCATCAGGGTCTGAAGGGCGCGGAGGCCAAGAAGGCCGCCATCGAGATGCTGGCCAAGGTCGGCATCCCCGACCCGGAGCGCCGCTACGAGCAGTATCCGCACGAGTTCTCCGGCGGTATGCGTCAGCGTGTCGTCATCGCCATCGCTGCCGCCTGCCGTCCGCAGATCCTCATCTGCGACGAGCCCACCACCGCTCTGGACGTGACCATTCAGGCACAGATCCTGCAGCTCATCCGTGACCTGCAGAAGGAGCTGGGCATGTCCGTTATCTACATCACCCATGACCTGGGCGTTGTGGCAAACGTGGCAGACCGCGTGGCCGTCATGTACGCCGGCCAGATCGTCGAGTACGGCACCGTCGAAGAGATCTTCTACGACGCATGGCACCCCTACACCTGGGCGCTGCTGCAGGCTCTGCCTCAGCTGGGTACCAAGGGTGAGGCCCTGCCCACCATCGACGGTACGCCGCCGAACCTGTTCAATGAGATCAAGGGCGATGCATTTGCACCCCGCAACAAGCACGCGCTGGCCATCGACTTCGTGGCAGAACCTCCGTTCTTCCAGGTGTCCGAGACCCACGCGGCAAAGACCTGGTATCTGGACCCCCGGGCTCCCAAGATGGAACGCCCGCACTCCATCCAGAACCTGCGTGAGAAAATGGGAAAGATGGGAGGTTCCAACTTAAATGGCTGAGCGTGAAAAGCTGATTGAGCTGAAAGACCTTCAGATCACCTTTGGCTCCGGCAAAAAGAAGTTCGTGGCCGTGGACCACGTCAATTTTGACATCTACAAGGGCGAGACCTTCTCGCTGGTCGGCGAGTCCGGCTCCGGCAAGACCACCATTGGCCGTGCCATCTGCCGCATCAACCCGACCTCGGGCGGCGACATCTTCTTCAAGGGCCAGAAGATCAACGGCAAGATCTCCAAGGAGCTGGACCGTGAGGTCATCCGCAAGGTGCAGATGATCTTCCAGGACCCCATGGCCTCCCTGAACGAGCGCGCCAAGGTCGAGTACATCGTGGCTGAGGGTCTGTTGAACCACCACCTGTACAAGGACCAGAATGACCTGCACGAAAAGGTCATGAACGCTCTGCACGAGGTCGGCCTGCTGCCGGAGTTCGCCTCCCGCTTCCCCCACGAGTTCTCGGGCGGCCAGCGTCAGCGTATCGGCATCGCCCGTGCGCTGGTCATGGAGCCGGAGTTCATCGTGGCCGACGAGCCTATCTCCGCACTGGACGTCTCCATCCGTGCGCAGGTGCTGAACCTGCTGAACAGCATGAAGAAGTCCCGCGGTCTGACCTACCTGTTCATCGCCCACGACCTGTCGGTCGTCCGGTTCATCTCGGACCGCATCGCCGTCATCAGCAAGGGCCGCATCGTGGAGCTGGCAGAGGCTGAAGAGCTGTTCCTCCATCCCCTGCACCCCTACACCAAGGCTCTGCTGAGCGCTGTTCCCATCCCCGACCCGGGTCTGGAAAAGAAGAAGAAGCTTCTGGTCTACGACCCCTCCATCCACGACTACAGCGTGGACAAGCCGGTCTGGGAGGAGATCGCCAACGGCCACTTCGTCTATGGCAACCAGAAGGAGCTGGAAGGCTACCGCAAGGAATATCAGAGCCAGCTCTAAGCACTGTCACTTGACTGTATTTTAACACAAATGCCCCGCCGCATTGGGAAACATCCCATTGTGGCGGGGTTTTGTGCTGTATAAAAAGAGGCCGCTTCCCGTATTTCTGCCGGGAAGCGGCCCCTTTGTGTTTTATATCAGTCTTGCACCGGGCTTCGGCTCATGGGCCTGCCAGAGGGTGACCCACTCGGGCAGATGCAGGGTCTTCAGGCGCTGGGGCAGGGCGGCGAGATCGCCGTCCGTGAGATACCACGCCACACCGAACGCCGCCAGCGCCAGGATCCCCAGCACCGCCAGCAGAACGCGGAGAGGATGCTTCTTCTTTGGGGTGGGGTCCTTGCTCTGCGAACGGCCCGGAGGATCGCTCTGTTTGGTCTGTCCGGCGGGAAGGAAGCCTGTCCCCTCGGCCTGCGGCAGACCGGCAGCGGCGCGGCGCACCATATCCAGCAGCCAGAGGCCGGGGTTATCTGCGGCGGGGACGGTGCGGAGCCAGCAGCCTTTTTTGGTGCTGAGCACCAGCACATGGTCGCTTTCCCGCTCGGCACAGGCCACGGCCAGCTCTGTTCCCACGATGCGGCGGGCCGCCTGCGCCCGGGCGAGGGCCAGACGGACAGGGTCGGGTTTGTCCCCTTCCCCGCCGAGCTTGGCCCGGGCGCGCTTTTCGATTTGGGGGCCGACCTTGGCGTCGGCATAGCTCATGGTGCCGAAGTCGTAGACCTTCTCGGCACCGGGGACTTTCTCGAGCCGGGATTCCAGCAGCGCACCGGCGGCGGCATCGCCGCAGGCCAGCAGACGATCGTGGGCTTCCAGCGCCTGCACGGCGGCAGCGGCCAGACTGGTATCGCCTGCACCATATACGTCCGCGCCAAAGCTGCTGCGGAGGCTCTGGGCCGCCTTTTTCAGTCCCGTGGGCGTGTCCGCATGGACAGCCAGCAGCGTCTCTGCGCCCCGGCTCTTCCACTGGGCCTCAGCCCTCCATTGGGGCGCAAACAGCGCCACAGCGGCCGCCAGCCGCCCCTGCGGCGCGCCGTACAGGCGCAGTACACAGCGGGTCTCCTCTGCCAAATCCCATCAACCCCTCATTTTTGATTTTTACCGGACGAACACCTCATCCAGTGCGGCCAGCGCTTCGTCGTCCGACTGCTGGGCTGCGGTGAGGGCCTGCGTCCCGGCAGGGACTTTGCCCTGTGCCAGACGCAGCGCCAGTTCCAGCGCAGCCTGTGCGGCCCGGGCGCGCACCAGCGCACGGTCAGGCCGGGAGACGAAAAGCTTCTTGACGCAGGCCACGCCATCCCGGGCAGCGCCCAGATAGACGGTGCCGACAGGGCGCACCTCGTCGCCGCCGGTGGGGCCGGCCACGCCGGTGACGCTCACGGCGATGTCAGAGCCCGAAGCCTTTGCCGCGCCCAGAGCCATCTGTGCCGCCACGGGAGCGGACACGACGTTGTACTTTTCGATGACCGCCGGGTTCACGCCCACGAGCTTTGCCTTGGCCTGCTCCCAGTAGGTGACGAATCCATAGCCGAACACCTCACTGG
Organism: Faecalibacterium sp. Marseille-P9312; assembly: GCF_902497445.1. Taxonomy (NCBI): domain Bacteria; kingdom Bacillati; phylum Bacillota; class Clostridia; order Eubacteriales; family Oscillospiraceae; genus Faecalibacterium; species Faecalibacterium sp. Marseille-P9312. The sequence goes on from NZ_CABVEW010000015.1 coordinate 69,705, forward strand.
AGCCGGACACGGAGGTCAGGCGCTGTGCAATGAGGCCGCCGGTGCAGCTCTCGGCGGTGGCGATGGTCAGACCCTTTTCCTGCAGGGTGTGGACCACCGTCTCTTCCAGACCGGCCACATCCTCATCATACACCGCATCGCCCAGCATATCATAGAACTTTTTGGCATACGCGCGGCACATTTTTTCGCCGTCCTCGTCGGAGCGGGCGCGGGCGGTAATGCGGATCTCGCACTCGCCGGTCTTGCAGTAGATGGCGGCGGTGGGATTCGGATTTTCCAGCAGGTCACGCACCTTATACTCAATATCGCTCTCGCCGCCCAGCACACGGAGGGTGACGGAGTGGAGAGTGCAGTTCTGGCGCTCCATCAGCAGAGGGCGGACGCTCTCCGTCCACATGGCCTTCATCTCGTGGGGGACACCGGGCATGAGGACGGCGCAGTGGCCGTCCTGCTCGAACCACGCGCCGGGGGCAGTGCCGTGGTTGTTGATGATTTTATGGCCCTTGGTGGGGACCATCGCCTGTTTGCGGTTGTTGGGGGTCGTCTCGCGGCCGGTGCGGGCAAAGTAGCTGGTGATCTTGTCCCACTCGGCCTCATCGAAGGCCAGCTCATCCCCAAAGCAGGCGGCAACGGTCTCCTTGGTCAGGTCGTCTGCCGTGGGACCGAGGCCGCCGGTAAAGACCAGCAAGTCGCAGCGGCTCTTAGCCTCGTTGACGAAATCGGCCAGACGGCCATGGTTGTCGCCGATGGTGCTCTCCCGCTGGACCGTGATGCCCAGATCGGCCAGTTCCCGGCTGAGGTACTGGGCGTTGGTGTTGAGGATGTTGCCGAGAAGGAGCTCGGTACCCACACTGATGATCTCTGCTGTCATGGCTCAGCCCTCGAATTCCACATCGTCGGTGATACGCAGGCGGATGCGCTCGGTGGCCTCTGCGGCCTCGGCTTCCAGCTCTGCCAGACCGGGCATCCCGGCCTCGGCTTCGAGGATCTCACTCAGTTCGGGGCGGATCTTCGGGTGCGGCGGGGTGAAGATGGTGCAGCAGTCCTCGTAGGGCAGGATGCTCGTCTCAAAGGTGTTGATGTGGCGGGCCGTCTCCACGATCTCGGTCTTGTCCATGCCGATGAGGGGACGGAGGATGGGCAGGTCCTGGGCGGCGTCGGTACACTGCAGAGCCTTGACGGTCTGGCTGGCCACCTGTGCCAGGCTCTCGCCGGTGACGAGGGCTTCACAGCCCTGCTTTCTGGCGATGATGTTGGCAATGCGCATCATGCTGCGGCGCATGAGGACGGTGAATAGAACATCGGGCGCGTTATCGCGGATATACTCCTGGGGCTTGGTATACGGCACCATAAAGAGGTTGGTGCTGCCGGTATAGGGAGTGATAAGCTGGGCCAGAGCCTTAACTTTCAGTTTTGCGCGTTCAGAAGTATACGGAGGGGACGCAAAATGGATGTGGTCGAGACCGAGGCCACGCTTTGCCATCCGGTATGCCGCCACAGGGCTGTCGATGCCGCCGGACAGCATATTGAGGGCGCGGCCGGAGGTTCCGACAGGCAGACCGCCCTCGCCCTGTATTTTGGGGCCATGGATATACGCACCGTAATCGCGGATCTCCACGATGACCTTGAACTGCGGGTTCTTGACGTCCACCCGCAGGTAGTTGTGCCTGCCCAGCAGATAGGCACCCAGCTCCCGCATCAGCTCGGGGCTGGTCATGGGAAAGGTCTTATCGGAACGGCGGGCCTCGACCTTGAAGGTCTTGATGCCGTGAAGGCTGTCGCCCAGATAATCCTCGGCGGTCTGGCAGATGGTGTCAAAATCCTTCTCACAGACCACAGCACGGCTGAGGGCCGCGAGGCCGAACACCTTGCTCACCCGCTCAAAGGCGAGGTCCATATCAATGTCGTCCTCTTCCGGCTCCATGTAGAAGGTGGACTGGGTGCAGTAGACGCGGAACTTGCCCACCGTCTTGAGACGGTAGCGCAGGATCTTCATCATCGTCGATTCAAACTGGTTGCGGTTGAGGCCCTTCAGGGACATTTCGCCCTGATAGCCCATAATGACTTCTCTCATCGTTACTCCTTACTTTTTGATTCTCTGCAAGTGCTTCATGCCATCCTCAAAGCGCTCGAGGAAGGCATCCACATCCTCCGGGGTGTTGTCGGCGCAGAAGGACACCCGGATGGCCGTGTCGATGGCCAGCGGGTCACGGCCCATAGCCGCCAGCGTGTGGCTGGGCTGTCCTCTGCCGCAGGCACTGGCCGACGAGACGTAGATCTGCTTTTCGGACAGCCAGGCCAGCATCGTCTCGCTTTTGATGCAGTTCTCGCTGAAATTCAGCACCTCAGGCACAGCGCCCGCCGGGCTGTTGATCTCCACCTCCGGGAACACAGAAAGCCCCGCGCGGAGGCGGTCGTTGAGGGCCCGCACAGCCTTGTCGCGGCTCTTGATGCTGCCGGCCAGGCGGGTGGCCGCGGCGGCAAGGCCCAGCGCATAGGGCAGGTTCTCGGTGCCGGGGCGGAGGCCGCGCTCCTGCTCACCGCCCAGATAGGGCGGCTGGAACGCCTGCACCAGCCGGTCACTCAGGTAGAGCGCACCGACGCCCTTGGGCGCGTGGATCTTGTGGCCGCTGACCGCCATCGTGTCGATGTTGTCCAGCTTGATGGGGACGCGCATCCACGCCTGCACAGCGTCCACATGGACGATGGTGCGGCTGTTACGGCGCTTGACCTCGGCGGCCAGACGCTCCACGTCGCTGCGGGTGCCTATCTCGTTGTTGACCATCATGCAGGCCACGAGGATGGTGTTCTTGTCCACGGCATCCAGCATCTTGTTGATGTCCAGTGTGCCGTCGGCCTGAGGCTTCACGACAGTGACATTATAGCCCTGCGCGGCCAGACGTTCCAGCGGGCGCTGGACGCTGGGGTGTTCGAAGCCCGACACCACGATGCCCTTGCCGAAGGTGCGGGTCTGGGCCGCGCCCAGCAGGGCCAGATTATTGCCCTCGCTGCCGCAGGAGGTAAAGTACAGCTCCTTCGACTTGCAGCCCAGGGTGCGGGCCACGGCGGCACGGGCGGCGTTCAGGGCCTCTTCGCTCCGTGCGCCGGGGGCATAGAGGCTGGAGGGGTTGGCCCAGTGCTCCCGCATGGCTTTGTCTATCACGTCTGCCACCTCGGGAGCAACGATGGTGGTGGCGGCGTTATCCAGATAATGCAGTTCCGGATCATGCAGCATAATTTCATTCCTGCCTTTTGTGCATAAAATATCAGGATAAGTATACCACAAAGTTCCGCATAACGCAAAATATTTGCACAGCAAAAAAGGGGCCGCTCCATGCAGGAGCAGTCCCTTTCAGCAGCTTGCGGTTCGCGTTTGGGTTCAGCCGTTCTCGTTTGCCTTCTGCAGCCAGATGCTGCCGATGTCCAGTGCATTGTACAGGCCGTTCTTGGTGGTCTGACGTGCCACGCGGGCCTCACGGGGCTTGGACTCATCGGTAGAGAGCAGCTGCAGATGGACCTTGTCTGCCACATCCACACCGCCCACGGTCTTGGTGGACTGGATCTGCAGATAAAGCACATACGGGTCGGTCATGCAGCCGTAATACAGCTCATTGTCCTTGCGGACGAGGGGCTTGCCTTTATAAGTCAGTTTCGGAGTAAATGGCATCGTGAAAGCCTCCCTATCATACTTGATTCACTTTAGTATATCATATTTATAACAGAAAACGCAAGGGCAGGCCCCCGGAATATGGGAATTTTTCCTCACGGGTTGCACGGGCCGGGGCTGTGCTGTATAATAGGGGCGAAAGTACCCATTCCGCCACAGGAGGACATTATGGCAGATTATCAGGAATATCGCCGCCGCATCCTTCACCGGCGCTGGCGCAGGATGTTCATCACCGCTGCGCTGCTCATCCTATTGGTGCTTCTGGCCGCTGTGGGCGTCCTCTGGAAACGCCTTCACCGCGAGCCAGCCCCCAATACGGCCCAAGGCCCCACCATTCTGCAGCAGGAGCTGACCGGCAGCGAGTGGAACACCATCAGCTACACCCCGGCCCGACGCCTGAGTGTCCAGACCCTCGACAACGGGATGACCGCGATGGACTTCCGCCTCGCGGCCCAGCCTGCCAGCCCTGCCGTGGAGCGGAGCAGCTTTTCGGACGTGAGTTTTTTGGGCGACAGCCTGACGCAGGGGATGCAGCTGTACGACACCGGCCTGCCCAACGCGCACTTCTGCGCTTATAAGGGCGTCGGCCCCAATGCCGTCGTCAACAACACCACCTGCCGCCGGGCCGACGGCGAAAAGGAAGTCCCGATGGAGGCGCTGGCCTCCCAGCAGCCCCGGGCGCTCTACATCCTGCTGGGTACCAATGTGCTGACCGCTGACAGTGATTATACCAGCTTCCTCACCTATTACCGGCTGATGCTGGACATGATCTCGCAGGCACTGCCCAACACGAAAATTTACGTCCAGTCCATCACCCCGGTCCGGCCTGAAGTGCGCAAAAAGTCCCCCGGCCTCTACAAGGAGCGGCTCTGTGAGATAAACGATGCTCTTTCGGCCATCGCGCTGGAAAAGGGCTGCACCTTCCTGAACCTCTGGGAGGCGCTGGCCGATGAGAACGGCGACCTCATCGAGGAATACGCCCAGCCGGACGGCTACCATCTGCTGCCCGCCGGGTACGACGCATGGGTGGATTATCTCTGCACCCACACCTGATAGCGATAGAAAGGCCCTCTCAGCGGCGCTGAGAGGGCCTTTTGCTGTCTTAATATCAGAACGCGATGCCGACGTTGTCGTACAGCCAGCGGAGTGCGAACCAGCCAAAGGCCGCAGAACCCTCGTAGAGGATGCTGTCGTCGAACCGCACCTTGGGGTGGTGCTGGCCGTAGCAGCAGCCCTGCTCCGGGCCGCCTGCGGCGATGAACATGCTCACAGTAGGCACCTCATGGCTCACGAAGGCGAAATCCTCGCTGCCGCCGCCGGGCTTGCCGCCGGTGAGGGCGGTCATGTCCATAGCGCCCTTCCCCAGCAGCTCGCTCATATAGTCCATCGCATTCTCGGCGAGGGGCTTGTCCACCACCATGCAGGGGCAGTAGTCGGCGAAGGATACCTCTGCGGTGCAGCGGAAGGCCGCCGCCACGCCCTGCGCGATCTCGGTCATGCGGGTTCGAATGAGTTCGCCGGTCTTATTCTCCGGGTCGGTGGTGCGGATGGTCCCCCACATCTGGGCCACATCCGGGATGACATTGGATGCCGCACCAGCCTCGAAGCGGCCGGTGGTCAGCACACCGAAGTCGCCGGGCTTCAGTTCCCGGCTGTTGATCTCCTGCAGGGCGATGTGGATGTGAGCCGCAGCCGTGATGGGGTCGATGCAGTTTTCCGGGGTAGAGCCGTGACCGCCCTTGCCCTTGACCACGATATGGTACTGCTCACAGCTGGCCATCGTGATGCCGCCGCCCGGCACCAGCACCGTACCTACCGGCAGCGGCATTCCGGCCAGCACATGGAACATCACAGCGGCGTCCACATGAGGGTCTTCCAGCAGGCCGCCCGCGATCATATCCGGGGAGCCCTGGAAAATTTCTTCGGCAGGCTGGAATTCCAGCTTGACCGTACCTTCCAACTCGTCCTCGTGAGCCTTGAGCAGCTTCGCTGCACCCAGCAGCATGGCCGTATGCATATCGTGGCCGCAGCCATGCATCTTGCCGGGGACTTCCGAGCTGAACTCTTCACCCGAGTCCTCGGGGATGGGCAGGGCGTCCATATCGGCACGCAGCAGGATGGTCTTGCCGGGCTTTTTGCCGCCTGCCAGCGCAATGACACCAGCCTTGCCGCAGTCTTTCGGCTCATAGCCCATCTCCGTCAGCGCCTTTTTGACCAGCTCCTTCGTGTGGGGCAGATCGAAGCCCACCTCCGGGTGGCGGTGGAGCGTCCGACGCCACTGCTGCAGCTGCGGCTCCAGTGCGCGGGCCTCCTTCAAAAGCTCTTCCGATGTGATATTCATACTCATCCGCTCCTTCTTTTTTATAAGAAGCCGTTTTCATAAGCATTGCATCCCGCTTACGAAAACTGCTTCCGGATTCAGAAAAAGCCCTCCCGAGGGAGAGCTTTTTGCTGTGTTATGTTCAGCCCTCGGTGTGGCTTCCTTCAGGGTGGTACTTGGCGCAGGTACACTTTTTCCACTTCAGGCCGCTGCCGCAGGGGCAGGGGTCGTTGCGGCCGATCTTGATGACGCGGACAGGCTGGCCCTTGGGTGCGCCCTTTGCGCCGGGTGCGCCGTTGCCAGGCACATAGCCCTCGCCGGTGGGTTTGGCCACCTGCTCACGCTTGGGGGCCTTGCCCGCCTCGCGCACCTCGATGGTCAGCAGCATCTTGACGCTGGACTCCCGGATGGAATCGACCATCTGGTCGAACATGTCAAAGCCCTCGATGCGGTACTCGACGACGGGGTCCTTCTGGCCGTAGCCGCGCAGAACGATGCCCTGACGCAGCTGGTCCATGTTATCAATATGGTCCATCCACTGGCGGTCTACACACTTGAGCAGGCAGATACGCTCCAGCTCACGCATCAGGGGTGCGCCGTAGCGCTGCTCCTTGTCGTTCAGGACGTCCATGCCGCGCTGATACAGCATATCCGCGATGCTCTCCTGAGAGATACTGTCATAGTCAGCGACAGTGTAGTGGAAGTCGGCGTCGGTGGTCAGCCAGCCCAGATAGTGGCGGCGGAGCGCACCGAAGTCCCACTCGTCCTTCACATCGCCTGCGAGGAACTGCTTGCAGCTGGACTCGATGTTCTCCTTCAGCATATTGTGCATCTCGGCGCTGATGTCCTCGCCGTCTAGGACCTTGCGGCGCTGACCATAGATGATCTCGCGCTGCTGGTTCATGACGTCGTCGTATTTCAGGACGTTCTTGCGGATCTCGAAGTTGCGGCCCTCGAGCTTCTTCTGGGCAGACTCGATGGTGCTGGTGATCATCCGGTTCTCGATGGGGGTGTCCTCGTCGATGCCCAGAGTACCCATCAGGCTCTGCACGCGGTCGCCGCCGAACAGACGCATCAAATCGTCCTCGAGGCTCAGATAGAAGCGGGATGCACCGGGGTCGCCCTGACGGCCTGCACGGCCGCGCAGCTGGTTGTCGATACGGCGGCTCTCGTGGCGCTCAGTACCGATGATGAACAGACCGCCGGCAGCGCGCACCTCTTCAGCCTCCGCTTCGGTCAGGGGCTTGTACTGAGCATACAGCTCCTCGAACCGCTTGCGGACAGCCAGAATGTTGGCGTCGGTAGTCTCACCATGGCCGTCGGCCTCGATGAGCAGCAGCTCCACGGCTGCGGGCAGAGCCTCCTCAGGCTTTTCGGGGTTCAGCAGCTTCTCGCAGAAGTGCTCTTTGCGCATCTGTGCCTTTGCCATATACTCGGCGTTGCCGCCCAGCATAATATCGGTACCACGGCCAGCCATGTTGGTGGCGATGGTGATAGCGCCCTTCTTACCGGCCTGTGCGACGATCTCTGCCTCACGCTCGTGGTTCTTGGCGTTCAGCACGTTGAAGTCGCGGGTGTACTTCTGCAGCATCTTGGCGAGAGTCTCGCTCTTCTCGACGCTGACAGTACCCACCAGGACCGGCTGGCCGTTCTTGTGGCACTCCATGACCTGCTTGATGACGGCATTGTATTTGCCGTTGATGGTCTTGTAGATGGCATCCGGGTAATCCTTGCGGATGACAGGGCGGTTGGTGGGGACGGTAACGATGTTCAGACCGTAGATCTCAGTGAACTCGGTGGCCTCCGTCTTTGCCGTACCGGTCATACCGGACAGCTTCTTGTACATACGGAAGTAGTTCTGGAAGGTGATGGTCGCCAGCGTCTTGCTCTCGGCGGCGATCTTCACGCCCTCCTTGGCTTCAATGGCCTGATGGAGGCCCTCGTTGTAACGGCGGCCGATCATCAGACGACCGGTAAACTCATCGACGATGAGCACTTCGCCGTCCTTCACGACGTAATCAATGTCGCGCTGCATCACACCGTAGGCTTTGATGGCCTGGTCGATGTGGTGGGCGAGGGTCATATTCTCTGCGGCAGCGAGGTTCTCGATTTTGAAATATTCCTCGGCCTTCTTAATGCCCTTAGCCGTCAGGGTGCAGGTCTTGTGCTTTTCATCCACGATGTAATCGCCGTCAGCCTGCTCGTCGGTCTCCACCTTGTCTTCCAGCTCGACCACGACGCTCTTGCGCAGAGTGCGGACAAAGCGGTCCACCTGGGTATACAGGCTAGAGGAATCCTCACCGCGGCCGGAGATGATAAGCGGCGTACGGGCCTCATCGATGAGGATGGAGTCCACCTCATCGACAACGGCGTAGGCATGGCCGCGCTGCACCATGTTGTCTTTATAAGTCACCATGTTGTCGCGCAGATAGTCGAAGCCGAACTCGTTGTTGGTGCCGTAGGTAATGTCGGCATTATAAGCTTCCCGGCGGGCATCGCCATCCATGCCCTGCACGATCAAGCCCACCGACAGGCCCAGCCAACGGTAAAGCTTGCCCATCCACTCGCTGTCGCGCTTGGCGAGGTAATCGTTGACGGTGACGATGTGGACACCCTCCCCGGTCAGTGCATTCAGATAGGCAGGCAGCGTTGCCACAAGGGTCTTGCCTTCACCGGTCTGCATCTCGGCAATGTCGCCCCGGTGCAGGGCGATGCCGCCGGTGACCTGCACCGGGAAATGCTTCATGCCCAGCACACGCCATGCGGCCTCGCGGCAGACAGCGAAGGCATCGGGCAGAATATCATCCAGCGTTTTGCCGTCGGCCAGCTTCTGCTTCAGTGCAGGAGTCTGGGCCTGCAGCTCGGCATCAGACATCGCCTGATACTTGCCTTCCAGAGCCAGCACCTGTTTGGTGAGGGGGTTGATCTTTTTCAGTTCCCGGTCAGAGAAGCTGCCAAAGAGTTTTTCAGCTAAGGACATTGGTCACACCTCATGATTCTTCAAAATAGCAAACGTCCGGGCCATTTTATTGCCCCAAAACGAATATTCACACATAAATATATGATACACCAAAAGCCCCATCCCGTCAAACCAGATGGTGAATTTTAGCCGGTTATTGAATGAATTTTCTGTAAATTCCTTCGACCTTTCCCACCATGGTCCGGTATCATCCCTTTTCCATGGAATAACAGACAAGGTCTGTGGGGCCCAGCACTGCATGGCGCATGGCTTTGTGCTCGACGCCCTCGTATTGGAAGCCCGCTGCTTTCAGCAGTTTCCCTGAGGCGAGATTGTATGCATAGTGTCCTCCGGTAAACATCTCAGCGTTAGTTTTTTCGAAATAGGTCTGCACGACGGCCTGCAGCGCCTCCCGCGCGTAGCCCCTTCTCCGGGCGTCCGGTGCGATTTCGATACCAAACTCCCACCCCGGCACAGCCCGCTCTGCTTCCATCATGGACATCATCCCGATGACCCGGCCCGTCTCTCTGCACACAATGCTGTAGCGCGTCTGAGCTGCAAATTTCTGCATCAAACGCTCATACTCCTCATCCATCTCCTCAAAGGCATGGTAGCCGCCGCAATCCAGCGTCGTCTGCTCGTCAGACAAAATCGCAAAAACGTCCTCTGCGTCTCCGATGGCAAACTGGCGCAGCAGCAAGCGCTGCGTCTCGATTTTTAATAATTCCATTTTTACCACTTTCTTTTCTCGGATACAAGAAAGCCGCCCTGAGAACTCTCAGAGCGGCATATTCAAGTCGGCGGCTACCTATTTTCACAAGCCGTTTCCAGCTAACTATCTTGGGCACGAGTGAGCTTAACTGCTGTGTTCGGAATGGGAACAGGTGGAACCTCACCGTCATCGTCACCGACCATATGACTGACCAAGTATAACACATTGCTGTGCTCTTGTCCAGTATTTCTTAGAAGGACGTGCCTTCAAAACTGAATAATCACTGCTACTTCTCGTTGACTTGAGATACTCAAGCGAATTGTGGTCAAGCCCTCGACCTATTAGTACACGCTTGCTGAATGGATCACTCCACTTACAC
>NZ_CABVEW010000016.1:0-77205 GCF_902497445.1 Faecalibacterium sp. Marseille-P9312
CCTGCTGAAAAATGCCGGGAAGTATGGCCTGACCTTCTCCAAGCACATCGAGGGAAAGTATCGCGGCTTCCGGGGCGTATGCGTCCACCCCGCCTTTGCTGCGGCATAAAACACACGAAAAGTGAAAATCTCCCGCCCCACGCGCCCTAAATCGACGGTTTTTACCTGTTATCGCTATTTTCTCCGGGTTTGTATCCGCCCTTTCCGGGCGGATGCGGGGCGGCAACACGCCCTTCGGGACGGGAGAGAAACCCGGACGCGCCCCAAGAGGGCGCGTGCATCCCAGCCATGCGCCCCCATAAAATCAACACAGAAAGGTACTTTACAGCAAGGCTCAGTGGCTCTAAAATTTTCAACGGCATCTTTGCTGCACGCGCTCCAACGCTGTTGCCAGCCTTTTGAAATGTTGGAGCGCAGTGTGTGGTTTGGGGCGCGTGGGGCGCGTAAATTCAAGTTCTCGCACTTTTTTGGGCTGCTGCTTCGGGTCAGGAGCGGCAGCCCCTTACATATTTACCGGCCCACAGGGTGCAGCTCAACCGGAGCTGCACCGGGTCTGGAGAAGTGCAAAGGAGACATGCCTATGACGAATGTCCGCAAAAATTCCACCAAACTGACCCGTGAGGACTTGAAAATCGCGCCCGAATCTCCTACAATGGAATTGTCCGAAACCCCTGCCGTAGAACCTTCTGACCAGACCAGCAAAACCGTCCGACACGCCCCGCTTGTCTACCGGGTGGAGGAGATTGCCCAGCTTTTGGCGATCTCCAATCGTGCTGCGTATAACCTGTGCAACACCACGAAGGACTTCAAGGTGATCCGCCTCGGTACCAGCATCCGGGTAAGCAAGCAGAGCTTTGACGATTGGTTCGATGCGGTCTGAGGGAGGGAACATCTATGGCATCTATTCTCAGGCGCGGAGATTCCTACTCCGTTCGTTTCAAATACAAAGACCATACTGGCCGGATCTGTGAAGGCTGGGAGAGCTTCAAAACCAAGAAGGAAGCGCAAGACCGCAAGATCTCGGTAGAGAAAGAACTCTTGGACGGTACGTTTCTCATACCCGATGCAATGACGGTAGCGGAAATGCTGTACAAGTGGCTCCCCATCCAGTCCAGCAAGCACAAGTGGGCACCCAAAACCTACACCCACACGGTAGCCATGATTCAGAATCTTGTCGTGCCCTATCTCGGCAAGAAGCAGATTCAGAAGGTTCAGACGTATGACCTCGAACAGTTTTACGCCACGCTGAGCCGGACACCGCGCGGACTGTATAAGCAGGGTGTCAAGCAAACGCTCACCGACAAACAGAAGCGGCAGTTTCTGACGGGTGCTTCCATCCGGGAAGTCCACGCCATGCTCAAGACTGCTTTTTCCTATGCCGTTGAGTGGGGTCTGCTCCTCAAGTCACCGATTCCGAGAGAAGCCCCGAAATCGACCTCGGAAGAACGTGCCATCTGGGACGAAAAGACCATGCTTGCTGCGTTGCAGACCATGACCGACCCTACGCTCCACCTTGCTGTTCATCTGAGCATGATTCTCTCGCTGCGTGTCGGAGAGATCCTTGGCTTGCAGCCGGGAGACATCGACTTCGATGCAGCGGATGGACGGGGAACCATCACGGTCGGCAGGAGCTTACAGCGCACCGAAAAGGCTGCACTGGAAAAGACCGACCCGAATCAGATCTACCACATCTTCCCCGACCAGCGTGAGGGCAGCAGCTCCGCACTGGTGCTGAAGAAGCCGAAAACCAAGAAATCCAGCCGCACCCTTTATCTGACGAGACCCTTGAAAGAGGAACTGCTGGCTTGGCTGGAAAAGCTCCGGCAGGACGAGCTTGCCATGGATGGCAGGTATCGCAACTGAGGTCAGCTTTTCCGCTTGCCCAACGGTATGCCTGTTGCCCCGGAAGCCCTTTCTAAATGGTACCGCACTTGGCGTGCGGAGCACCCGGAGTTTGAGAAGATCGTGTTCCACGGTCTGCGCCACTCCAGTGCCACCTACCAGCTGATTGAATCCGGCGGCAACATCAAGGCCGTGCAGGGCAACACCGGTCACGCCACCACGGGCATCCTGATGGACACCTACGCCCACACGCAGGACAAACCCCGGTTGGAGCTGGCTGAGAAGCTGGAAGCAGACTTCTATTCGCAGGACATCGGCTCCCCTAAATCCGGCTCTGTGCCGGTAAAAGAAAATCTGCCGGACAGCATCCAGATCACCCCCGAAGGGATGCTGAAAGTTGTCCGGCAGATGAACCCCGAGCAGCGGCGTGAGTTCACCCGCCTGCTGTTCGCCTGAAAAAAGTATGGAAAAAACGCTCACGATGCACAGAATGCAGACAATGCAAGGAAAAACACGGCTTTCCCGCCGGTGTGCAAAAAGTGTGCAAAAGTGTGCAGAGCCCCAGAAAATGGAAAATCCCACGAGGAATCTTACGATTCTTCGTGGGATTTTGGTGCGCTCGAGGGAACTCGAATCCCTGGCCCTCTGATTAAAAGAATGGCCGCTCTAGGATTTTGCCGTTTTTCGTCGTTCATTTTTATATAGAATCATCGTTGTTTTTGTTCTCAGTCGTGCATCTGCGCACCCAGCCTTTCTCGGTGGATAAGGCACAAATAAGGCACTTTCCAGAGGACACCCAACAATGAACAGAAAAAGAAGCAGCCCACAGACCCGGCGGAATTATCCCCGCCCTCTGTGGGCTGTATTTTTGTTTCCCGGTCATGCGTGGTTCTCTTCCCGAATGCGGGTGAACACATCCGTTAGAGCGTCCGCCGCCGCTGCATCCGCCGAACGGATAAACCCTGCGTAAATGTCGGTGGTGGTGCTGGTCTTGGCATGGCCCAGACGGCCAGAAACCGCCGTAACGGGAACATGGGCGGCTATCAGCAAGCTGGCATTGGTGTGCCGCAGACTGTGGAAGTGTACCGGCAGCAGGTCATACGCTGCCAGAAAGCCCGGAAACCACGTTGTTACCGTCTTGGGGTCGATGGGTGCGCCGTTCCATTTGGTAAACAACAGGTCATTTTCCACCGTCTTACCCTCTATTTCCACCTTGCGCACCCACTCGGAACCGATTTTGAACCGTTCCGCTTTTTGGTGTTTGCGGTATTCCTGTAGGAGCTGCACACAGTCTACGCCCATCTTGATGCACCGCCGGGAGCGTTTTGTTTTAGGCGAGGTGAACACCGTGCCTTTGCCCGGGATGTATTGCAAGGTGCGTTCAATGGAAATTGTACCCGCGTCCAAATCCACGTCAGACCAGCGCAGGCCGCAAATCTCGCCGCGCCGTGCGCCCGTGAACAAGGCAAGCTGTGTAATGACACTGAATTGTGTGGGAGCATCCTGCAAGGCGTCCAGTAGCTTGGCAACGTCCAGTTCTTCGAGGGCCTGCACGTCTATCTCTTCGGCTTTGGGTGCTTCTGCCCGCTTGCAAGGGTTTTCCGGCACAAGCCCCCACTGTACCGCCTTTGTGAATACGCTGGACAACATCCGGTGATAGTGCTGCACTGTGTTTCCGTTGAGCCTGCCGCCCTCTCTGGTGTGCTCTGTGAACGCTTTGGAAAGCGGAAGCCCAGCGGCCCGGGAAACCTTTTCCGCCGTGCTCTGGCTCACGTTCGCGCCCCTGTGTACGTTCCGCATGGTATCTTCCCCAATGCCTGCCGCTTTCGCAATCCCGCCCCGCTTGCCGTGCGGCAGCAGTTCCAGCAAAACAGGCGTTGCCGTACAGGTGCTATCTTCCCGCACGCCCTGTTCCTCTAGGTTCGAGTAAAAGGCCATAAGGTGCGAGGGCTTGACTTGGCAGACCTTGAGCTGCCCCAGCCCGGCGGAAATACGCGGCATGAGCCGCCGATAGTTGTAAACAGTCTTGGGCTTGAGTTTCTTTTCTGCGTACTCGGTGAACCACCGCTCTATCAAATCATCCATCTTCATAGACGCTTCAAGCGAAATGCCGTTGCGCACTTCCTGCTCGAATGCGTCCGCCTGCCGTTTCAGCTCTCTTTCCAGCTTCTTCCCGGTCATTCCCGGCGGGGGCATATAGGTGCGGTTTACCAGCACTTGACGGCCTGCCCGGTCATAGCCGTTGGAAACCCGGATGCCGTAGGAGCAGGAGCCGTCTTTCTTCATCCGCTTTGTTATCTTTGCCATGTGTCACCCCTCCGACATCCTGTGTTTGCTTGCTCTACTCAACCCATTTTAAGCTCTGCAGCGGCATCTTTGCACTGATATTTGGGGATTTGCGTCAGCTCTTCAACACGCTCTACTGCAACTTTTTTTCCAGTTTTGTTCAAGCGTCTAAACTTTTCCAAAAGCTTTTTCTCTTCCTCTGCTCTGATAGCCTCACCAGCCTCCCAGTTGACTTTTTCTATAAACCGCCGCAAATCATCTTCACCGTACAGCGGGACAGCATTTCTTAACTCAGCCTCCGAAATTTTACGATTGACCTTCATCAGCTTCTGAACAAGCTTATCCCACTCCTCCTGTGCGCTCTGTAAGGTTATTGTTTTCTCTGCTGCCATCTGGCGTTCAATGAATTCTCTCATCCTCTTATCCAGAACAAATGTCGGAGAAAGCTTATCTGTCGCAAAAGATTCCGAATCAAGCGTATAGTAGTCAACGCCTAAAGCCTCCGCAATTCTTGTAACCGTTTCAGTCTTTGGAACTCGGCCTCCGGATTCATATTGACCATAAGCCTGTTGACTTATGCCCATAAGAGAAGCCACTTCCTTTTGTGTCATTCCCTTCTTTTCTCGAATCTGCTTTATTTTTTCCGCGAGTGTCACAACACCACCTCCGCCTTTACTATAACAGCTTTTTTTGTAAAACACAAGAATTTTCTTTTCCAATCTCATTGACAAACGATTTCTCTTGTTGTATATTCTTGTTGAACAAGATTTTGCTTGTTTCGAAATCGACAGTTGAGGTGATAGAAGAATGGCTAAAACCGTAACCGTAGACCGAGTGAAAGTCATCGCTGAAATGGCACGGCAGAATCTAACCGGTGAAGAACTGGCCCAGAAGGCTGGAACTGGCAACAGTGCCATCTACAAAATGCGCAAGGGTCAGCCCGTCTGGCGCACCACTGCCGTCCACGTTTCCCGTGCTCTTGGCGTCTCTGTGGAAAGTCTGATGGAAGATAGAAAGGAGAGTTGAAGCATGGGTGACGCTATCCGCTATCCCAATATGGGAACCGTCAAAAAGGCTGCTGAAATCTATGGACTGTCACCATCCTATATCCGGCGGCTCTGCAAGACAGGGAAAATCCGGTACGTCAACGCTGGGCATATGTGGCTGGTCAATCTGGACAGCCTGGCCCGGTATTTTGAACAGGGCGACCCGGCGGAAAACAGCCAGACCGTCGGGGGCATCCGCCGGGTAGCGAGGTAGGCAAATGGCTGTAAAACGAATGTTCTCAAGTTCCGTGACTGAAACAGACAACTTTCTGGAATTGCCGCTAAAATCGCAGGCACTATACTTCCATCTCGGGATGCAAGGCGATGATGATGGATTCGTGGCAAACCCGCGCGCCATTATCCGTTCTATCGGCTGTACGGCCCGCGATTTGAAGCCTTTGGAAGCTGCCGGATACGTCATTTCTTTCCCTTCAAAAGTGCTTGTTATCACCGATTGGAAAGTCAACAACAATTTACGCAATGACCGATACAAACCGACCGCGTTTCAAAATGAACTTGTACAGTTGAAGGAAAGCACGAATAAGCGATATATTTTAACCAGTCTTGGTATACCAACTGGCAACCAAATGGATACCATTGGTATACCATCTGACAACCAAGTGACAACCCAGCATAGCATAGCAGAGCATAGCTTAGAAAGAAGTAGTAAGAAAGCCGCCACAACCGCCGCCGATTCTCGCACAGATTCAGGTCTTGCCGAAGTCGTTCAACACTTCGAGCAGGTGATAGGCAGCTTCCCACGCTCTGCACTGGACAAGCTGCAACGCTACCGCGATTCCATTCCCGCCGAGGTAATCTGCAAAGCCTTTGACGAGGCTGCCGAAAGCGGTCACCGGTCATGGAAGTACGCCAACGGCATTTTGAAAAGCTGGCAGGCTGACGGAGTAAGAACCCTTGGCGATGTAGAGGCCCGCCGGGAAGCCCGGAGAAGGCCCGCACAGCCGCTTGAGCAGGAAAGGAAGATGGCAACATGAATCTGCAAAAAGTTCTGCTTGGAGCGCTTCTCATCAAACCAGAGCTGGCCCCCTATGCTTTGCCAAACTTGGAAATCGAACACTTTCCGGCAGACTTGCAGCCAGTATTTGCCGCCATATCTGGCCTCTGGAATGCAAGGGGCCTTCTGGACGCGGTGGAAGCCTGCACCCGCTACCCAGAGCAGCAAAAGGTCATCATGGAATGCGTAGGAGAATGCGAAAGCGAGTGTATTGCCATAACCCGCGACCGCGTAGAAGAATGGACGTAGCTTGTCAGGGAACAGGCTGCCTTGACCCAATTCCAGAGTTTGGCCCTTCAGGCTGGAAGCAGCCTGACCACCTTTGCAGACCTGCCCGACCTGTATTCCCAGATGGGCGAAGCCTTGACCCTTGACCGGGAAGAACAGGACTTCAAACCCATCGGGGAGCTAGTAGACAATTATGTGTGCAAGCTGGATGAAAAGCCACGCTATATTCCAACCGGCCTTTCTGTACTTGACAAGCACTTGCATCTGTCCCCCGGCAACCTGTTTATCATCGGCGGCAGGCCAAGCGCAGGCAAAACGGCGCTGTCCTTGCAAATGGCCTGTGAGCAGGCCCGGAAAGGCTATAGGGTGTGCTACTTCTCTCTGGAAACCGACCCTGACACCCTGACAGCCCGCATCATTGCGAACCGTCTGGCGGTTTCTCTAGCCGATGTGAAAGCCAAGACTGTGCCGCAGTCTGAGCTTGACAACCTCGCAGAGCTGCATAGGCTGCCGCTATTCATCCGTTCCGCATCCGGCAAGGGTGTGGCATGGGTCAAAGCTCAGGCCCAGCGGATGAAAGCGCAAGTCGTGTTCATCGACTACCTGCAGCTGCTGGCCACTGGAAAAGCAAAAGACCGATACCAGCAAATCACCAGCATCTCTATCGCCCTGCATGAGCTGGCACAGACAACCGAAATTCTTGTGGTAGCTCTAGCCCAGCTGAACCGCAATTCAGCTCAATCTCTGCCTACCGTGTCCGACCTAAAAGAATCCGGCCAGATTGAGCAGGATGCAGACGCCATCCTACTGCTTGCAAACGATGTGACCACACAAAACCGCCCTGAGAAGCACTATCATTGCAGTCTGGAAAAAAACAAAGAGGGCAATTTGTGGACACTTCCCATCACGTTCGACAAGGAGCATCAACGCTTTTTGGAGGTAATCACATGAAGCGAAACCCCAACCGCCCGCGTCGCCGGGAACCGTACCACTACGATGCAACCGGCGCGCAGTATATCGCCTGCATCGAAACGGCCCTGCAGCATGGCCAGAGCATCCCGCTGCACGTCTTGCAGGTAGTCTACCATATGCTGCTGCCTTATATGCATAGTTGAACCACCAACCACATCCCGGCGGTGTGATTTTGAGCGCGCCCAGTAAGGGCACAGAAAGGAAACATAACCATGAATGACACCCACAAGACCACGGAATACACCGCATCTGTCCGCGAGTATATCAACAGCCTGTCCGAGAACGAGCTGATTGAGTACGGCCACAACGAATTTGACGGGAAAGACCAGATGTTCGCCGCACTGGACACCATCGACAAGCTGGCCGCCCACAGCGAAGAAGAAGCTCGCATGGCCTATCTGAACTTCCTTGAGGTCAATCTGTGCGGCTTCAGCACTGAATTTAAGGATTGACCCGCCACACAAAGCGAAAGCCGCCTATCCCTGCGCCAACAGGGACGGGCGGCGAATGGGTGGTATTTCGATTTGAGCACCGGTATACCGCCCTCATTGTATCAGAAAATGGAGGTTTTTACCATGTTGACCCACATGAAATTCGAGAATCGCCCTGTCCACCTGTTCAATATCTCTGGCCGAAAGTACTATGTAACCCGCAGCTCTGCCCCTCAGACAGGAGCGGTTGCGCTTACGTCTACCAATGGAGCCGCTGCCGTGCTTGCCCCGGCAAACATGAGTTACCAGCAGGCAGCTATGAAGGCTGCACAGATTTGCTTGACCCTCTGAACACAAGAAAAAAAAGAATTTCCCGAATTTTCGGAGGCCCTAAAAAGACTCCGATTTTTATTCAAGTATATAGGGGAGGGAGGGGGATACCAAACCATGCCCAAAACAAAGAGTGAATCCACAGACGCCGGACGGACGTTGCTTCAAATCATCGACCAGAACGCCGCCGATAACGCCAAGCTGGCCGAGAAGCTGAACGGTGTAGCAGGAGACGTCATTGATACCATCGTGAAGGTGATGCAGGCAGCAGACACACCCAATCCATCGAAACTTCAGGCCGCACAAACCCTGCTGAAAGCCCGTCAAGAGGTCAATGACCGTCTGTTAAAGGACGAAGAGAAAAAGCGTGAAAACAGCTTTGACCCTTTTAGCTTTGCCTCTTCTACCTGACCCATCCACCTGCAGGCGCGATACACGGCCCGCGTGTTATCGTGCCTGCTGTTTATTTTCCGACAATTCCGACGCCTAAAAAAGAGGGCCGAATAATGGAACAGAAATCACAGCAGACCGACCAGCAAGCCACAAACGCAGCTCTTGCCGCTCTGGCTGCCGCCGGGAATAGCTTTGCTCTAGGCCAGCTCTGGGAGATAAACCAAGGCTTTCTCCATCGGCTGTTCTGGCAGTGGTACAGCAAGAACAAGACCACCGCCGACGCCCACGGCTTGACCCTTGAAGACTTCGACCAAGAAGCGTTCTTTGCCGTGCAAGCCGCCGCGCAGGCTTACGACCCCGAAAAAGGCAGATTTCTCACCCTTTTGAGCTACTATGTGCAGAACCAAATCAACAAGGTAGTATGTGGGGAGCGTGGCCGCTATATCTCCACGGAAGACGGCAGACAGGTGAGAATCTCTGCAAACCCTCTGGATGACTGTACCAGCTTTGACGCTCCGCTTGATGCTGGCGACGATGGAAGCGGCACCAGAGGCGACCTCATCGAAGACCCGGCGGCTTCTCAGGCGTTCCAGAAATCCGAGGATGAAATCTATACCGAGGAGCTACATACCGCACTGGAAGAAGCGATGGCCCAGAATCTGACCGTGCGTGAAGCGCATATCTTGCGCCGCCGCTACTACGACTGCCAGAGCCTGCGAGCTGTCGGCAATGAGCTAGGTGTGCAGCGCGAAACCATCCGCCAAATCGAGCGCCGCTGCATCCGAAAGCTCCGAGAGCTGCCCAAGCTCCAGCGCTGGCATGATGACATCATCTCAACGCGAGCATGGCGGGGGACAGGCCTTGATGCATGGAAGCACAACGGCAGCGTTCAAGAGCGCACTGTGGAATATCTGGAAGCTCAAAACAGTGAACAGTATTTCGCCCTCTTGGAAGAAGCCGCCCAGCTTGCCCCTGAGCATCGCGCCACCATCGAAGAGATGAAAGCCGCGTATTACGCCCGGCTGGAACAGGACGGCTACTATGATTGCCATCCTGAGAAGCGGCCTGACGCTGTAGCGGTGGAATAGCGGTGAAAATCCGGCCACTGCAAGCAGTGCTTTTGTACGCACAAAGCCCTCTTGCCTTGCAAGAACTTGTTGGGCCGCATCCCAAACCCTTTGACCGTGTAGCACCCGCCGGGCGCAGCACTCCAGCTACTCGACACAAAGCCCCCAGACCGCGACAGCGCGCGTCTAGGGGCTTTCGTATATTCTATGCCATGTGTAATTGTTCTTTCAACGCTCGCTGCAAGACCTGAGAGAAATTCACTCCCTGAGCCACAGCTGCTTCATTCAACCACGCCGGAATAGATAAAGTTTTCTTGACAGACTTTTCAAAATGTTTCTTGGCATATTCTGCAACATCAACAGACACGAGATTAACGATAGCTTCCCCTACCGGCAAATCGGGGTCAAGCTCTTTAGCAACAGCCACAGGGTCAATATTCACCAGCGAAGAAGGTGCGGGAACATCTTCACCATCACGCTGAGCTATATACAGATAGCTTGCAAGGCACTCCACAGCCATTTCCATAGCATCTTCAAAAGAATCACCCTGTGTTGCAAGGTAGTTCAAATCCGGGAAGATAACAGAATAACCGTCATCTTCCTTGTAAAAGCAAGCCGGATACATCGATAACATATTCAAGCACTCCTATTAGCACTCTTCTTTGTAAAAGCAAATTATATTGTGAAAATTTATATCTATATTGTAATTATCAAAAGCAAAAATCTTATTTTTTTAATCCTGCCTGTCTCAGAATTGATAGCTCTATAATCTTGTTAAGTTCTTTACCTTTGTGAAATGGAATTGTAACTTTTCCCGGCTTAGTCGGATGTACATAATGACGATGTGAACCATTCTGTTCTTTGAACACCCAACCATCAGCAAGGATTTTCTTTTCTAAATCCTTTGGTTTTGACGGCACCGCTTTCACCCCCTTGCCCAATATCATTATATCACAGATACGTATTATGTCAATACGTATCAAGAAATATTCTTTGATAAATCGCCAAAAGCAAAAGGCACCCCCGGACACATAGTGGAATATGATATGAAAGCCCGCCGGGCATCAGAAGCAAGGCACAGCATAAGGCACACGGCAAGGCATTTTTTCAAGAGTAAGGCACAAATAAGGCACATTCCGGCTGTTTCGCACCCCTTGTAAAACAGAAAAGCCCACGATTTACACCGTATTTTCAACGGTCAATCGTGAGTTTTTCTTTGGTGCGCTCGAGGGAACTCGAATCCCTGGCCCTCTGATTAAAAGTCAGATGCTCTACCGGCTGAGCTACGAGCGCATATTTTCAGATTTACAGATACTGCCGAATAATATTACCACACCCGCGCCAAAAAAGCAAGAGGAAAGCGCAAAAAAGTGCCTTTCCGCAGCACACAGACCCCCGCCGGGAGAGCACCCGTTCCTTTTATAAAAGCCAACTTTACTGTCACCTCTCTGGGACGCGGATATTCTGGCGGCAACTTCCTCTTTACAAATGGGGCACGAAACAGTACAATCAAAGCAGAACGAACCGTCCCGGCCCGTATGCGGCGGGGCTTTTTGATAGGAGGCTGTTTTATCATGAAAATCTCTCGTCGGTCTGTCCTTCATATTTCCGGGCTGGCAGCGGCAGCGCTGGCCCTGACCGGCTGCTCTGCGGCCGGAAGCGCCGCGCTGGGCGGCAAGCTGCCCGGCCTGCTCAAGGGTCTGGCAAAAAAAGGGGAGACCGCTGCTTCGTCGGAAGCTGCCAGCGACATGGCCGTCACCCCGCCGCCCGAGGGCGAACAGCTTGACCCGGCCTTCGGCGTCATGCCCGAGTACGACGCCGACATCCTCACCGGCGCCGAGCGCAGCACCAACAGCCGCCCGGTGGCTGTGATGGTGAACAACATCGCCAACTCCCAGCGCCAGAATGCCCGCCCCCAGCGGGGCATCGGCAGCGCCGACCTGCTCATCGAGGCCAAGGTCGAGGGCGGCATCACCCGCCTGTGCGCCGTGTTCAGCGACGCCGACAGCATCCCCGAGGTCGGCCCCCTCCGCTCAGGCCGCGACCAGTTCCTGCAGCTGCTCATGCCCTGGAACATCCTCTACTACCACGACGGCGAGAGCATCTTCTGCACCCAGTTCGTCAGCGTGTACGGCTACTCCGGGCTGAACATCGGCGGCAAGAATTATTTCAAGACCCCGATCCACCCCATCGTCTCTCACCGCAATAACCGCGGCCGCGATGTGGCCTACGAGCACACCGAGTTCACCTCCGGCAAGGAGATCTGCAAGGCCGCTTCTGATGCCGGCATCAGCCTCTACGCTCCCAGCGAGGGGACTTTCTTCCACTTTGCCGACTACCGCACCGACGAGGTCAACAAGCTCAAGGGTGAGCCCTCGGCCAAAAAAATCGCCATCGTACATTCGGAGAGCTACCGCACCTCGTTCAGCTACTCCGCACTCAGCCACACCTACGCGATGCAGATGTACAACTCCTCCAAGAAGGCCACCGAGAACACCGTCGATGAGCTGACCGGTGAGCAGCTCACCTTCGAGAACGTCGTGGTCTGCTTCGCCGACATGGACGCCTACGCAGGCGACTCCCACGACGTGCAGGAGGTGCAGTACATCAAGGGCGGCGATGCCTACCTCTTCACCCGCGGCGGCGTGCAGGTGGGCCGCTGGGAAAAGACCTATCCCACCAACCCCCTCAAGCTTTACACCAAGTCCGGCGAAGAGATGACCCTCAACCGGGGCAAGACCTACTTTGCACTGGTGGACAACGACGAGCTGAGCAATTTCAGTTACCAGTAAGCCCATGAGGAACATGACGATGAAGCGCATTCGAACTGCGCTCTGCCTCATTTTGGCCGCCGCGCTGCTGGCAGGCTGCGCCTTTCTGCCCAGCGACAGTGAGCCGGAAACGCCCGCCCCCACCGACCCGCTCACCGGCCTTGCCCTCGAGTGGCAGGGCCAGCGTCCGGTGGCCGTAGCCATTGAGAACAGCACTGCCTCCACCACGCAGTGGGGCCTTTCCTCGGCGTCTGTGGTGCTGGAAGCCCTCACCGAGGTGGGTACGTCCACTGAGCTCTGCCTCGTCTATCCGGCGCTGGCCGCGACCCCGAAGGTCGGGCCGGTGGCCGCCGGTCAGGACATCTACTGGCGGCTGCTGGTGGGCCAGCAGCCCATTCCGGTGCAGCGGGGCGGGGGACAATTCGACCAGAACTTCCTCGATTACTATTCCATCCGGGCCGTGGATGCTCTGGAAGCCGGGCGCACTGCCTTCGACTGCGGCAGTGAGTGGAGCAACGCACCGCTGTGGTACACCAGCGGCGAGGCCATCTCTAATGTCTTGGACGAGCTGAGCATCTCCTCTGTTCTGACGGAATCCCGGGTGACGAGCGCCGCATCCGCCGCGGCGGACAGTGCGTCCTCCGGGGCCGACGCAGTGCTGTCCATCCCTGCACTTCTCCCGCAGGAAGCAGACGGCAAACTGCCGGACGCCACCGCGCCGGACGCGGTGAATGTCCGGGTCTGCTTTGACGACGACAACGCCACCGGCTTTTCCTACGACGCCGACAGCGGGCTTTACCGGATGCTCCACGCCGACGGCACGCCCCAGCTGGACGCCAACAACGGCCAGCAGGCCGGGTTCGATAATCTGCTGGTGCTGTTCAGCGCCTCCGAGCTGCGGGACGACGGCAAGACCTACGACTACGATTTGAGCATGGGCGGCGGCGTCTGGCTCAACGGCGGGCATCTGTGGACCATCACCTGGACGCAGGGCCGGGACAACACGCTGCTGCTCTACGACGCCGATGGACGCACCATGAACATCGAGGCCGGGACGAGCTATATCGCTCTTGTCACCAGTCTGACCGGACAGGAGCTGACGGTCACCAATTCCAGCGGAGAAGAGATTCTTGGATAAGCAAAAAGACTTCTGCACGACGAAATGCAGAAGTCTTTTTTATTTCCAGGCTGCGGCGCGCGCCTGTGGGCGGGGCAGGTTTTATTCTTTCGGTCAAATGGCTATGCGCTCCGCGCGGGCCAGAGGCAGAGCTGGTTTTTTCTTTAAGCTGGTTCTCGCGCTGGTGGCGCGGGGCTGGTTTTTTCTTTTGGTCAAGTGGCTTGCGCTCCGCGCGGGCCAGAGATAGGGAGGGGTGTTTCGAATCCCCCCTCCCTACCTCTGGACTCCACTCTCCCCGCAACGAGTTAAGGGCTTCTCGCCCTTAACAATTCCGAAGAAGTAGGCTCCAAGCAAAAATGCTGGAGATTCGTGCATTCGCACGAAGATCTCTTAACCGCATTTTAGCTCTCCGCCGTTTTACGGCTTCGCCGAAGATTTCAGGCTTTAGCAGAACTTTACCGTCAGCAGAGAGGTAACACCAGCTGCGGAGCAGCAAATCGGAGAAGTGAGAAAAATGCGTTTAGCGAAGCGACTAGCATTTTTCCACTTCGACTTCCCCTTCGGGGTCTGAAAGGGGCGAGTAGCCCCTTTCTCGTGGATCCAGCGCGTCGAAATCGCTGGTGCTTTTCTGGTTCTCTTTTGGCACGCAAAAGAGAACAATCAGCCTTAATGAAAAAGCGCTCTGCCCCGCGCCACCGGCGCGCGAAGCCGTTTATAAATCCACTACGCTTCCGACTTCCGCCGGCGTCGCCGGCACCGGTCCGAGGCGGACGGCGTCGGCATCCCGGCGCACCACGAACTCCACCGGCTGACCGGCGGCAAAGGCGGGGCGATAGCTCAGCTCCAGCGCCTCCCAATCCTCCGGGACAGCGCAGAAGCAGTGGAGCATCGCGCCCCGCCCGGCGGCGAGGTTGAGCGTAAAGACCGAGGCATCGGCGGCGTTCTCCGCGTAGAGCGGTGCCGCAAAGCTGCCGCAGGGGACGCTCTGGCCCCCGCAGCGGGCGGTCACGCCGCTGTCCAGACTGTAAAGCTCCTTCAGAGTCGAGACGTCCCGGCTGTGGAGGTAGCTTGCGCCCACCGGCAGGGTGCGGGCCGAGAGGTTCTCCACCGAGAGGTAGACCAACACGCCGCCCAGCCCGGGCGCGGGCGCATAGCCCAGCAGCTCCACCGCCGCCTTGCCGTCCAGCAGGGCAGGCTGGCCCATCACGCGGGGCTGTGCCGCAGCCGCCGAAACGCCTGTGAGCAGGGCAGCGGCCAGACTGACCGCGCCCGAACCGGCGCATTTCAGAAACGACCGGCGGGAAAGAGACTGAGACATCGGGGACTCCTCCTTGCAGCGAGAAAAATCATTCACTTTATAGAGTATCGGTTTCTTTGCCCCCTGTCAAGGGTTTGGAAGCGTTCTGCCGCAGGTTTTGCGTTTTCTTTGCCGATTTTGTACCAAAAGAGTACAAAAATGCCGCCCGGCGGCAAAATCGCAGGGCGGCAGAGCGTTCTTTCTTATTCGAATGCTTCATTCTCCTCGGCTTCCGCCTGACCCCGCAGGGTATCGGCATAGCCGAAGGGTACGATGTCGATGGCCTCCACCAGACGGTCGCGCATCCAGAGCTGAACGTCGGTCTGGACGGTGTAGCCGCAGCCGGGGTCTGCCATCCACTGCTCGGGGTGGCGGGAGGGGAGGGCGCGCTGGCTCAGCATACTCATGATGACGCCGCCGTGGGTCACGCAGGCGGCCTCGGTGACGTCCATCCGGATCATATACTCGAACAGCTTGAGCAGCGTCTCCGAGCAGCGGGCGTGGAACTGCTCCGTGGGCTCTGCGCCCTCCGGCACGAAGCCGGAGCCCGGGGTGATCCACTTCTTGAAGTCCTCGTTCTTCACCAGCTCCTTGACGGGATGGTTCTCAAAGACGCCGAAACCGGCCTCCCGCAGGTCATGCACCGAGAACTGGTGGGTCGCATTGGGGAACAGGATGTTGGCCGTCTCCACGGCGCGCATGAGCGGGGAAGAAAAGACGGTATCCACCTGCGGATACTCGAACCGCTCTTTCAGCTCGGCCAGCTGGGCGCGGCCCTCGTCACACAGGGGGATGTCCGTGCCGCTGCCGATGTAAAGGCCCTGTAAGTTGCCGGAAGTCAGGCCGTGGCGGATGAGATGGAGCTTAAAGGTTTTCATGCAAAAACACCTCTTATGAGCTATCTATTCCTGTGCTGATTCGCACAAATCTTGCTTTTCTGCTGATTTTTCCGGCACCATCAGACACTAAATATATGCCGGTAAGGTTTATTTTAACATAGATATGGTAGAAAGAGCAACCCCTTTGACAAAAACACCGAAATTCCGGCGGAAAAACCGTCACTTTTTCGCTTTACAAGTCGTTTTCCATTGTGTATAATCAACGTGCTGTAAACCAAAAATCAAGGAAGTCCTATTTTTATCTGAGGAGCCAAACATCATGGAGTTCAATCGTATCATCAAACTGCTGCGCAAGGAGCGCGGCATCACCCAGAAACAGGCGGCAGAGGATCTGGGCGTTTCGCAGGCCCTGCTTTCCCACTACGAAAAAGGCATCCGGGAGTGCGGCCTGGATTTTGTGGTACGGGTGGCAGACTATTACAATGTCTCCTGCGACTATCTGCTGGGCCGCTCGGCAGAGCGCAACGGCATGATGCTCTCGGCAGAGGACATCCCCAACCCCGACAAGATGAAGGACAACATCTACCACGGCAGCGTCCTGCCCACGATGAACAAAAAGCTCATCTCCAACAGCCTGAACGTGCTCTACGCCAAGATAGGCGAGTGCCACAGCAAGGCCCTGACCACCGAGGTGAGCGCCTACCTGATGACCGCCGTGGCCAAGATGTTCCGTCTGCTCTATTCCGCCGAGTCCCACAATGCCCCCAGCATGTTCAGCGTGGACGCCCGGCGCTGGCCCGGCTACTCCGACGCTGTGATGCACTCGGCCCAGGCCAATGTGGAGGCCCTGCTGGCCGGCGAAGCACTGCCCGGCGGCGAGGGCGTGGCCGACCCGTCCTGCCTCGCCATGACCACCGAGAGCCTGACCCGGGAATACCCGCTGTATACTCCCAGCCTGCTCAATCTGGTCAAGACCAGCGAGACCCGCGCCCGGGAGCTGACCGGAGAGGACCGCACTTAAGTCTCTGTGAAACTAGTGTAAATTATGCCGTTTTTTGCTTGCATCTGCGTGCAAAAGATGTTATAAACAAGACAGAACATTTTCATCGTACTTCATAATAAAGCGAATTTAAGGAGGGACACATCCATGTCCAATAAAATTTCCCGCCGCACCTTCCTCAAGTGTACCGGTGCCTCCGCAGCAGCTCTGGGCGCTGCTGCCATGCTGGGCGGCTGCGGCTCCAGCACCAGCAACGCCATCGAAGTCAAGGTCGGCGACAAGGTCAGCAACTGGAACAATCTGGGCGTCCAGCTCACCAGCGTCTTTACCATGGTCAACACCCCCGACCTGCCCGACCACGAGTATGTCGCTGTGCTCGTCACCGCTGTGAACCGCTCCGGCGCGACTACCTTCAACATCGGCGCACAGAACCTCGCCGAACTGGATGCCGCCTATCCGCTGAATGATGAGGCTACCAAGCTCGATGTCGCCCGTCAGTACTTCCACGCTCTGGCTGCCTCCACCACCGATTTCACCGCTGTCTGCGACGGCGCTGAGGCCGAGGTCGGCGCTTACATCCAGCTCTATGATGCCGCCGCTCAGAGCTTCTCCGAGTCCACCAATCTGCCCCCGCAGGGCGCAGGCTACATCCAGCTGATCTGCTGCGTCCCCATCGGCTGGCAGAAGCTGAGCGTCACCTTCACCCCGACCTTCGTGGCAAACAAGAGCCTCACCTTCTCTCTGAACTCTTCTGACCTGACGCAGGCCTGAGGCATTTTTCCGAGACGAAATTCCGTCATAAAGGGCAGAGCTTCCCCACAAAATTTTTGCGAAAAGCATTGACATCTGCTCATTTTTCGCCTATTGTATAGGCAAGACGCCCTTCGGGGCAGTACAATGATTTCTGTGTTTCTACATAAAGGAGGAACGATCATGTCCTTAGAATTCAACCGCCGCTCTTTCCTGAAGTACAGCGCCGCCGCTGCCGTGGCTGTGGCTGGTTCCAGCCTGCTCGTTGGCTGTGGTGAGGATGAGTATCAGAAGACCGGTAAAATCGGCAGCACCCTGAAGCTGATGGGTACCTTCAAGACCTATAAGAGCACGGATGAGCCCGACAAGGCACCTGCTTATGATAGCACCAATAAAAAATTCACCTGCACCGTCAACATCAAGTGCACCACCAAAAAGGTTCCTCTGTATGTGACCAATGAGTGCTTTGAGCTTACTGTGACCCGCGATAAGACTGAGAAGAACTACGCCAAGCAGTATATCACGATTACCGACCCGGAATTTGATCTGAAAGAGAGCGAGGATGCAAAGGACTTCAAGCTCACCATCAAAGATGTCGATATTAAGGCTAGCGACAAGGTCGAGCTGAAGTACTGGCCCCGCATTCAGGCCAGCAGCGGCAACAGCGGCTACACCCGTGCTTTCTGCACTTGGAAGATGGATGCCGTTGCTGATGGCTCCAACATCAAGCTCCAGTAAGTTTCACTCCGCATACTCCGCCCAAGGCTCACGCCTTGGGCGTTTTTATTTGCACCTCTCCGTCATTCTGCCAAAACGCAAGCGAAGATTTTTAGTGGTTTTGTGTCTTGTGCATAAGGTGCCTTTCCTGCTACAATAAGAGCATACCAACCGGGGAGCGCAGCGGCCGGACAGATGTGCCGCCGCGCTGTTTCCTTTTGAGGGATGGGCGTCCTGCCTGATTTCACAAGAACAGGAGTGTGCAGTTATGATCAATATGGTAAAGCTTCCCACCAACAAGAGCAGTCTGTTCCTGCGCGTGGCAAAGGGCCACTTCGCCACCAGCCACAGCCACATCAACTACTACATCGACGTCACCACCCAGAAAGCCCGCCTCTCGGAGGCGAAGGCTGTCGCCAAGGAGCTGGTGGCTGCCTATCAGCACAGCACCATCGTGGACACCGTGCTCTGTCTGGACGGCACACAGGTCATCGGCACCTGCCTGGCCAACGAGCTGACCAAAGACGGCTTTGCCAACATGAATGCCCACCAGACCATCTACGTCATCACCCCCGAGTACACCAGCGGCAGCCAGATCATCCTCCGCGACAATCTCGCCCCGATGGTCAGGGGCAAGCACGTCCTCATCCTGTCGGCCTCCATCACCACCGGCTACACCGTGCAGGCGGCCATCGAGGCGGTCAACTACTACGGCGGCACCGTAGCGGGCCTGTCGGCCATCTTCGCCACCACCCACGAGTGTCTGGGCATCCCGGTCACCTCCATCTTCGACCCCTCCAGCCTGCCCGACTACGCCAGCTTCGACAGCCGCGACTGTCCCATGTGCAAGGCCGGCCAGCACATCGACGCGCTGGTGAACAGCTTCGGCTATTCGGCCCTCTGAATCTAAAATTTTCCTCCCTCTTTCTCCCCGCTGTGCAGCTGCATGGCGGGGAGTTCTTTTATATATCGCAGTGAATCCACTGATATTTTTCTTGACATTTTCGCCGTCTTTGCATATACTAAAGATGAAAAAGATTGGAGGCATGTATTATGGCAGACATTTCGAGCGCGCTGCGCAGCACCATCCCCATCTCTCTGTTCAACCGCGGCATGGCCGGAAAGGTCTTTGAAGATGTCCGCCGTCAGGGCGCGAAGGTCGTCATGAAGAACAATTCCCCTGAGTGCGTCCTTCTCTCGCCGGAAGAATATCTCCGCCTCATCGACGAAGTAAACGACGCAAAGCTTGCTGCCCTTGCCGCCCAGCGGATGCAGGGCTTCGACCCCGCAGATGCCATTCCCGCCGAAGAGGTCTATCGGCAGAACGGCATTACCAAAGCTGCGCTTGACAGCATGGATGAGGTCGAATTTGAATGAATTGGACTCTGAAATTCCTGCCGGAGGCCCAAAAGGACTTCGAACAGCTCGCCGGAAATCAGAAGCTTCTGGTCGCAAAAGCTCTGGACAAGGTCGTGCAAAATCCCGTTTCCATCTACGAGGGCGGTTACGGCAAACCGCTTGGCAGCAAAAGCGGCACCGACCTCTCCGGCCTGCTGAAGATCAAGCTTCGTGATGCCGGGCTGCGCATCGTCTACAAGCTCGTCCGTACCGAAACGTCCATGCTGGTCATCGTGATCGGCGCCCGGGCCGACGATGCCGTTTACAAAATCGCCGAAAAGCGTGCTCACAAGCACGAACTATAAAAGGCTCTGCCCCTTTTTTCGGGCAGAGCCTTTTGCTCATCTTCACTTTTTCTTCGGGAACACGAAGGAATTATGCCGGTATGCGATAAGCAGTTCTATGGTCATGAAGCACCAGATGACCGGCTCGCAGAGGATGACCGCGTTATACTCAAAGCGGGGGATGAAGAGCAGGACGAAGACGATCTTGCCCAGAAACTCGATGACGCTGGACAGCAGGGGCAGCACCTTCTCGCCCATGCTCTGCAGAGCGTAGCGGGTGGAGAGCAGCATTCCCAGCACGGCGTAGAAGGGTGCGTTCCAGACCAGATACCGTGCGCCGTTTTCCAGCACCACCGGCTCCGAAGAGCCGGACACCAGCTTTACCATCCACTCCGCACCTGCCGCCATGAGCAGGACAGCAGCCACAGCCGCCACGACACTGTAGAGATAGATGTCCCGCATTCCGCGGCGGACGCGGTCGGGATGGTTCGCGCCGTAGTTCTGGGAGACGTAGGTCGAGCAGGCAGAGGCCATCGCCGACAGGGGCATATCCGTGAACGCGAAGAGCTTTCGGGCTGCGGTGTGGCCCGCGATGACCAGCGTGCCGAGGCCGTTGATGCCGTACTGCAAAACGACGGAGCCCGCCGAGACGATGCTGCTCATGAGGCCCATGGAGATGCTCTGGCTGAACAGCTCCCAATAGAGGCGGCTCTCCACATGGAAGTGCTTTTTCCCGGGCAGGAGCAGCCGGGCGCTGCGGAAGACATAGAGGATGCAGAGCGCCACCGACACGCCCTGAGAGATGACCGTCGCCACACCGGCACCGGCCACGCCCATGCCCAGCACGGCGATGAACCAGAGGTCGAGGATGACGTTGAGCACCGACGAGAGGATGAGGAAGACCAGCGGCATGAAGCTGTTGCCGATGGCCCGCAGCAGGCCGGCGCAGAGGTTATAGGCAAACATGACGATGACGCCGAGGTCGATGATGATGATATAGCCGTAGGCGTCCTCAAAAATTCCCGCCGGGGTGTCCAGCAGCCCCAGCAGCGGATGCGGGCCCGCCGCGCCCGCCAGCGTGATGACCACCGACGCGATGATGCCGATGACGATGGAGCCCGCCACGGTCTGTTTGAGCTGGTCCTCGTCTCCGGCCCCGTAGGCGCGCGCTGCGACGATGGCGAGGCCGTTGCCGATACCGATGCCGAATCCGACCAGAAGCTCGTAGATGGCTCCGCAGGCGCCAATGGCGGCAAGGGCGGTGTCGCCCAGCACATTGCCGACGATCATGGTGTCCACGGTATTATAGAGCTGCTGGAAGAGGCACGACACCAGAATGGGCAGCATAAAGATGAACAGGCTCCTGAAGATGGGGCCGTTCATCAAATCGACGTTCCGGTTGAAGAATGATTTTTTCGCGGGGGACTGGGTCATAAGCGTCTCCTTTTTGCCCATAAAAGGGAGCTGTTGCACACAACAGCTCCCTTTAAGCATTTCATCTGATTTTACAGCTCCTGCGTCTCGAAGCCGTTGACGGTCAGCACTTCCACACTCTTGAAGCCTGCGGCCTTGACGGCGGCGGCAGCCTCGTCGAAGCCGAAGGTCAGGCTGCCCGCATCGTGGGCGTCGGAGGTGATGATGACCTTGCCGCCCATCTTCTGCCACTCGCCCAGCAGCCATGCGCCGGGGTAGAAGTCCTTGCGGTAGCCGCGGTAGACGCCGCCGGTGTTCACTTCCAGCAGGCAGCCGTGTTCTTTGGCCGCATTCAGCGCCTTGAGGGCTGCGGCCTTATAGCGGGGCGACTCCTCGTCGAAGAACTCACCGGCAGCGTTCAGCTTCTTGATGAGGTCGATGTGGGCGAGGATGTCGGGGCCCATGGCGGCCACCTTCTCCACCTCGGCGAAGTATGCCTCCACAGCGGCCAGAGGGTCGCCGTCGAAGTCGTCGTAGATGCAGTCGTGGAGGTCCTGAGGACGGAAGTCGATCTCGTAGTACTTGCCGGTGTTCTTGCCGTAGAGGTGGTGCGCAGAGCCGATCCAGTAGTCGTAGCCGGTGCGCTTGTCCTCGCTCAGCAGGTCCCACTCGATGCCGCAGAGGATGTCCACCTTGCCCTTGTACTCGGTCTTGAGCTTGGCGATGGTGGCCTTGTACTGGGCCGTGCGGCTGGGGCTCATGCAGTATTCACGGTCGCGCTGGGTATAGCTATGGCCCGTGAAGCCCAGTGTGGTCAGCCCCTTCGCACACGCAGCGGAGGCCATCTCCTGCAAGGTGTTTTTGCCGTCGCACATCGTCGAGTGACAATGGACACTGGACTTCTTATAATCTGCCATAGTGAATCACTGCATCCTTTCCTGTTTGACCTTGTGGTCGATAACGTGTCGTTTTTCCAGTTCGCGGGTGATGTCCTCCACCGTGATGCCGGCCTGCACCATCAGCACCAGCACATGGTATGCCAGATCGCTGATCTCGTAGACCGTCTCGGCCTTGTCTTCCTTTTCGCCCGCGATGATGACCTCAGTACACTCCTCGCCCACCTTCTTGAGGATCTTTTCTTTGCCCTTCTCGAAGAGATAGGTGGTGTAGCTGCCCTCTTTGGGGCTGGTCTTGCGGCCCCTGATGAGGTCATACAGCCCCTGCCAGCTGAACTGCTTCAGCTCCGGGGAAACATACACTTCGTTGAAAAAGCAGCTCTCGGCACCGGTGTGGCAGGCGGGGCCGCTCTTGACGACCTCCACCACCAGCGCGTCGGCGTCGCAGTCGGCGGTGATGGACACCACACGCTGGACGTTGCCGCTGGTCTCGCCCTTGCGCCAGATCTCCTGACGGCTGCGGCTCCAGAACACCGTCCGGCCCTCCGCGATGGTCAGCGCCAGCGTCTCGGCGTTCATGTAGGCGAGGGTCAGCACCTCTTTGGTGTAGTGGTCCTGTACGATGGCAGGGATGAGGCCCTTTTCGTCAAATTTCAGATCCATGATGTTTCTCCTTCCCCGCAGGGGGACAGCTATAGTTTAGCGTATTCGGCGGGCAAACGCAAGGGCTCAGAGCCGCATTTCCACGCCATTTTCGTTTAAGTATTCCTTTAGCTCCCGGATGGTGAGCAGCTTCTGGTGGAAGATGCCCGCCGCAAGGCCCGCGTCGATGCCTTTATGATGGAACAGCTCGAGGAAGTCTTCCTTTTTGCCCGCGCCGCCGCTGGCGATGATGGGGACGTTCACCCGGGCCGCCACGGCGTCCAGCATCTCGAGGTCGAAGCCGTTCCGGACGCCGTCGGTGTCGATGCTGTTGAGGCACACTTCGCCTGCGCCGTTGTCCACGCACCATTTGATCCATTCCAGCGCGTCCCGGCCAGTGTCTTCACGCCCGCCCTTGGCAAAGACGCGGAACCGGCCGTCCACCCGCCTGACGTCGGCGGAGAGGACCACGCACTGGTCGCCGTACCGCTTGGCCGCCGCCGGGATGAGGCCGGGGTCTCTCAGTGCGCCCGAGTTGACGCTGACTTTATCGGCACCGCATTTGAGCACCCGGTCGAAATCGTCCAGCGTGTTGACGCCGCCGCCCACCGTGAGGGGGATGAAGATCTCGCCGGCCACCCGGGTGAGGATGTCGGTGAAGAGGGCGCGGCCCTCGGCGCTGGCCGTGATGTCGTAGAACACCAGCTCGTCCGCGCCCGCCGCGTTGTACATCCGGGCCATCTCCACCGGGTCGGCCACATCCTTGATGCCCTCGAAGTTCGTTCCCTTGACGACCCGTCCGTTCCGGACGTCCAGACAGGGGATGATGCGTTTCGTTATCATGGTCTTGCTCCTTACTTCTGCACCAGCGCGACGCAGCGCCCAAGGTCCAGCGCACCGGTGTACAGGCTCTTGCCGAGGATGGCGGCGGCAGTCCCCATCTCTTCCAGCTCCAGCAGCTCCTTTTCCGAGGAAATACCGCCGCTGGCCGTGATGGCCACGCCCGGCACTTCTTTTGCAAGCTGGCGGTAGAGGGCGAGGTTGGTGCCTTTCATCGCGCCGTCGCAGGCAATGTCGGTGTAGATGATGGCCTTGCATCCAGCCTCAGCCAGACGCTGACAGAAGGCCACGCCCGGCTCAGCGCTGACGTCCTTCCAGCCGTGGATCGCCACATAGCCGTCCCTGGCGTCCACGCCCACGGCAATTTTGTCGCCGTACTTTTTCAGCATCCGGGCCGTGAAGTCAAAGTTCGTCACGGCCACACTGCCGAGGATGCACCGGCCCACGCCCAAAGAGAGGTATTTTTCAATCCGCTCTTCGGTGCGGATGCCGCCGCCTGCTTCGATATACAGGCCGCCCTGCTTTGCCAGCGCGGCGATGGTGTCGTAATTGGAAAGGGTTCCGTCCTTTGCGCCGTCCAGATCGACGACGTGGAGGTTTTTTGCCCCGGCTTCGAGAAAAGCCCGCGCCTGGGCGCAGGGGTCTTCGCCGTAGACGGTCATCCGGTCGTAATCGCCCTGCGTCAGGCGCACGACTTTGCCGCCCCGCAGGTCAATGGCTGGGAATAGCTGCATTTTCGTTTCTCCTTTAGCGTCCTTGCCCTCTCAGGCCGCTTCGCGTCCAGCTCCCCCAAAGGGGGAGCCAAAAGCCTCTCCCTTTGGGAGAGGTGGCAGCGCGGCAGCGCTGACGGAGAGGGCAAGCCGCCTTTCTATTTATAGCTCACTGAATGCTTTCAGCAGCCGCAGTCCTGCGTCACCGCTTTTCTCCGGGTGGAACTGGGTGCCGTACACCTTGCCCGCCTTCACCACGCCGGTGACGGGCAGGGAATAGTCGCTGACGGCCAGTGTGTTGGCGGCGCAGTTTTTGCCGTAATAGCTGTGGACGTAGTAGAAATACTCGCCGTCCCTGACGTACTTGAACAGCGGGTCGTCCCGCAGGATGTGGACGGCGTTCCAGCCGATCTGCGGCACTTTCAGGCTCTTGTCGCCGAGGTCGGGAGCCAGCGGGCAGACCTGCCCCGGCACGAAGCCAAGGCCGTCGTGCTCGCCGTACTCGCAGCTCTTTTCAAACAGCAGCTGCATCCCGAGGCAGATGCCGAGGAGGGGCTTCTGCGCCGCTTCTTCCTTGATGACCGGTACAAGGCCGGTGGCCTCGAGCTTTGCCATCGCGTCCCCGAAGGCGCCCACGCCCGGCAGGATGAGCCGGTCAGCGGCGCGGATGTCGGCGGCGTCCGCGCTGACCTTCGCTTCCAGCCCCAGATGGGCCAGACTCGATTTCAGGCTGAACAGGTTGCCCACGCCGTAGTCGATGATGCATATCATACCAGCAGTCCTTTCGTGGAAGGAATTTCGTCCCGATGGGCCGCGTCGATGCGGACGGCATCGGCCAGCGCACGGCCAGCGCCCTTGAACGCGGCCTCAAGGATGTGGTGGCTGTTCTCTCCCGCGAACTGAACGAAGTGGACGGTGGCCGGCACGCTGCGGGCAAAGCCCAGCCAGAACTCCTTGGCGCACTCCACGTCGAAGTCGCCGACTTTTTCGGTGCTGCAATGGATGTCCCAGTTCAGGGTGCAGCGGCCCGAGATGTCCACGGCGCAGAGGATGAGGGCTTCGTCCATGGGCAGATAGAAGCTGCCGTACCGGTGGATGCCCCGCATATCGCCCAGCGCCCGGGCGAACGCCTGCCCCAGCGCGATGCCCACATCCTCGGTGGTGTGGTGATAATCCACCTCCACGTCGCCGTGGCAGGTAAGCACCAGATCAAAGCGCCCGTGCCGCGCAAACAGCTCCAGCATATGGTTCAGAAAGCCGCAGCCGGTGTCCACCTGATACCGGCCTGCGCCGTCGAGGTTCAGGGTCAGCTCGATCTGGGTCTCGTTGGTGTTCCGCTCGATGGTCACTTCCCGCATGGCTCAGCCCTCCAAAATTTCATCCAGCGCCCGCAGAAGGGCGGTCATGTCGTCCGGCGTGCCGATGGTGATGCGCAGCCAGTTCGAAATACGGGGTGCGTCGAAGTGGCGCACCAGCACGCCTTTTTCTTTCAGTTTCCGATAAAGTTCGCCGCCGCTCTTTTTGTCGGTGGAAGCAAACAGGAAATTGGAGCGGCTGTCCAGCACGGCAAAGCCCCGCGCTTCCAGCTGCTGCTTTGTCCAGCCCCGCGTCTCCACGATAGCGGCGCGGGTCTTGTCGAAGTAGTCCGTATCTTCCAGCGCGGCCTTGCCCGCCTTCAGGGTCAGCCGGTTGATGTTGTAGGGGTTGAGGCTGAACTTGACCCGGTTGAGGTCGGCGATGAGCTTTGCATTCCCCATAGCCAGGCCCAGCCGCGCACCGGCCAGCTGACGGGACTTCGAGAAGGTCTGGACCACCAGCAGATTTTCGTAGTTGTCGATGAGCGGCACACAGCTCTCGCCGCCGAAGTCCACATAGGCTTCGTCCACGATGACCACATGGTTGGGGTTCGCCTTCAGGATCTCCTCGATGGCGCTGCGGGGCAGGGCCAGACCGGTGGGGGCGTTGGGGTTGGCGATGACGATGGTCTCGTTCAGGCCATAATAATCTGCCGGGTCGAGGGTGAAATCTTCTTTCAGCGGGATGATATGGCTGGGGATGTGTATCAGCCCGCACCAGACGCCGTAGCAGCCATAGGTGATGTCTGCATAGGCCAGCGGGTGGTTCTCGTCGCAGAAGGCCCGCAGGGCGAAGAACAGGTTCTCGTCGCTGCCGTTGCCGGGCATGATCTGGTCAGGCTGTAAGTCGAAATGTGCCGCCGCTGCCCGCAGCAGCTCGGCACACGCAGGGTCGGAGTAGAGGCGGAGCTTTTCCACCTCAGCCTCGCTCACCGCCCCCACCACGGCCGGAGAGGGGAGATAAGGGCTTTCGTTGGTGTTCAGCTTAATGTACTGCTGGTCCTGCGGCTGTTCGCCCGGGGTGTAGGGAGTGACAGCTTCCAGCGTGGGAGAAAGAAAACGGCTCATGTTTGCCAGCCTCCGTTTTTATTGCAACTTGACCTCTCTGCCAAAGGCTCCCCTATTAGGGGAGCTGGCGCGAAACGCCTGAGAGGTTTATTCATATCTTATGGTCACACTGCGGGCGTGGGCGTGCAGGCCCTCCCGCTCGGCAAAGTCGGCGATGCGGGGCGCAGCCTTTTCCAGCGCCTCCCGGGTGTAGTAGATGAAGCTGGACTTCTTGACGAAGTCGTCCACGCCCAGAGGGCTGGAGAAGCGTGCCGTGCCGCTGGTGGGCAGGGTGTGGTTCGGGCCGGCGAAGTAGTCGCCCAGTGCCTCGGGGACGTTCCGACCGAGGAAGATGCTGCCTGCATTTTTGATTTCATTCAGCACGCTGAAGGGGTCGTCCACGCAGACTTCCAGATGTTCGGGTGCGATGATGTTGCAGGCTTCGATGGCCTTGCGTAAATCAGAGCAGACGATGATCTTGCCGTTGTCGTCCACGCTGGCGCGGGCGATGGCGGCGCGGGGCAGCTGGGGGATCTGCACTTCCAGCTCTGCCTGCACAGCCTTGGCCAGCTCAGCGCTGTCCGTGACGAGGACGGGGCTTGCCAGCCTGTCGTGCTCGGCCTGACTCAGCAGGTCGGCGGCCACCCAGGCGGGGTCACAGCCGCCGTCGGCCAGAACCAGGATCTCGCTGGGGCCTGCTATCATGTCGATGCCCACCTTGCCAAAGACCTTCCTCTTGGCAGTGGCGACATAGATATTGCCCGGGCCGACGATCTTGTCCACCGCTGGGATGCTCTGGGTGCCGTAGGCCAGCGCGGCCACGGCCTGTGCGCCGCCGGTCTTGAAGATCCTGGTCACGCCTGCGGTGGCCGCAGCGGCGAGGATGACCGGATCGATCTTACCGTCCTTACCGGCGGGAGTGGTCATGACGATCTCCGAAACGCCCGCCACCTTGGCCGGGATGACGTCCATCAGGACGGTGGAAGGATACGCCGCCGTGCCGCCCGGGACGTAGACGCCCGCCTTCTCGATGGGGGTGTATTTCTGGCCCAGCACGATGCCGGGCTTGTCGTTCATCACAAAATTTTTATGCACCTGCTGGCGGTGGAAGGCTTCGATGTTGGCGGCGGCCTCCCGCAGCGTTTCGAGGAAATAGCCGTCCATATTCGCAAAGGCTTCTTCAATTTCCTCCTGCGTCACCTGGATGTTATCCAGCTTGGCACCGTCGAACTTGAGGGCGTATTCTTTCAGGGCCTCGTCGCCCCGGGCGCGGACATCGGCAATGATGCCGTCCACCACATCTTCCACATTCTTCTCCGCGCGGATGTCACGGTTCAGGATCTCTTCGGGCTTCAGTTCATCAAACTTATACAGCTTTATCATTTTTTCTCCTCCTTTGCGGCAAGGGCGGCACGCAGCTTTTCGAGCATCTCGTCCATTTCGCGGTGCTTGAACTGGTAGCTGGCCTTATTGGCGATGAAGCGGGCCGAGATGGGCATGAACTCCGTCACCACCCGCAAACCGTTTTCCCGCAGGGTCGTACCCGTCTCCACAATATCCACGATGACGTCGGACAGGCCCAGGATGGGGGCCAGCTCAATGGAGCCGTTCAGCTTGATGATGTCGATGTCCCGCCCGATGGATGCATAATAGCTCTTGGCGATGTTGACGAACTTGGTTGCCACCCGCACCGGGCGGCTGGGGTCGTCTTTGTGATCTGCCGGGGCGGCGACGCACATCCGGCACTTTCCGAGGCCGGTGTCCAGCAGCTCGTAGACATCGGCAGACGCTTCCGTCAGGATGTCCTTGCCCACGATGCCCACGTCTGCCGCGCCGTGCTCGACGTAGATGGCAACGTCGCTGGGCTTGACGAGGAAGTATCGGATGCCGGCGGCGGGGTTCTCCACCACCAGCTTGCGGGTGGCGTTGTAGTCTTCGGGGCAGCCGTAGCCGATACCAGCCAGCAGGTCATAGACCTTGTCGCCGAGACGGCCCTTCGGCAGAGCTACGTTCAGCATGGTCTTTTCGGTTTTCTGCTGCTGTACCGGCGGGAGCGGGGCGCTCAGGCGGTCCAGCTCGTCGAGATAGACCGCAAAGCCGATGGCCCCCGCGCCCGGGGTGAACTTCTGCATCAGCAGGTCATACCGCCCGCCCTTGAGCACCGGACGGGGAAGCGACTCCAGATAGCCCTGAAACACAAGGCCGTTGTAATATTCCATCTCACCGGCCAGCGTCATATCCAGACGGATGCTGCCGCCTGCACCAGCCAGCTCTTCGGTGATGGCTTTCAGCTCGGCAGCGGCGGCTTCCATCCGCTCGTTCCGGCAGGTGGCTTCCACACGGGGAAGCAGATCCTCACAGCTGCCGCAGAGGCTCATCAGCCCCGCCAGCGCGTCGGCACCGGCCTCATCCAGCCCGGCGGCGGATGCCGCCGCTTTCAGCTCGTGGAGGTTTTTCGCTTTCAGCTTTGCCAGCAGGGCGGCGCGGGAAGCTTCCGGCACGTCCAGCGCATCCAGCAGACCGAACAGGTAGCCCATATGGCTCACTTCCAGCACCCACGGCTGGCCCAGCTGCTCGAGGGACTGTGCCGCCAGCGACACCGCCTGCCGCACCTGTCCTTCGCCCACATCGCCCAGCATCTCAAGGCCCATCTGGCCGATCTCCTTGAAGGTGTGGCTCTCCGCCGAGGGGCGGTAGACGTTTTCGTGATAGTAGTAGCGCAGTGTCTCGCCCGGCGCGGGCTGGGCCGTCTTGGCAATGGAGAGGGTCACGTCAGGTTTCAGTGCCAGCAGCCGCCCGTCCAGATCGGTGAAGGTGATGACCTGCTCCGACGAGAGGAAGCTGCGGTTCTCCTGATACAGCCCGTACTCCTCGAACCGGCCCATGTGATATTTGCGGCAGCCCGCCGCCTCATACAGCGCCCGCAGCGCGAAAGAGGCCTGTTCCTTCGGCTGTAAGCAGGAGATGTCAAATTTCATACCTTTTCCCTCACTTTTCACCGGGCGCTTGCCCGCCCCGGCCCCTGCGCCCCGCCTTTTCCCGGGCGCTTTTGTCTTATGATAAGGTTATTTTACTTTATCTAGATAAAGTTGTAAAGTGTGAAAGTGACAGTGTTTTCATTTTTATGATACGATTTTTCTGTGCGTTTGTACAGAAAGGCGAAATGATTTCACGAAAGCCCGCTTTGAGATGATGCAGGCGCAAAAAAGGAGCCGCCGCACAGCGTTTTCCGTGCAGCGGCTCCTCGCCGTTTTATCCTCAGCCCAGCAGTTCCAGCACGCCGCTCTTGGGACGTGCGCCGACGGCCTGACGAACCAGCTTACCGTTCTCGAACAGCAGCAGGGTGGGGATGCTCATGACGCCGAACTCGGCGGCCAGATCGGGCTGCTCGTCCACATTGACCTTGCCCACCTTGACGTCGGTGCGCTCCTCGGCCACCTCGTCCACGATGGGGCTCAGCATCCGGCAGGGGCCGCACCAGGCGGCCCAGAAATCGAGCAGGACGGGCTGAGCGCTCTTCAGCACCTCGGCCTCAAAGTTTTCTTTCGTGATGGTGATGACTGCCATATCGTTTCCCTCCATAAAGAGTGTTTTTTCATCTGACAGGGACAGTATACCCCAAACTCCGGCGTTTTTCCGTGAGCAAGTCACATAAAAAGCCCGGGGCAAAGTCTTCGCCGAGGTGTACGCCGAGAGGGAAAAGCTGATAAAAGCTCTGTGAGATGCAAAAACGCCGCCGTGCAATGCACAGCGGCGTTCGTTATTTCAGAGAAAGAGCTTACTTGCCCAGCATTTCCTTTGCGGTCTTGCAGATGGTGGCAGCATCCAGACCGTACTCCTTCAGCAGGTCCCAGGCGGGGCCGGAGCAGCCGAACTTGTCCTGCACGCCGACGCGGCGGACAGGGGTGGGCAGCTTCTCGCTGAGCAGGGAGCAGACAGCCTCGCCCAGACCGCCGATGACGTTGTGCTCCTCGGCGGTGACGATCTTGCCGCACTCCCGGGCAGCCTTGAGGATGATGTCCTCATCCAGAGGCTTGATGGTGTGGATGTTGATGACGCGGGCGTGGATGCCCTCGGCAGCCAGAGTCTCAGCGGCCTTGCGGGCCTCGTTGACCATCAGGCCGGTGGCCACGATGGCAATATCACTGCCCTCGGTGAGCTGCTCGCCCTTGCCGATCTCGAAGTGATAGTTGGCCTCATCGTGGAACACGGGAACCGCCAGACGGCCAAAGCGGAGGTAGACAGGACCCTGCATCTCGTAGGCGGCGCGGACAGCAGCGCGTGCTTCCACGTCGTCGGCGGGGCAGATGATGGTCATGCCGGGCAGGCTGCGCATGAGGGCGAAGTCCTCGCAGCACTGGTGAGAAGCGCCGTCCTCACCGACGGAGATGCCGCCGTGGGTAGCGCCGATCTTCACGTTCAGGTGGGGGTAGGCCACGGAGTTGCGGATCTGCTCAAAGGCACGGCCCGCAGCGAACATCGCAAAGCTGGACACGAAGGGGACATAGCCCATGGTGGACAGGCCGGCGGCGACGCCCATCATGTTGGCCTCGGCGATGCCGCAGTCAAAGTGGCGGTCCGGGTGAGCCTTCCGGAACACACCGGTCTTGGTAGCGGCAGCGAGGTCGGCGTCCAGGACCACCAGGTCGTCGTGGCCCTCAGCGGCCAGTGCTTTCAGAGTATTGCCGTAGCTCTCGCGGGTAGCGATCATTTTTACATCTGCCATCTTACTTGTCCTCCTGTTCCAGCGCGGCGTAGGCTGCGTTCAGCTCCTGCATGGCCACAGCGTACTCCTCGTCGTTGGGGCCTTTGCCGTGCCAATCCACAGAGTTGGTCATAAAGGAGACGCCGGTACCCTTGACGGTGTCCAGAATGATGCAGGTGGGCCTGTCGTTCTCGGCGTGGAACGCCTTGATAGCAGACTCGATCTGGTCGTAGTCGTGGCCGTTGATGGTCAGGACGTTGAAGTTGAACGCCTTGAGCTTTTCTTCCAGCGGGGCGCTGTTCATGACCGTCTCGGTGGTGCCGTCGATCTGGAGGTGGTTGCGGTCCAGCATGACGCAGAGGTTGGAGAGCTTATAGTGGGCGGCAAACATGAAAGCCTCCCAGCACTCGCCCTCTTCCACCTCACCGTCACCGAGGATGGTGTAGACATTGATGGGCTTGCCGCTGTGCTTTGCGCCCAGAGCCATGCCGCAGGCGGCAGACACGCCCTGACCCAGACTGCCGGTGGACATATCCACGCCCGGAGTCTCATTCATGTTGGGGTGGCCCTGCAGGTAGCTGCCGATCTTGCGCAGGGTCTTGAGGTCTTCCACCGGGAAGAACCCGCGCTCGGCCAGCGTGGCGTAAAGTGCCGGAGCTGCATGGCCCTTGGACAGCACGAAGCGGTCGCGGTCCGGTTTTTTCGGCTCCTTGGGGTCGATGTTCATATCCACGAAGTAGAGGTAAGACAGCACCTCGGCGATGTCCAGACTGCCGCCCGGATGGCCGCACTTGGCGCTGTGAGTTCCCTCGATCACGCCCATGCGGATGTGACAGGCGTGCTTGGCAAGGGTAAGCTTTTCTGCATTTGTCATGATGGTCCTCCCGTATGAACCTCAGAAGTTGCAAGTATACAGCCGCGCAAGGCACAGCTCCCGCCGCCCCATTGCGCTATAATTCAAGTTTATATTATCTATTCTGTGCAAAAAGGTCAAGCTTCTTTCAGCAAAATGTACACAGGCGGTCAAAAACTGCTCCAAACGCTTTCTTTTTTGGTCAATTTGCAGCCTGTCCGGGAGCGGTCTTGACAAATCCTGCGGCACTCTGCTATAATTTTCACGATCTCCGGCAGGAAGCCGGGCCTGCGGGCCGAAGCCCGCCTTACACTATTTTCAGCCGCCGCATTTTTGAAACAGACGCCATGAAGGGGTCTGCCGTTGGCTTGCAAGCCAACTGGCAGGCCCCTTTTTTGTTTTTCTGCGGCGCAGTCACAGGAGGAAACAGATGAAAACCAAAAACTCTTCTCCGGCCCGCAACGTCGTGCTGGCCGCACTCTTTCTGGCGCTGGCCTTCGTGCTGCCCATGGTGACGGGCCATCTGCCGCAGGTAGGCAATATGCTCTGCCCGATGCATTTCCCCATCCTGCTCTGCGGCTTCGTGCTGGGCGGGCCCTGGGGTCTGGCTGTGGGCTTTGCGGCCCCGCTGCTCCGCTCGGTGCTCTTCGGGATGCCCCCGATGTTCCCCATCGCCATCTCGATGGCTTTTGAGCTGGCAGCTTACGGTGCTGTCTCCGGCTGGCTCTATCGCCGGGTGAAGCACACCCTGCCCATGACCTACGCCACCCTCGCGGCGGCCATGGTGGCTGGCCGCCTCGTCTGGGGCGCAGTCCGCTTCGTGCTGGCGGGCCTGTCCGGCTCGAGCTTCCCGTTCTCGGCCTTCCTGTCCGGTGCGCTCTTCACCGCTGTGCCGGGCATCATCGCACAGCTGGTGCTCATCCCCCTCATCATCACCGCTCTGCA
The DNA here is from genome assembly GCF_902497445.1 of Faecalibacterium sp. Marseille-P9312. NCBI lineage: Bacteria > Bacillati > Bacillota > Clostridia > Eubacteriales > Oscillospiraceae > Faecalibacterium > Faecalibacterium sp. Marseille-P9312. The sequence goes on from NZ_CABVEW010000016.1 coordinate 33,190, forward strand.
GAAGGCAAGGCTCATGGACTAAATCCTTATAAAACAGCCAGACCGTGCCGCCGGGAGCTTAGCTCCCGGCGGCACGGTCTGTTTTTGGCTGAGCTGCTTTTGGTTGGAGAAAATGAGCGTGGAAAAAGGCTTAGGAGAATACTGTTTTTATCACAGCCACAGGCTGCAGATAAAGGTGGCAAGCAAGCCGCCCAGCGACATAGACAGATTGCTGATGGACAGGGTCTTGAGGCCCGTCTTCATATCAAAGCCCATGCAGTTGGTGTAGACCCAGAAATAGCTGTCGTTGACGTGGCAGCACAGACGGGCACCCGCACCGGAAGCCAGGAAGATAAGGATGGGGTCGAGGCCGAGGCTGGCTGCAATGGGAGCGCAGAGCGTTGCCGCCGTCGTCACTGCGACCGTGCCGGAGCCCTGCACGACTTTCAGCAGGCCGGAGATGACGAAGGGAATGAGGATGAAGGGCAGACCGGTGTTCAGCACCATCTGTGCCAGACTGTCGCCTGCGCCGGAAACTTTAAGTACTTGGCCCAGTGCGCCGCCCGCTGCGGTGATGAACACGATGGGGCCGGCGTCCTTCAGAGTCTTGTCCATGATGTCGATGATGGCTTTGCCGCCCAGACGCTTGCCCAGGGTGATGATGGACAGGACTGCGCCGATGGCCAGAGCGATGTTGGAATCACCAACGAAGGAAACGATGGACAGGATGGGGGAATCCTCAGGCAGGATCATGCCGCAGGTGGTGTTGAGCAGGATGAGCACAATAGGCACGACAAGGGGCATCAGGCTGGCAAAGGTGCCGGGCAGGTCCTTGTCATCGTCGATGGACGGGGTAGCCTCGTCCTCTTTCTGCGCTTCTTCGTCCCGGAATGTATAGTAGCTTTCGGGCTTATTACGGAAGTAGAGCTCCGCGAAGATCCAGCCTGCGGCCGTCATGAACACTGCGCCGAATGCGCCGTAGAGGATGGCACGGCCAATGTCGATGCCCAGAAGGCCCGCCGCGGCCAGAGGACCGGGCGTGGGAGGCACGAAGACATGGGTGGACAGCAGACCGGCAGAGAGGCTGACGGCCAGAATGGCAAGAGGGATCTTCGTTTTCTTGTGGATAGCCTTGACCAGCGGGGTCAGGATGACGAAGGCCGCGTCCGAAAAGACGGGGATGGAAACGATATAGCCGGTGATGGCCATTGCCAGGCCTGCACGCTTCTGGCCGACCAGTTTCACCGCATCATAGGCCATCCGGTTCGTACCTTTGGCCGCGTCCAGATAGTTGCCCAGCATGATGCCAAAAATAATGACGATGCCGATGCTTTTGACCGTGCCGGAAAAGCCACTGGTGATGGCGCTGACGGTGTCCGCGCCGCTCATGCCGCTGAGCATACCCATGACCAGCGCCGTCGCCAGCAGAGAGATGAATGCATTTGCCTTGACTTTGATACACAGGATCAGAAGGACCGCCATTCCGATCACAAAAACAAGTTCCATTGGCATAATTTTTCCTCCCGGGAGCCGTTCCTCACGAACTGCCCCCGTATCTTTCTCTTCAATTTACACTTCTTATAACTCTTCTAACTCTTTTCTCCAGATTTTTCCACGCGTCACATTACTCTGCTTTTTGTTCTGCTTTTTCTTTTGCGAAGCGGGCGCGCATCAGAGGCTTGATGCCGCCTGCGGCAAGGATCTTCATGGCCTGTTCGCCCAGTGCCTCGCAGGGGTAGCTCTCGCCGGTCTCCTGCACGGTGACGACGCCCTTGACAAAGTCGAGGGTCAGGGTCTGACCTTCTTTTACCTTTTGGCTGATGCCCTTGCAGATGACCGGAACAAGGCCCAGATTGACCGCATTGCGGAAGAAGATGCGGGCGAAGGAATCTGCGATGACCGCCTTTGCGCCCATGTTCAGCAAGGCGATGGGGGCGTGCTCACGGGACGAGCCGCAGCCGAAGTTGCGGCCTGCCACCACAATGCCGCCCTGCGGGAAGTTGGCGGCGATGTTCACGTCCACGCCGCTCAGGCAGTGGCTGCCGATCTCCTTCGGGTCGGTCAGGGCCAGATAGCAGCCGGGGTAGATCTGGTCGGTGTCGATGTTGTCGCCCACGACGATGATCTTTCCAGTGATCTCACTGTTCATAAGAATGTTCCTCCTTTTTCAAATCTCACAGAAAATCTCTGGGGTCGGTGATGCAGCCGTTCACCATGCTGGCGGCAACGGTGGCCGGGCTGGCAAGGTACATCAGAGCCTCGGTGGAGCCCATGCGGCCCGGGAAGTTGCGGTTGGTGCTGGTGATGCAGACCTCACCCGGAGCAAGGATGCCCTCATGTGCGCCGAGGCAGGCACCGCAGCCGGGGGTGGTGATGGTAGCACCGGCATTCATCAGATCCTGAATGTAGCCGGCCTTCATGCACTCCTGCATGACCTCGTTGGAAGCGGGAACGACGATCAGACGGGTATACTCGGGGATGTGTCTGCCCTTCAGGATCTTGGCAGCGATGGCGATGTCTTCCACGCGGCCGCCGGTGCAGCTGCCGATGTAGCCCTGATTCAGCTTGATGGGGCCGTTTGCCACCACCTCAGACAGGGGATGGACATTCTCGACGCTGCTGGGGCAGGCAAGGTTCGGCTCGATCTTGGAGACATCGAACACATAGCTCTCTTCGTACTGGAAATCGGGGTCGGTGAACTGCACCTCGTAGGGGCGGACAGCACGCTTATCCACGTAGTTCAGCACGTCGGCGTTGGGCTGCATATAGGCGGTCTTGGCGCCCATCTCGACCGCCATATTGCAGATGGTCATGCGGCCTGCGACGTTCAGCTTCTCGACGTAACTGCCGGTGAAGTCGATGGCTTTATACACAGCACCGTCAGCACGGATGCGGCCCAGAACTTCGAGGATGACGTCCTTGGGGTAGACGCCCTTCTGCGCCTCGCCGTCCAGACGGACTTCGATGATCTCCGGCACACGGAACCACAGCTCGCCGGTCATCAGGATGGTAGCCATATCGGTGGCGCCGCAGCCGGTACCCATCGCACCGAAAGCACCGTGGGTGGTGGTGTGGCTGTCGGTGGCGACCACGATCATGCCCGGGTAGATGACGCCGGCTTCCGGCATGACCTGATGGCAGACGCCGCAGTTGGTGTCAAAGTGGAAGCGCAGGTCGTTCTTTTTGGCAAACTCGCGCATCTCCTTGTGGTTTGCTGCGCTCTTGATGTCGGGGCAGGGGGCGTAGTGGTCAAAGACGAAAGCCGCCCGCTCCCGGTTCCAGACCTTCTCGCCGCCCATCTCGTAGAAGGAATAGACCGTCTGGAGATAGAGGTCGTTGATCTCGGCAAAATCGACCTTGGCGGTCACGATCTCGCCGGTGTGGACCTCGGCTCTGCCGCTGTTCTTGGCCAAGATTTTTTCGATGGCGTGCATGGTGGAATCCTCCCGTTCTCTTTTTTAAATTTTGAATATCGTATACAATTTCTTTTCGGTGGCTCTACAGTACCACGTTTCAACGCTGTTTTCAAGAGGGATGAGCCGCTTTCTCCGCTATCTCTAAATTTCAGACATCTTTTTTGTGGAGAACGACGAATATCGTATACGATATTCCATTTCTAAAATGTTTGACACGATATTTCGGAAATGATATTCTTAAATAGAAAAATAATAATATCCCGGTCTTTCCGTCCGGAAAAGCCGGGATTTCAGATCCTATGGAGGCACACCACACTATGGACAGCTTAAAAAAAGCCATGCCCGTTCGGGTACAGATCACCGCCATCCTGCGAAAAGCGCTCTTTTCCGGCGAGTACAAGAGCGGCGATGAACTGAGCCTGACCGAGACTGCCGAGCGGCTGGGCGTCAGCCGCACGCCGGTGCGGGAAGCATTCCAGACTCTGGAGGCCGAGGGCCTCATCGAGCTGCGGATGAACCGGGGCGCCATCGTCAAGACCATCGACGAGAAATACATCACCGACCATTACGAAATGCGCATCCTGCTGGAATCGGAGGCCGCAAAGCGCGCCGCCCAGCGGGGGATGCCGGACGCCGCCGACTACATCAAAAAGCTGGAAGCTCTGCAACGCCATATGGACAGCGTTTCAACGGAGGAATACGAAGAGCTGAACCTTGCCGTCCACTCCGCCATCTGGACAGCGGCAGACAACGAGCGGCTCTACAAATTCCTGTCCAGTCTCTGGAACGGCCCCAGCGTGGGCATTGCCTCCCCGAAGCTGGACCATTATATCAAGTCCACTCAGGAGCATATTGACATCCTCAAGGCCATCCAGAAACAGGATGCCAAGGCCGCCCAGAAGGAAATGGCAAAGCACATCGAGCGCAGCCTGAACAATATCCTCAAGAACTTCAAATTCCGCACATGAAAAACGGCTGGGGCCTCGCGGCCCCAGCCATTTTGTTTTGCCTATTACTTGCGGAGGAAGTCCGGCAGGAGTTTGCCCTGCTTGAGCCACTGATGATACTCGGCGGTCGCGGCGAACTCCACGTCGCCGGCAGAGTTCAGCGCAGTCTCCACAGAGTCCTGGATCACGCCGATGATGAAGCCGACACCGACCATCTGCATGGCCACATCGTTGGAGATGCCAAACAGGGAGCAGGCCATGGGGATGAGCAGCAGAGAGCCGCCGGCCACGCCGGAAGCGCCGCAGGCACCCAGAGCGGACATGGCGCTCAGGACGATGGCGGCAGGCAGGGTCACGGGGATGCCCAGCGTGTTGGCCGCAGCCAGCGTCATGATGGTGATGGTGATCGCCGCACCATCCATATTGATGGTAGCGCCCAGAGGGATGGAGACGGAATACATATCCTTATCGAGGCCCAGCTTCTCGCACAGGGCCATGTTGACGGGGATGTTGGCCGCAGAGCTGCGGGTGAAGAAAGCGGTCAGGCCGGACTCCTTCAGGCAGCGGAACACCAGCGGATACGGGTTGCAGCGCAGATAGAGGAACATGATGAAGGGCGAAACGATGAACGCCATGAAGAGCATGGTACCCACCAGCAGGGCCAGCAGCTTGCCGTACTGGGTAAAGATGGCCAGACCGTTGCCGGCCACGTTGGTGTACACCAGACCCATGATGCCGAAGGGCGCCAGATTGATGATCCAGCGCACCACCTGCGACACAGCGTCGGCAGTGTCGGCGAGGAACTTCTTGGTGGTGTCAGAGCCGATGTTCTTCATGGCAAGGCCGAACATGCAGGCCCAGAACAGGATGCCGATGTAGTTGCCGCTCATCAGAGAGCTGACAGGGTTGGCGACGAAGTTGGTGAGCAGGGTGCCCAGCACCTCGCCCAGACCCTGCGGCACCACATCCGACTGCGCAGCGTCTGCCAGAACGACCGACACAGGGAACATGAAGCTGGTGATCGAAGCGATCGCAGCCGCAAGGAAGGTGGTGAGCATGTACAGCCAGATGACCGTACCGAAGCGGCGGTCCAGCTTGGAGCTGCCCTGTGCCAGCGCGCTCGCCACGATGACGAACACCAGCACCGGAGCGATGCCCTTCAGTGCGCCGACGAACAGGCTGCCCAGCTCGCCGACCCAGCCTGCACCCGGCACCGCAAGCGCCAGCACCGCGCCGATGACCAGACCGACGACGATGCGAAGGATGAGGCTGACCTCATTGTACTTCTTCACAATGGCTTTTGCACCATTCATCATATAAAACACTCCTCTGTATTTGTGCGTCCTCGACGCACACTTTTCCTGTCTCTTACCCAAAGACAGTTGTTATTATAGCACACACGGAAGAAAAGTCAAAGGTTTTCAGTGAATTTTTCGGGCTGCTTCGGCAGATTTTTTCGTTTTCAGCCTTCCTCCGCGCCGCCTTATGTGTGCGTCATAGAAATACACAATTAAAATATTTCACCGCTCAGGGCAGAAAAATCCCCCGGCAGAGTTCGTCTGCCGGGGGGTAGTCATTCTTATTTATTTTTTCTGATCTTTCAGTCGTCCAGATAGGTCACTTTGCCGGGGACGAAACCCTGGATGCCCATGCCGGGTGCATCCGAAACGGTGATATTCTTCTCGTCGAAGACCGCGCCGCCGAGGATGTGGTCCTCGCTGCAGAGCACCGGGCCGTCCAGGTCCACTTTGGTGATGATCTTCTTGGCGCAGGCCAGCTCCACGGCTGCGTTGACCGAGATCTTGGCTTCCAGCATACAGCCGATCATGCACTCCACGCCGTAGACCTCTGCCGCCGAGGCGATGCGGAGGGCGTTGGTGATGCCGCCGCACTTCATCAGCTTGATGTTCACAAAGTCGGCTGCGCCGGTCTGCATGATGCGCAGGGCATCCGCCGGGCTGAACACGCTCTCATCGGCCAGCACCGGCACACTGGCGTGGCGGGTGACGTACTGCATCCCCTCGAGGTCAGCCGCAGGGACAGGCTGCTCGACGAACTCGATGTCCAGGCCCTTCTCCTGCATCTGGTCGAGGATGCGGACAGCCTGCTTTGCATTCCACGCCTGATTGGCGTCGATGCGGAGCTTGACGTCCTTGCCCACGGCCTCGCGGACGGCGGCCAGACGGGCCACGTCCAGCTCCGGGTCGATGCCCACCTTGACCTTCAGGCAGTCATAACCGCGCTGGATGGCGGTGCGGGCGTCCCGGGCCATCTCCTCAGGCGGGTTGACGCTGATGGTGATGTCCGTCACGATATTGCTGCGCGCACCGCCCAGCATCCGGTAGACCGGGGCGCTGTACTTCTGGCCCAGCAGGTCCCACAGGGCCATATCCACGGCAGCCTTGGCGCTGGTGTTGTGGACGAGGGCCTTCTGCACGGCGGCGGTCAGATCCTCGAACTCGTCGAGGTTGCGGCCCAGAATGGCCGGAGCGATGTGGTCACGGATAGCGCCGATGATCGCTCCGGTGGTGTCGCCGGTGATGACGCCGGTAGGAGGTGCCTCACCGTAGCCCACCGCGCCGGTGTCGGTGTGCAGCTCAACGATGACGTCCTCCACGCTGCTCACGGTGCGCAGCGCTGTCTTGAAGGGGACGCGGAGCGGGGTCGAGATACGGCCCAGCTTTACCTGTGTGATCTTCATGCCAGTCCCTCCTTATTCTTCCTGCATGTGTACGGTGGCCGACAGCTTCTGATAGGCGACGCGGGGCGTGCCGTCTTCCACATGGATGATGCCGCAGCGGGCAAAACCGTTCTTCTCGAGAAGATGCTGCATGATCTTGTTGTCGGCGTGGGTATCGGCCCGCAGGCTCTCGCAGTGCTCGAGGCACCATGCGATGACCTCAGACGCCACGCCCCTGCGGTCACCTGCCGAGGCCAGCCGGTGGATGGTGCCGTAAGGCACCTCATCGTTGAGCCACTGGCCGTCTTCGATTTTCGCGTAGGTGGGGTCCGGCCCGAGGATGAAGGCAAACACCGCCTCGAGACGGCCGTTCACCATATAGACGAACAGCCGGTTGGAGTCGATGTCTTCTTCCAGCATCTCCTGCGGCGGATAGCTGTCGCCCCACTGGGTCGGGTTGCCCGAATCCGCCATTGTTTTCCGGGCATGGGCATAGATCTCTAAAATTTGCTCCAGATCAGAGCGCCGTGCTCCACGAAACATTCCGTTTCCACCTTCTCTTTCCGTGCGCCGCAGCGCACTCCCACATTTTTGCAGGTCTGGCTTTTATTGTAACACACTCTGCATCGTTTTTCCATCTTAAGACATCAAAAGACGTCCCGCAGACACGGGACGTCTTTTTTCGCGGTGTGCTCAAAGGTCAGGCCGGTGTGCGGGTGCGGGCCGCGCGGCTCTGACGGTACTCACGGGGGCTCTGGCCGTACCGCTCGTGGAACAGGCGGTAGAAATAACTGGTGTTCTCGTAGCCGACATAGGTGATGATTTGCTGGATGTTCCAGTCGCTGCGGCGCAGCAGGCGGGCGGCAGTCTCCATCCGGTGCTTCTGGAGCAATTCCTTGTAAGTACGGCCTGTCTGCGCCCGGACGCACTCGCTGACATAGGCCAGAGAGACGCCGTAACTGCGGGCCACATTGGAGAGGCTGGCCTCACGGTAATTCTTGGTGATCTCATCCAAAGCCGCCTGCACCAGCTCTTCGCGGCTGACGGCCGCGCCGTAGGCTTCCAGCGGGAAATTCTTGGTGTTCATCGGTATCCTCCGTTGCGGCGCAGCCGGGGACAGGGGGGATGTCGGAGCCGGGCCGCGCTCAGGTCTCATAAGCATCCCTCTGTTGGGAGGCTTCTGCCTATAATACGGCGCAGCCGGGCCGGAAATTGCATAAGACAAGAAAAAACTCCAAAATTTTTCAGACGGGGTTTCGACAAAGCAAAAGCTGCCGCCCGCCTCGGGCAGCAGCTTTTCAGGAAAAGAAAAAGAGGAAAACAGAACTCAGAACATCTTCTCGTGGTGATACCGGCCCGTGCGCAGGAACTCCACCCACTCGGCGATGTTCACGGCGTGGTCGCCGATGCGCTCGAGGTACTTGATGACCATCAGCACATCCAGCGCGGCGTCCACCTTGCCGGGGTCGGCGGCGATCTCCGCCGCCAGCATCCGCTTGATGCTGTTGAAGTCGTAGTCCACCGCGTCGTCGGCGTCGATGACGGCTTTTGCCGCCGCCTCATCTTCTGCCGCAAAGGCGCCCATGGCGTCCTGCAGCATCTTGTGGGCTTTGCGGCCCATCTCAATGCTCCTGCTCACGGCAGGGTCGCCCGCCTTGCGGACACCGGCCAGATGGGGGACGATCTCCGCGATGTCGGCGGCATGGTCACCGATGCGCTCCACGTCTGTCACCACCTTCATGGCAGCAGAGATAAAGCGCAGATCACCTGCCACCGGCTGCTGACGCAGCAGCAGGGTCATGCAGCGGTGCTCGATGTCCCGCTCCATCCGATTGACCTCGGTGTCGCCCTTGATGATGCCCTTTGCTTCCTCGGCGTCCGCCGTGCAGAGGGCTTCCAGCGCATCTTCCACCGCGTCGGCAGAGAGCTGGCTCATCTTGGCCAGCGATCCCTTCAGAGCCGCGAGGTCGGCTTCGTACTGTGTGCGTGTGCTCATATCGCAAACCCTCCTTTTTAACCGAAGCGGCCCGAGATGTAGTCCTCGGTGCGCTTATCCTTCGGGGTGCTGAAAATCTCGCTCGTGGGGCCGCACTCCACCAGCTCACCCAGCAGGAAGAATGCCGTGCGGTCGCTGATACGGGCCGCCTGCTGCATGTTATGGGTGACGATGACCACGGTGTAGTTCTTTTTCAGCTCGCTCATCAGCTCTTCCACCTTCATGGTGGAGCCGGGGTCGAGGGCGCTGGTGGGCTCGTCCATCAGCAGGACTTCGGGCTTGACAGCCAGAGCCCGGGCGATGCACAGGCGCTGCTGCTGGCCGCCGGAGAGGCCCAGCGCGCTCTTTTTCAGGCGGTCTTTCACCTCGTCCCAGAGGGCAGCGCCCCGCAGGGAGCTTTCCACCAGCTCATCCAGCTCCGCTTTATTGCGGACGCCGTGGAGCTTGGGGCCATAAGTAATATTGTCGTAGATGCTCATGGGGAAGGGGTTCGCCTTCTGGAAGACCATGCCCACGCGGCGGCGCAGGTCGGTCAGCTGCATCTCCTTTGAGAAAATATCCTCACCCCGGAGCCGGACGTCGCCCTCGATGCGGACGTTCGGCACAAGGTCGTTCATCCGGTTCAGGGTCTTGAGGAAGGTGGATTTGCCGCAGCCCGAGGGGCCGATGAGGGCAGTGATCTCCTGTTCGCCCACATCCAGCGAGATGCCCTTGAGGGCCTTGAAGTCGCCGTACCAGAGGTTCAGATTTTTTGCCGAGATGACCGGCATATTGTTATCCATAAAATACCCCTTACTGTTTCTGTTTGAGCTTTGTTTTTGCCAGACGGGCTGCGAGGTCGATGAGAAGCACCAGGACCAGCAGCACTGCGCCGATGCCCCAGGCGGAGGCGAAGTCGCCGTCCTCGAAGGCCCGCAGATAGAGCAGGACGGAGAGGGTCGCGCCGTTGGATGTGTACGCCTTGGCGATGCTGCCTGCAATAACTTCCGCCGCACCGGCGGTGAAGAGCAGGGCCGCGCTCTCACCCACGATACGGCCCACGGCCAGGATGCAGCCGGTGACGATGCCGTCGATGCTGCAGGGCAGCACGATGGTGCGGATGATGTGCCACTTGCCCGCGCCGAGGCCCAGAGCACCCTCCCGGTAGCCCTGCGGCACCGTTTTGAGGGACTCCTGCGTGGTACGGATGATGGTGGGCAGGTTCATGACCACCAGCGTCAGGCTGCCGGAGAGCAGGCAGGTCTTAAAGCCCATGGTCTGGGCGAAGACCAGCATACCCACGAGGCCGTAGATGATGCTGGGGATGCCCGCCAGCGTCTCATTCGTGAACTCGATGACCTCAATGAGCTTCCGGTTGGAGGCGTACTCCGTGAGGTAAACTGCCGCGCCCACGCCCAGCGGAAGGACGATGAGCAGGGTGAGCAGGATGACATATAACGTGTTGAGGATAGCGGGCAGGATGCCGTCGGTGCCTTTGAGGACGCTGGCGGTGGTGGAAAGGAATTCCCAGCTGATGTTGGGGATGCCCCGCACCAGTACCAGCCCGATGACGCCCACCGTGAGGGCGATGACCAGCACTGCCGCCGCCCAGACCAGCGCGGTCATGATGACGTTCCATGCGCGGCGGGAGGGGGAGAAGTCACTTTTCATCCTTGTTTCCTCCCTTCAGCACAGCGTTGAGCAGCACATTGATGACCATGATGAAGACGAACAGCACCAGCGCGATGCTGAACAGCGCCTGCTTCTGCAGGCCGCTGGCGTAGCTCATCTCCTTGGCGATGGCCGTGGTCAGGAAGGTGACGCTGCGGAAGAGGCTGTCCGGCATATTGGGGCTGTTGCCGGCCACCATCATGACGGCCATTGCCTCGCCGATGGCGCGGCCAATGCCCAGAACGATTCCGGCTGCAATGCCGCTCCTGGCCGCCGGGATGCTGATCTTGAACCACGTTTCCGTATCGGTCGCACCCAGTGCCAGACTGCCCTGCTCATACTCGGGCGGCACGGCGTTGAGGGCCGTCACCGACACGGACACGATGCTGGGCAGTATCATGATGGACAGCACCACGATGGCCGACAGCAGGCAGGCGCCCGACGCCTTGCCAAACACCTTCGCCACCGCAGGCACCAGCACCTGCATACCCAGCAGACCGAACACCACGCTGGGGATGCCGCTCAGCAGCTCCACCGCCGTGACGACCACATTGCGCACGCCGGGAGCTGCCGCTTTCGAGAGGAACACCGCTGTCAGCAGGCCCACCGGCACACCGATGAGGGACGCACCCAGGGTGCCGTAAATGCTCGAAAGCACGAAGGGCAGGATGCCGTACTTCGGCTCCGACGCCGTGGAGGCCCACTCGGTGCCGAAGAGGAATTTCAGCGGGCCGATCTTTCCGATGGCGGGCAGGCCCGACAGGAACATATAGATGGTAATGACAGCCACGCAGCCCACGGCGAGGATGCCGCAGAGGAAGAAGATGGCGTTCATGACAGCTTCCAGCCATTGGGCCGGGGTGCGGGGAAGCTCGAATTTTTTCATAAAAACACCTGAGGGATCCCTCACAAAGTTACTCGTTCACCGGCACAGCGCCTGCGGTGCGGATGAGGTCGGCTGCATCGGTGCTGGTGGCGAAGTCGAAGAACGCCTGAGCCTGAGCGGAGAGGGTGACGGAGTCGTTGGTGACGAACACGAAGGGACGCTGCACCTCATAGCTGCCGTCCTTGACGGTCTCCTCGCTGCACTCCACGCCGCCGACGGTCACAGCCTTGACGGTGTCGCCGATGGCAGACAGAGAAGCGTAGCCAATGGCCAGAGGATTGGCCTCCACAGCGCTGATGACAGCGCCGGTAGCCGTCAGCTCCTGCGCGTACTTGCAGGAATCCTTGACGTCCACGATGCTCTCGAAGCCATCGCGGGTGCCGGAGCCAGCCTCGCGGCCCACCAGAACGATCTCGCCGTCGTCGCCGCCGACCTCGGACCAGTTGGTGATCTCGCCGGTGAACATCTGCTTGAGCTGGTCAACGGTCAGGTCCTCGACCTTGCTGTCCTTGTTGACGATGATGGCGATGCCGTCCAGAGCCACGGTGGTGCCGGTGACGCCGGTCTCGTCAGCCTTCAGGGCGCGGGAAGAAAGGCCGATGTCCAGAGTCTTATCGGCAGCGCCGGTGATGCCTGCGCCGGAACCGGTGGGGTCATAGCTGATGGTGACATCCGGCTCGAGCTCAGCGAAGCCCTCGGTCAGGGCGGCGATGACGTTCTTCATAGAGGTGGAACCGCCGGTGGCGACATTGCCGGACAGCGCAGCCGTAGAAGAAGCGGAAGCTGCGGTGCTGGATGCGGCGGCAGAAGAGGCAGCAGTGGAAGAAGCTGCACCGCCGCAGGCGGTCAGGGCAGCAGCAGCGGCAGCAGCGCCGCAGATGGACAGGAACGAACGACGAGTGATCTTTTTCATCATAATATCTCCTTCAACTGGGCCGGCCCTTTTGTTCTGGCCGGACTGTTTTCCTTTTCCTCGTTGTGTCTCTCTTGGGACGCCTTTATTGTAGCGCACCGCCCATCCGGCTGCGACCATGGCGGCGCAAAATGCAGGTAAAGCTTTGTGCAGTGTTTTTGCGCTGTTGTCATCCTCTGGTAAAGTCGGTGTGGAAAACAGGACACTTGATTTTACATTTCCGGTCAAACTGTCAAAAATCCGCACGTTCGTTTGTGCATCCCGCCCGCTGAAGGGTGCAAAAAAGGCTGCTTCACAGAACGTAAAGCAGCCTTTCAGACCCTATGATCGAATCAGAATTTCTCTTCCGTGCCGTCCGGACGGTAGAGCCGGACATATCTGCGCCACTTGTCCGCGCCCATCACCCGGCTGTAGCAGTCGGCCAGCTCTTTGTTGGCCGTCTCTGCATCCAGCGTCTCCCCCTCGGCAGGCAGGACCAGCACCCGGAACCATGCGTCGAAAAGATGCTCCGTCCAGCCGGTGTCAACGGCCCCGCAGCGGGCATAAAAGCCCAGACGCCGGACGGCCATAGCCTCGTCGTCGGCCTTCTCGGGACACTCGGCCTCGATGAGGATGGCCTTTGCGCCCTCCTCGTGAGCGGGCAGAGCGGCCAGCAGACGTGCGCCAATGCCGGTGCTGCGGTAGGCGGGCAGGACGGAGAAATAGTCCAGCTGGCTCACTTCACAGCCCATCGGCCGCACCATCAGCAGATAGGACACCAGCGTCTCCCCCTCGAACACGCCCCAGGTGTGGGCCATGCCGGCGGCTTCGCTGTTGAGAATCATGCTCAGGGGTTTCAGCTCGCTGGGCGGGAAGTCGCGGCGCATCTCGTCCAGATACACCCGCGTCAGCTCGTCGGCGGCGAGTTTCTTCCACGTAAAGGTCTGGGGCTTCATATCAAAACTCCTTTCCGATAAAAATACCGCCGGGCCGGGCGCGGCGGCCCGTTCCCGGCGATGTTCGAGAAGCTGTTTGCGTAAGAAAACAGCTTTTTCGTTACAGCTGCTTGCGCAGGGCATCGTACACAGCCTGCACATCGCCCTTGATGACCACCTGGCAGGCGTTCTTGGCCGGGCGGATGACGCCCTCTGCGCCTGCGGCCTTGGCAGCGGCCTCGTCCACGGAGGCGTAGCTGTGTACCTCAAAGCGGAGGCGGGTGGCGCAGTAGTCCACCTTGACGATATTGTCCTTGCCGCCGAGGGCTTTCAGGATGCCGGAGGCCAGTGCCTCGCTCTCGGCAGAGCTCATGCTGGGCGTCTCGGCCCCGCCGTTCTTATGATTGTGATAATACTTGCGTCCAAAGTAGAAGCAGGCCATGGCCACCATGGCAAGAACGATCTTGAACGGCAGCGTGATGGGAAGGAATGTGACGATGAGCGCGATGACGATAGCAGCGATCCAGCTGTAAATATCCATTCCTAAAAACATACGATAATTCCTCCTTTGGGGAACGATGCGGCGGGCGCTTCCGGCAGGAAGCCGCCCGGACCCAGTCCGGGTACAACACCATATTAACATACTGCCGGGAAAAAAGAAAGCCCTTTCGGGTATCTTTCGGCCCGAGAGCTTGCATCCCGGGCCGGAATCGGGTACTATAAAGACAGTATATCCCCAATACACGGAAGGAGCATCCTTATGGAATGGACTGATATTCGCCTGACCGTATCCAAAGCCGACGCCGAGGCCGCCGAGGCCGTGGCCACCATGATCGCGGAGGGCGGCATTTATATCGAAGACTACAGCGACATCGAGGAACAGGTGGAACAGATCGCCCACGTGGACCTCATCGAGCAGGAGCTGCTGGACAAGCCCCGGGACACCGTCATCATCCACATGTACCTCGAGCCGGGCGCTTCGCCGGTGGAGACGCTGGCCCTCATCGCGGCCCGGATGGAGGCCGCAGGCATCCCCTACACCTCCGAGACCGAGGGCGTGGAGCAGGAGGACTGGCAGAACGGCTGGCGCAAGTATTACCACCCGATGGACGTGGGCCAGCGCCTCGCCATCGTGCCGTCCTGGCAGGACTATGATACCGACCGCGTCAAGCTCATCCTCGACCCGGGCCTTGCTTTCGGCACCGGCGGCCATGAGACCACCAACCTCTGCCTCGAAGTGCTGGACGAGCGTGTCAAGGGCGGCGAGCGGGTGCTGGACATCGGCACCGGCAGCGGCATCCTCGCCATCGCAGCCCTCAAGCTGGGCGCAGCCGTGGCTGAGGGCGTGGACATCGACCCCGTGGCCGTCCGCACCGCCGGCGAGAACGCCGCCCTCAACGGCGTAGCCGACAAGTTGACCGTCCTCGTGGGCGATCTGTCCGACAAGGCCAGCGGCAAGTACGACATCATCACAGCCAACATCGTGGCCAACGCCATCATGTCGCTGGCCCCCGCCGTCCCCGGCCTGATGGCCGACGGCGCCGTCTTCATCGCCAGCGGCATCATCGACAGCCGGAAGGATGAGGTCATCGCTGCGCTGGAAGCCGCCGGCCTCGCTGTGCTGGAAGTGAAGGAGAAGCGCGGCTGGGAGTGCATCGTCTGCAAAAAGGCGTAAAATTTTTAACGGACTTGCCCTCTCAGGCCGCTTCGCGTCCAGCTCTCCCAAAGGGAGAGCCCAAGATGTAAAGGATCAAAAAATATGCCGCACCGTTATTTTACCACTGAAATTTCCGACGGCACCGCCGTGCTGCGGGGGGCCGACGCCCACCATCTCTCCCGCGTGATGCGGGGCAAACTGGGGGACACCGTCATCCTCTGCGACGGCAGCGCCGTCGAGTATACTGCCACCATCACCGGCTTCGGCGACGAGACGGTGGAGTTCAGCGTGGAGCCGGGCTACCCCAGCGCCGCAGAGCCCACCGTGGACGTCACCCTGCTGGTGGGCTACCCCAAGCAGGACAAGCTGGAGCAGGTCATCCGCCACGGCGTCGAGCTGGGCTGTGACCACTTCATCCCGTTTTTCAGCCGCTACTGCGTGGCCGCGCCCAAGAAAGAAGAGCAGAAAAACGAGCGCTACAACCGCATCGCCTTTGAAGCCGCCAAGCAGTGCGGCCGGGGCATCCTGCCGGATATGGCCCTTCCGCTGCCCAACTTCGGGGCCGTCTGCCGCAGCCTCGACCAGTATGACCTCGTGCTCTTCTGCTACGAGTGCGGCGGCGCACCCCTGCGCCAGCTGCTGGCTGAGGCCACGCCCGCCGATGGCAAAAAGCTGAAGATCGCCATCATCACCGGTGCAGAGGGCGGCTTCGCCGCTGAGGAAGCCGAAATGGCCGCCAAGGCCGGCGCAAAGACCGTCGGCCTCGGCCCCCGCATCCTCCGCTGTGAGACGGCCCCGCTGGCCGTCGTCTCTGCCGTCATGACCCTGACGGGGAACCTCGAATAAGTTCTGACATCAGAAACGGCGTCCCGCCGAGGTGGGACGCCGTTTTGCTGTATTCAGTTCTGATACACTTCACGCCGATGGCCTACTGTCAAAGCCAGGATCACCAGCTCTTCATCCTCAATGAGGCAGAGCAGACGGTAATCTCCAATGCGATACCTCCACTGTCCGCTCCGGTTGGCCGTCAGGCCCTTGCCGTGGGCGCGTGGGTCAGCGCAGTCCACGAGGTTTTTGTCTATCCACGCTTTCAGCATCCGCTGGGTATAGCGGTCTAATTTTCGAAATTCCTTTTCAAATCGCGGCGTCGTTTCCACCCGGTATTTCATAAGTCGAGTTCCTTCCAGAACTCACCCACCGGGCGGCTCTTCTTTCCGCTGCGCTGATACTCGCCATAGGCTTCCTCTGCGGCGGTAATGTCATAATCCTCTTCGATTTTGTCGAACAGCGCCCGCTTGAACGCTTCGCCCATCGACATGGAATGGAGCTTTGCATAGCTGTCGGCCAGCTGCCGTTCTTCTTCCGATAACCGAATCGAGAATGCCATACCATCATCTCCTTTTCATAGTACATTGTACTACATCAACTTCAACCTGTCAATGGCACGGTTTATTTCGCATCCGCATCCCGCAGGGCCTTTTTGATGGTCAGCAGGTTCTGTGGGCTCATGGAGAAGCTGCGCAGGCCGAGGCGGAGATACTGGGTCGCGTTGACGGCATTGCCGACGGCGAGGCCGCAGATGGTGACGGGGATGTCCGCTTTCCTGGCGGCGTCCACCACCATGGCGATGAGCTTTTTCATGGCCGGGCTGGCGGGACGGTAGTAGTGCTCGGCAATGGCCAGTTCCCGGCTCACCGCGTGGGTGTACTGGGTCAAATCGTTGGTGCCGATGACAAAGAAGCGGCAGCCGTGAGCCGTGAAGTCCTCTGCCGTCATGCAGGCGGCGGGTACGCTGAGCATGACGCCGAAGGGGACATCCGGCTCGAACTCCACGCCCCGCTCGGTGAGCTTGCGGCGGCAGTGGTCTACCACCTGCATGGCGGAATCCCAGTCCTCGATGTCTGTCACCATGGGGAACATGACCCGCAGCGGGCCTTTTGTGGCGGCACGCATGAGGGCGCAGATCTGAACTGCCATCTGGGGCAGATTGCGCAGGCTGCTGCGGATGCCCCGCAGGCCCAGCTTGGAGGACTGGACGCCCTGATAGGCGTCGGCCATGGTGCGGTCAGCACCGAAGTCGAAGGTGCGCACCGTCACCATCCTGCCCCTGGCGGCGGCGAGGCAGGAGGTGTAGAACAGATACTGCTCCTGCTCGTCCATGGCGTGGCCGGGCATCATCATGTAGCTGCTGCGCAGCAGGCCCACGCCGGACGCGCCGGACTCCATCGCGGTCCCCACGTCCTCGGGGCCGAAGCAGTTGGCCAGAAGCTCGAATTCTTCGCCGTCCCGGGTGCGGTTGGGCAGCTCGAGCTGGGCGTTCAGCTCCTCGTTCTGGCGCTGCATCTCGCAGATGCAGGTGACGGCGCTCTGCCGGGCGGCGGCATCCGGGTCAAGGATGCACTCACCCTCGGTGGCGTTCAGGATGACCTCGCGGCCGTCGCAGTCTTTCAGGAAATCTTCGCCCACCTGGGTGATGCCCGGGATGTTCAGCGAGCGGGCGATGATGGCCGCATGGCTCTGGCCGCTGCCCTCGGCGGTGATGAGGCCGAGGATGCGGCCCGCCGGGACGCTGAACAGATCGGTGGGCATGAGCAGGTCAGACGCAAGGATGACCGGGTGGTCGAGGGCCAGCCAGCTGCGGAGCCGGTGGCAAAGGATGTTGGTGATGCGCTGGGTCACGTCGAGGATGTCCACGCTCCGCAGCTGCATGTAGGCGTTGTCCTTCATGGCGGCCAGCTGGGCGGCGTAGCGGCGGCCCACACGGTCCATCGCCTCGGCGGCACCGACGCCGGCTTTTATCTGGAAAGCCACCTCATTCATGAAGCCCTCGTCTTCCAGCATCATGCTCTGGAACAGGAAGATGGCCTGCTCCGAGGGCGCGGCGCGGCCGGCCATCTCGTCCAGCTCCTGCTGAGCGACCTTGATGGCGTCTTCCAGCGCCTGCTTTTCCTGTTCGGGGTGGAAAGGCCCCTCGCCGAACACCAGCGGCGGGCGGTCCAGCCGGCTGACCTGACCCAGCACGAGGCCGGGCGATGCGGTAAAGCCCTTATATACCTTCATGTTTCCATCTCCTCCGGCGGCACTCTGCCGGTCAGCGCCCGGCAGACCAGTGCCTGCAAAAAGGTGTTGGGCAGCAGAGCGGCCCGCGCGGCCTGCGCCGGGCCTGCTTCACCCTCGAACAGCGGCTCGAAGCTCCTGAGGCGCTCGAAGTCGCATTTTGCAAGGAAAGCTTCTCCCAAAGTACGGGTGGTGTAGTAGGGGGCGGGGTCTACGCCCACGTCCTCGGCCGCGGCTTCCAGCGGGGCAAGCTCTGCATCCGAGAGTTTTGCCAGCAGGAGAGCCGCGTCTGCCGTCAGGGTGGAGGGGTGCTTTTCCCGCACGTCCTTCTGGACGGCCTCGAAGGCCGCATGGAATGCGGCGGCATCCGCGCTGCTCTCAGCCCCGCTGTCCACAGCGTAGGCGCAGCCCCGCAGCCGCCCGAAGGCCCGCAATGTATCGTGGTAGCCCAGCTCGATGTTCCGCCGGGCAGTGGCGGGCTCGAAGCGGAGGATGTCGCCCAGCTCCCAGTAGCTTCGGATGAGGGTGGTGGGCAGGCCGGTGCGGTTGGGGCGGGTGATGCCCACACCCTCCAGGTCCACACAGACCAGCTCTTCTGCGCCCATCTTCTGGGCCAGCGCGGTGGGCATATTGTCCCGGTAGCCGCCGTCGAGGTAAGACACCCCGTCGATGGTGTGGGCCCGCAGGGCGGGGAAGCAGGCTGCAGAGGCCAGCAGGTAGTCTTTCACCTTGCCCTCGGGGATGTCTTCCAGCGGAAGCTCCCGGGCCTTGAGGGTCTTCTGCTCCACGGTCACGAGGCCCAGCCGGATGGGGCTTTTGCGGAGTTTCTCTTCGTCCAGCACCCGCTCGACGATCTCTTCCAGCGGAGTGACGTCCATGCCGCCCTGGGTCACAGCGTCTTTGAGGAATGCGTGCAGCTCGGGAAGCGGCGCATCCTCGGCGGGCAGCTCCATCACATCCTGGCTGCGGATGGTCAGCCACATATCCCGGGCCGTCTCGTAGAGGTCGAGGGCGAACATAGCGCCGTTCAGGCTGCCGACGCTGGTACCCGTAATGATCTGGGGCCGCCAGCCCAGCTCGGTCAGCGCCCGCCAGACGCCCACCTGATAGCTGCCGCGGGCGCCCCCGCCCGCCAGCACCAGCGCCTTTACGGGGGTGTTGTTCTGCGCCATGTTTTCTGCCTCCTTTGATGTGTTCCGGTTTTGCCTAGATTATAGCATATTTCCCGGGAGATTTCTCTCTGTTTTTGTAACAAAAAATGTGCTATAATAAATTCACTTTGCCAGAACGATTCAGGAGGACGACAGATGCACCGCAAGCAATGGATTTTCGACATGGACGGCACCCTCACCGACAGCATGACCGTGGTGTGGCAGGGCGCACCGCTGGAGCTGCTCCGCCGCTATGGCCGCACCGCAAGACCCGGCATCCACGATGTTCTGCTGAGCATGGGGATGGTGGAGGGCGCGGAATATCTCATCCGCACCTACGATCTGCCCCTGACCCTCCGGGACTACGAGCCTGCCATGCGGCAGGTCATCCGGGACCTGTACAAAAAAGTCGAGCTGAAGCCCGGCGTCCGGGAGATGCTGGCCCGGCTGAAAGCCGAGGGCGTGCGGATGTGCATCTGCTCCAACACCTGGGCAGAGCAGTGCGAAGAAGTGCTCACCCGGCTGGGCGTCGCAGACTATTTCGAGTTCTTCTACACCGCGCAGGGCGCGAAGAGCAAAGCCCACCCCGAGGTGTTCCGCGAAGTCCTCGAGCGGCTGGGCGGCAGCGAACCCGCCGACGCCGTTGTCTGTGAGGACGCTGTCTACGCCACCCGTACGGCCAGGCAGTGCGGCTTTTACCTCATCGACATCGAGGATGAGACCAGCGCCGCCGATCAGCCCGAATTGCAGCGCCTCGCCGACCAGTACATAACGGATTGGACACAGCTGGACTGGACAAAATTATAAAGCAATGGGGAGGCTCTTCCGGGCCTCCCCATTGTTTTATCGGAACTGCTTTTCCAGATAATCTTTCAGCGCCGTGCGGGCTGCAGGCTCCCGCCCGCGGGGGACAGGGACCCGTGCGCCGCTCTGCATCCAGAACTCACCCGCCGCCAGCTGGGACACCGCCGCCAGATTGACCACATAGGAGCGGTGGAGCTGGACGAAGCGCTCATCCGTTAAAAGCGGCTGGGCCACCTGCGCGAACGGCACCCGGACGGACAGGGACGGCACATCCTCGCCGCTGGCGAGATGGAAATGCACCACATGGTGGGTACACTCGAGGTATTCGATGTCCGCGAAGGGCAGCACCCGCAGACCCGACGCCGTGGCTACCGGGATGGCCGGGCCGTACTCCGGCTCGGCGGCCCGGGCCAGCAGAGCGTCCAGCTGTTCCGGCGGGACAGGCAGCAATAAATACTGCATGGCGTCCACCCGGTAGGCGCTGTAGGCGTGGGCGGGCGTGTGGGCCAGAAAAGCCAGCGGGCTGCGCCGCCCCCGGCTGCGGAGCGCAGCCGCCGCCCGCAGCGACGCGGCGGCTGCCGTGGACGGCAGCTCGATGAGGTACAGCTCGTACCGCTCCCCGGCGTCGTCCCGGGCCAGCAGGGCTTCCGGGCTGTCCAGCTGCTCGATGATGCAGGCGTCGTCCCGCCGGGCATAATAGTCGAGACACTGCCGCTCCACCCGGCTGCGGAGGACGCTGTCCGGACTGCACACCGCGATATGAAATATCATTCCGAAGCCCCCTTTCGGGCCTGCCGCCGGCGCTTGCTTTTTCGGCCCGGCGGGAGTATCATTGCTATAAAAAAGGAGAAACTGCTATGGAAATGCCTCTCGTCAGCATCATCGTCCCTGTGTACAATGCCCAGAGCCACCTGAGCCGCTGCCTCGAAAGCATCTGCGGGCAGGAGTACAAGGACCTCGAGCTCATCGTCATCAACGACGGCTCCAAAGATAAGAGCCTGCCCGTCTGCGAGGAGTTCCGCAAAAAGGACAGCCGCATCCTGCTGGTGGACAAGGCAAACTCCGGCGTGTCCGACACCCGGAACCTCGGCCTGAAGCTTGCCGGCGGCAAGTACGTCCAGTTCGTGGACAGCGATGACTACATCGCCCCGGACTACACGGCCCGGCTGGTGGAGGCGGCAGAGAAGACCGGTGCCGACCTCGTCATCTCGCCCTACACCATGGTCATCCCCGCCGGGGCGTCGAAGCCGGAACAGGTGCTGGAAAAGATCCAGGACGACCTCGGCGTCATGCACGTTGCACGCCCGCCGGAGAACCGGGAATACGGTTTCCTGCCCGAGGGCGTCTACGACAAGGACACCTTCGCCCGCCGCCTGATGGACAAGCCCGCCTCTTACTTTTACAGCGTGCTCTGGAACAAGCTCTATCGCCGCGACATCCTCACCCGGCACGACATCCGCTTTACCAGTGAGATGCGCTGGGCCGAAGACCTCGTGTTCAACATGCAGTATATCCAGTACGCCGAAGTCTTTGCGTCCATCCCGCAGCCCGGCTACTACTACGTCCAGAACCCTCAGAGCATCTGCCACACCCAGATAAAGCCCGCCACTCTGGTGCAGAACAAGATCCAGGTGTTCCACTACTACAAGGACCTCTACACCCGGCTTGGGATGTATGAGCAGGTGCGGCCCCAGCTCTACAAATTCCTCATCGACATCGCCGAGAGCACTTACCCCTCCGGCCCCTTCAAGAAGGTCATCGACGAGGCGAAAGCCTACTGGAAAGAGCACAAGGCAGAGATCTCATCCTAAAGAAAAGCGGGAGGCCCCTGCGGGGCCTCCCGCTTTTGTTGAAATTCAACCTCTCACCGCTCCATCCCGCTGACACGGGCATGTCGCGGAGCTCCCCTAACAGGGGAGCCTTTTAGAGGAATTTTACGCTCCGATGGCGGCACACTTCTTAGCCAGCCAGTCGCGCTCGTCCTCGGTCAGGCGGGGAGCCAGCTTCTCGAAGACCTCGCGGTGGTAGGCGTTCAGCCAATCCAGCTCGTCGCGGCTCAAAACGCCCGGGACGATGGGGGAGGTGGCGATCGGCACGAACGTGATGGGGCGGAATGCCAGGAACTCGCCGTACTGGTTGGATGCCTTGTGGCAGCACTCCAGCTCATTCTCGATGCGGATGCCCACGACTCCGCCCTCATAGACGCCCGGCTCGTCGGTGACGATCATGCCCGGCTTAAAGACGGTGGTGTTGCGGCCGTTCAGGGCGTGGGGGCCTTCGTGGACGTTGCCCACATGGCTGACGCTGTGGCCGGTGCCGCAGCGGTAGTTGATGAGGTGGCGCCACAGCGGCTCACGGGCGATGGTGTCCAGCATATGGCCGTCGCAGTAGTCCAGCCAGACAGCCCGGGCGATGTCGATGTGGCACTGTAACGTCCAGGTGTAGAACAGGCGCTCGTCCTCGGTCAGCTCACCCAGCGGGTAGGTGCGGGTGATGTCGGTGGTGCCGTCCATATAGGTCGCGCCGCTGTCCACCAGCAGGAAGCCCTTCTTCTCGAGCTTTGCGTGGTCTTCCTCGGTGGCGTGGTAGTGCATCATGGCGGCGTTGGGGCCGTAAGCTGCAATGGTGCCGAAGCTCTCGGTCAGGAACTTGTCCTGTGCGCTGCGGTACTTGTGCAGAATTTCGTCGATGGTCAGCTCCGTCAGCTCTTCGCCGGCGGCCAGACGGTTCTCCAGCTCGATCTGGAAGCGCACCATAGCCACGCCGTCGCGGATGTGAGCTTCGCGGGTGTGAGCCAGCTCGACTTCGTTCTTGACGCCCTTCATGGGCAGCAGGGGGTCGGCCTCGTCCTTGACGGTCAGAGCCGGGTTGGCCTGCAGGGTCTGGTAAACAGCGTAGTTGACGGAAACGGGGTCGGCCAGAACGGTCTGCTCTTCGGTCTGGGCGGCGAGGAAGGTAAGCACATCGTCGTACTCAGCCAGCTCCACGCCGTTTGCCTTCAGCTCCGCAGCAGCCTCGGCGCTGACGCGGGCGGTGTTGATGAAGAGGGTTGCCTTATCGGGGGTCACATAGCAGTAAGCCATTGCATAAGGGGTGCATTGAATGTCCATCGCACGCAGATTGAGCAGCCATGCCAGATTGTCCAGCTTGCCCACCAGCTGTGCGGTGCAGCCCAGCTCAGAGAGCTTCGCACGCAGCTGGCCCAGCTTCTCGGCAGGGGAGAAGCCTGCGTACTCTTTCGGCAGGAGCCATGCCGGGGTAGCGGGCAGGGCGGGACGGCCCTCCGTCCACAGCTCGTCCTCGAGGTCCAGCAGCTTGATGGTGCCTTTCTTGGCATCCAGCTCTTTCTGCAGGCTGCGCACCAGACCGCAGGAGGCGGTCAGGCCGCAGAGGCCCAGCGTGCCGCCCTCGGGCAGGACTTTGCCGCAGTACTGCTCGGCGGTCGGCACGCCCGGCTCGCCCATCCGCATCAGCTGGATCTCGGTGCCAGCGATCTCCTTCTCGGCCTGCACGAAGTAACGGCCATCGGCCCAGACAGCGCTCTCGGTCATGGTGACGACGAAGTTGGAGTTCTCGCCGTGGAAGCCGGAGAAGTAGGTCAGGGCAGTGTAGTGGTCGGGCATATACTCGCTGGCGTGCGGGTCTCCCACCGGGATGAGGTAGACGTCCACGCCGTTTGCCTTCATGGCCTCGCGCAGGGCGGCCAGACGCTCGGGAACGGTATTCATGCTCATGTCAAAAAGCCTTCTTTCTTTATTCTGCCGGAAAAACGTCCGGCGGCGATGGTTTGCTGTCCCTTATTGTATCATTCCGGGGCGCAGAATGCAATTCATGGGCGATGTTTTGACTTTTCGCGTTTTTCCGTGTATGCTAGGGTCGGAAGCTCTTTATAGAACGGAGGCGTTTTCATGGTATTTTCCATCATCATGCTCGTCTGCCTTATCGTCTGTGTTGGCATCGACTATCTGAGCCTGAAACGCATCGAGCGGAACGGCGCCCTACTGGGCGTCACGCTGCCGCAGAATGCCGCCGAGCTGCCCGAAGTGCAGGACATCGTACAGCGGTATCTGCGCCGGCTGCGCACCATCTGCCTGCTCTGTGCCGCTGTGAGTGTCGGGCTGTTTTTCGCGCCCAATTCGCTGTTTTATGTCACGGTCTGGGTCTATTTCTTTTTCGGAAGTCTGGCCCTGCCGTATCTGCCCTGTCTGTGGGGGAACCGCGCTCTGCAAAAACTGCGGGATGCCCACGGCTGGCCTGCCGCGCCCGAGGACGCCGCATGGAAATACGGTCTGCTCTATTATGACCCCGACGACAAGCGCATCTCCGTTCCCAAACGTATCGGCAAAGGAAGCGCTGTCAATCTCGCCACCCTCCGGGGTAAAATCGCTATGGCGGTCAATGTCATTGCAATCGTCAGCATTCTGCTGGTTGGGCCGGTGCTGGGCGTTCTCGACCACACCCCCGCAAGGCTGGAACTGCAAGTGTCGCCCACGGTAGAGCTGCAATCCTACCATGGAAAGACTCAGAAGTACACGATTCCCATAGACGACATCACCGAGGTTCAGGTTTATTCCTCCCTGCCGGAGGCCGGCCGGATACACGGCCTCGATTTGGAGCACTACTGGCAGGGTTCTTTTGTCATGGTACACGACGGCACCGTGCATCTCTGCCTCGACCCCACCGCCGGGAAGTTCCTCCGGGTGGAGACGGAAGACGGCATTTTCTGGTTCACCGGCGAGACGGACGAAAAGACTGAGAAAATCGCCGAATGGATTATTGAAGAGATGGGGCAGACTGCCGATTGACACCGCATTTTTTGCTCCCTGCCTGCTTGCGGGGAGCTTTTGTTTTGCCCCTGCCGCCCGAAAACGCAAGCAAATTGCAAAAAATGTTACAAATTTCTCATCAAAAAGGCCGGTTTGCCATTGACAGCCTTGTTATAATAGGAGTGTAGGAATTTTACGGGTCAGCACTCAGCGGCCCGGACTGCTTGTAAGGCCCGACGGGCCTGCTGGGCAGCGCCTTTGCGGCGTCTGCATAAAAGAAAGAGGCATTTCAGACTATGACCAAGATCGATATTTTCTCCGGCTTCCTTGGCGCCGGTAAGACCACCCTTATCAAGAAGCTCATCAAAGAGTCCTTTGCCGGCCAGAAGGTCGTGCTCATCGAGAACGAGTTCGGCGAGATCGGCATCGACGGCGGCTTTTTGAAGGAGTCCGGCATCCAGATCAATGAGCTGAACGCCGGCTGCATCTGCTGCTCTCTGGTGGGCGATTTCCGCGCCGCTCTGCAGCAGGTGGTGGAGCAGTACCACCCCGACCGCATCGTCATCGAGCCCTCTGGCGTCGGCAAGCTGTCCGACGTGACCCGCGCTGTCGAGGGCGTGGCCGAGCATCTGGATGTTCAGCTGAGCAGCTTCGTCACCGTGGCCGACGTCAACAAGGTCAAGATGTATATGAAGAACTTCGGTGAGTTCTACGACGACCAGATCAGCCACGCAAGCTGCATCATCCTGAGCCGCACCCAGAACGCCACCGAGGAAAAGATCGCCGCCGCTGTGGCCATGCTGCGCGAGAAGAACCCCACCGCTACCATCGTCACCACCGCCTGGGACGCCCTGACCGGCGAGCAGATCCTCAAGGCCATGTCCACCAAGGACGACTTCAAGGCTGAGCTGATCGCTATGGCTGCCAAGGCCAACGAGGAGCACGCCCACGAGGACGAGGAAGAGGAGCACGAGCACCATCATCACCATGACCACGATGATGGCCATGATGAGCATTGCTGCTGCGGCCATCATCATGATGACGACGACGATGATGAGGATGAGCACGAGCATCATCATCACCACGACCACGATGACGATGATGAAGACGAGCATGAGCATCATCACCACCACGACCATGATGACCACGACGAGCATTGCTGCTGCGGCCATCATCACCACCATCATCATGACCACGACGCCGATGAGGTCTTCACCAGCTGGGGCGTCGAGACGGCCAAGAAGTTCTCCAAGGCTGACATTGAGCACGCCCTCACCGAACTGGACACCGGCAATTACGGCATGATCCTCCGCTCCAAGGGCATCGTGGACGGCGGCGCAGACGGCTGGCTGGAGTTCGACTACGTTCCCGGCGAGTGGGAAGTCCGCGCACGCGGTGCAGACGTCGGCGGCAAGCTGGTGGTCATCGGCTCCAAGCTGGATGAAAAGGCCATCGCTGCACTGTTCGGCTGCTGATCGACCCTGAAAGGATAAAAGATTATGGCAAATGAGATCCCGGTTTACCTGTTTGTGGGCTTCCTCGAGAGCGGCAAGACCAAGTTCATTCAGGAGACCTTTGAAGACCCCAACTTCGACTCCGGCGACAAGACCCTTCTGCTGGTCTGCGAGGAGGGCGAAGAAGAGTACAATGAGAAGAAGTTCGCCTTCCCCGGCGTGACGCTCTATAACCTCGAGGACAAGGCCGAGCTGAACCCCCAGAACCTCGCAAAGCTGGCCAAGGAGGCCGACGCAGGCCGCGTGGTCATCGAGTACAACGGTATGTGGATGCTGCAGGATCTGGCAAACAATCTGCCCGAGAACTGGATCGTCTACCAGTGCATCGCCACCGCCGACGGCACCACCGCGCTGACCTACGCCCGCGACAACTCCATGCGCGCGCTGATGCTGGACAAGATCGCCCGCAGTGAGCTCATCGTCTTCAACCGCGCCGAGGCCGTCAACAACGACGCCGCCCGTCAGGAGCTGCACAAGCTGGTGCGTCAGGCATCCCGCAAGTGCGACATCGCCTACGAGTTCAAGGACGGCAGCGTGGCTTACGACGACATCCCCGACCCCCTGCCCTTCGACATCAACGCCCCGGTCATCGACATCCCGGACGACGATTACGGCATCTGGTATATGGACTGTCAGGACGAGCCCCAGAAGTACGCGGGCAAGACCGTCAAGTTCCTCGCACAGGTCTGCCAGACCAACCGTGCCGGCAAGAGCAGTTTCGTGCCGGGCCGGTTCGCCATGACCTGCTGCGTGCAGGACATCCAGTTCGTGGGCTTCCCCTGCAGCTACGACGGCTACAAGGCCCTCGAGCAGCGGGCATGGGTCAAAGTGACCGCAAAGGTCGGCTATAAGTTCCATAACATCTACCGCGGCAAAGGCCCGGTGCTCACCGCACTGTCGGTGGAGCCTGCCGAGAAGCCGCTGAACGATGTTGTCACCTTCTCCTAACTACAACATAACCAAGGAGGTCATGGCATGAAAGCAATCTTCCGCATTCTGGGTACTGCCGCCGCTGTGGCGGCCACCGGTGCCGCCATCGTCATCATGGACAAGCTCCTGAACGAGAAGGCCGCACCCATCATCGAATCCATCGAGTTCCCCGAGGAAGCCGAAAAGGACGACGCAGAGGCCGCCAAGACCGCCGAGGCATACGCCGAGGGTGAGGCCAAGGCAGAAGCCGAAGCCGCCGCACCGGCAGAAGAGACCGCTCCCGCTGAGGAGCCCGCCGCCCCTGAGACGGAGGCAGCGCCCGCTGAGGCCGCAGAGCCTGTGACCCTGCCCGACCTGAGCGAAGAGCGCCCGGTCTGTGACCCCGAGGCTCCGAACCCGAACCCCGTGGAGGCCGGCCCCGCCGTCGCCCCCAAGGACGAAAACGGTAAGTTCGACCCGACTAAAATCGCCGACGTCTCTGACTTCGGCGACTGGGAAGAGCAGGGGTGCAAAGGGTAATTCCCGCTGATAGTAAAAATGCCATCGCGCTTAGGCACGATGGCATTTTTTATCGCTCGTAGTGAGTCCAGAGACTCAGAATTTTGATGGTCTTTTCTTCCTCATCGATCTGATAAACCATTCTGTGCTGTAAATTGATGCGGCGGCTGTATGCGCCGTTCAAATCTCCGACCAGTTTTTCATAGGACGGCGGTTTCTGGAAAGGGTCGTCCCGGATAATATCGATCAGAGCCTTCGCCTTATCTGCCAGATGTGCCGCTTTCAGTTTTGGAACATCCTTCGCTGCTGTTTTGGTGTAGACGATTTTATACATTTACCACTCCACCACATCTTCGTCCAGACATTCGTCCAGAGGCTGTTTCAGGCCGTCCATGATTTTTTCCCTCATGCCGGGTACTGAAACCAGATACAGCGTCTCCATCAGGCCGCTGTAATCTTCCGCGCTCAGCAGAACGGCATCGCCATCCTTCGTGCTGATGTTCAGCGGCTCGTTGTACTTGATGGTCTGCTCCACATAGTTGAACGCATTTTTGCGGAAATTGGTGATGTTCGTCGTGGTCATGTTATCGCCTCCTATGTACATAATAGCGTACATAAAATGAAATGTCAAGCCGTTTCAACGACTCTCTGCGATTTTTATATGGTTCACCACATTCTCAGAACTTCTACACAGAGTTCCAACGCTTTCCGCAGCGAATCCTTTCCCCAGTCACGGTCATCATGCTGCTCTGCATTTGCAAGGGAATCCGCTGTGTACAGAATTTGTCCAAAAGCTGCTCCGCGCTTTTTGGCGCAGGCCGCAAGGGCAGCACATTCCATTTCTACCGTTGCGCAGCCTTCGGCTTTCCGGTACGCCACCATATCCCTTGTTTCTCGGAAAAAGCCGTCTGTCGTCCATGTGATGCACTCACGGAAGGGAAGACCCAGCGCACGGAAGGTCTTTTCTATGGCCTGCACCGCTTCCGAGGCCGGTTCTGCATACCGGGCGGCAGGAAGATAGTGATAGGATGTGCCCTCATCCCGCAGCGCTTTGGTCGGGATAAGAAATTCGTTCTCTGCCATTTCGGTCAACACGCCGCACGAGCCTGCCGTAACAATTTTCCTGCACCCGCAAGCAATGAGACAATCCATAAACTGCGCCGCAGCGGGCGCTCCCAGTGGGGCTTGACAGAGGCAGAATTCTTCGCCGTCATTTTTTACAACATAAATCGGGTAGGTCTTTGTGATCGTTTCAAAATGCTCTGCAACTGCCGCGCCCGTCTCGGCGGCATAGGAGTCGATGGTGTCCCCCAGAAAAGCAAAGACGCATTTCTCCGGTAGAGTCAGCTGCTCCGCCCCGTGGTTGGGCTTTAATATCTCTGTCGAGGCGAAATCGTATTCCAAAATGGGAAATTCATTTTTCTGTATCATGCTTCACCTCGCGCGATCCGGTTCAGTCTTTCCTTGTCCAATACCTCTACCCCGCCGCGGTAGAGCTTCACGATGCCCTCACCGGCGAAGTATTTCAGCAGGCGGCTCACCACCTCGCGGGCAGAACCCATGTACTTTGCCATCTGGTCCTGGGTCAGGCGGACATCGTCGCCGCCGGTCTTGGCAAGCTCGTCCGCAAGGAAGATGGCCAGCCGCCGGTCGGCGCTCATGAAGAGGATCTGCTGCATCGTCCACATGGTGTCGGAGAAGCGCTCAGCGGTCATCTGGTAGGCGAAGCACCGCACCTCCACGTTCTGCTGCATGAGACTGCGGAAGACGCCTGCGCTGATGCAGTAGGCCTCGGTGTCCTCTTCGGCGTCGATGTAGAGGTCAAAGTTCACCGAGTCCATAACGCAGGAGGCGGAGAGGATGCAGATCTCGCCGCCAAAGAGGCGGTAGAGGGTCACGTCCCGGCCATCGTCGGAGAGAAGATACGCCCGGAACTGGCCGGTGCGCAGCAGCAGGATGCCCACGCAGTTCTCCACCGGGCTGTGGACCCGCTCGCCCTTGCGATAGCGCACCGGGCGGGTGGTTCGGCAGAGCATCTCCTGCTGCTCGGCGGTCAGCTTGTCCCAGAAGGGGAAGGCACAGGCGAGACATTGGCGGTGCTCGTCGCATTTAGGGATAGGCAGGATCTCCGGCATCTTAAATCACCCCTTCCGCAGCGCTTTGGCGGCTTCGGTGCCTGCCAGAGCGCCCTCATAGACGGCCTTCGCCACCTGCAAAAGCCCGCCGGTGCAGTCTCCGGCGGCGTAGAGGCCGGGGACGGTGGTCTGCATTTTTTCATCTGTCACGATGCGGTCGTTCTCCACGGCGGCACCGATTTTCCGGGCCAGCGCCGTACTGCCCGCAACGCCCAGAGCTACAAACACACCCGCCAGCTCCACCACATCGCCGCCGGCCAGCTGGACGCCGGTGACTTTCTGCTCACCGAGGATGGCGTCGATTTTTTCAGGCCGGACAGCCACCTCCGGCGGAAACTCTGCCGCCGGCGGCGCACCATTCAGCAGGAGGGTAACGCTGGCCGCCACCGGCAGGAGCGCCTGCACCTCATGCAGGGCGTATTCGCCGCTGCCTACCACGGCCACATCTTTGCCGCGATAGAAAAAGGCATCGCAGGTGGCGCAGTAGCTGACGCCGTGGCCCTCGAGGCCCGCCAGCCCCGGGATGCGGGGCGTCGCCCGCGAAGCACCTGTAGCGAGGATAACAGCGTCCGCCGGGTAATTTCCATCGAGGGTTTCTACAGTGAGTTTATTAGTATAGGTCAGACCCACGGCCTCGGTGGTCACGAATTTGACGCCCACAGCCTTGGCTCCCTCGATGCCCTGACGCTCCAATTCCGCACCCGAGATGGGGGCGGCGAAGCCGTAGTAGTTCTGGATAAGCTCCGCGCGGTCAAGCGCACCCGGCCCCCGGGTGAGGACGGTGGTGTCCACCCCCGCACGGGCAGTGTACAGCGCGGCGGACACCCCCGCCGGGCCGGAGCCGATGATGACGATGTTGGACATAGTGGGCCTCCTTATACTTCTTGTATTATCGTAAAATCCGTTACTTTCTTTGCGCGCCGACGGCGCGAGGCGGGTTTTATTCTTTCGGTCAAATGGCTTTGCGCTCCGCGCGGGGCAGAGCGCTCTTTCATTAAGGCTAATTGTTCTCTTTTGGTGCACAAAAGAGAACTTAGCTCTGCGCAACAGCGCTCTATACCTCTATTATACAC
Source organism: Faecalibacterium sp. Marseille-P9312 (assembly GCF_902497445.1). NCBI lineage: Bacteria > Bacillati > Bacillota > Clostridia > Eubacteriales > Oscillospiraceae > Faecalibacterium > Faecalibacterium sp. Marseille-P9312. Next base: position 64,156 of record NZ_CABVEW010000016.1, read on the forward strand.
CAAATCCCCCTGATTTCTGTGACCAAGTCCCAAAAGCCTCCATTTTCCGCCCGAGCGCCACTTTGCAAGGGCGGGCGAGTGTGTTATACTTTCTATGAATGCGATTCAATCTTCCTGATGGAGGCTTTTTTATGTCCACAAAGCAGCGTCTGCTTTTTATCACCACCGGCGGCACCATCGCCAGCGTCCGCACCCAGCAGGGCCTCAAGCCCGTGCTCACCAGCGAAGAGCTTCTGGCTCATCTGCCTGAGCTGAACGAGCTCTGCTGCCCCGACACGCTGGCCCTGTGCAGCATCGACAGCACCGACCTCGGCCCGGAGCACTGGCTGATGATGGCGAAGGCCGTACAGGAGAACTATGCCCTCTACGACGGCTTCATCATCTGCCACGGCACCGACACGCTGGCCTACTCTGCGGCGGCTCTGTCTTATCTCATCCAGAATGCCGACAAACCCGTCATCCTCACCGGCGCACAGCAGCCCATCTCCAACGAGATCACCGACGCCAAGAAAAACCTTCGTGACAGCGTCATCTGCGCTCTCGACCCCGGCAGCCGGGGCGTCATGGTGGTGTTCGGCGGCCATGTCATCGCAGGCACCCGCGCCAAGAAGAACAAGACCATCAGCTACGACGCCTTTGCCTCGGTGAATTTCCCGGCGCTGGCACTGGTACAGGGCGACCGTCTGGTGCGGTATGTGCCTTCGCCCTGGCCCATCGGCCCTGTGGAGTTTGGACGCTCGCTCAGCCCCCGCGTCTTCCTGCTCAAGCTGACGCCCGGCCTCAGCCCCGATTTGATTCCCGACATTTTCCGCCTCTACGACTGCGTCATCGTGGAGAGCTTCGGCGTAGGCGGCATCCCCCAGCGGCTGATGGACGCCTTCGCCGAGGGCCTCGGCGACTACGACAAGACCCACAAAGTGCTCATCCTCACCACCCAGGTCACTTACGAGGGCAGCGACGTGGGCATCTATGAGGTGGGCAAGCGGGTCAAGAACCGCTTCCGCTTCCTTGAGGCCCACGACATGACCATTGAGGCCGTCGTGACGAAGATCATGTGGCTGCTGGCGCAGGACTGCGACAGCTTCGACCAGCTGCAGCAGCGGTTCTACCGGCAGGTCAATTTTGATACGTTCTATCACTGAGGAGTGTGCAATGAAAAACGAACGTGAAAAAGCTTTATTTTTAGCACAACTAAAAGACTTTGCAAATACTCTGTCCGATAAGATTGCAGTAAACGATGAATGGACCGTCAAGGGCTTTATCGATATTTTCAAAAACATTTATACGATTTCTTCCGACACTAAAATCGTCTCCAAAATATTGGAGTTGCACTTATTCCCTCAGTTTCTAGCCTTTGCCGAACAGACTGGATATGACATCGAACTTGCAACTTATCAAAATTACTACCCGGATTTGACTTTTATCTCTAAAACCGACCCTTCCATCAAATTCGCTGTTGATTTGAAAACAACTTACCGGGAAGAAAAGCATCCCGATTTTTGCAATGGTTTTACACTAGGCTCTCATGGCAAATATTTTATTGATAGAACGAGTACAAAAAACATTCAATACCCTTATGGTGATTACAGTGGACACTTCTGTTTCGGAATCATTTATACCCGTGCAGTGCTGGACAAAAAGAATGAGACGCATACATATTCCATCGACGAGCTAAACGAGATTCCTTCTGTTATCCACGATTTTCTCTTTTTCGCAGAAGAAAAGTGGAAAATAGCAAGTGACAAGGTTGGCAGTGGTGATACTGCAAACATTGGAAGTATCGAAAAAATCGAGGATATTCTGAACGGCAATGGCGTATTTGCGAAAGCCGGTGAGGAATTGTTCGATGACTATTGGGCAAACTTTGGCAAGATCGAGATACCTGCTGGAGGCAAACGCAAAAAGCTCTCTTCTTTTTCCGAATACCTGCAGTACAGAGGGCTTCCTCTCGAATTAAACAACTGCAGGGCTTCCAGAAGGAGTGGGAAATGAACGAAAAGGTATTTGTTCCGCCCCTGAAAATCCAGGGCATCAAGACAAAACTCGTTCCTCTGATCCGGGAAAATGTGGTTCTGAGCAAGGATACCGTGTGGTATGAGCCATTTATGGGTTCTGGCGTTGTGGGTTTTAATATCGAGCCCGAGCGTGCGGTCTTTGCAGACGTCAACCCTCACATCATCAACTTTTATAACAGAATAAAAGATGGCTCTATCACCAGTGGAAGAGTCCGTGCATTTCTCGAAGCGGAAGGGAAGAAACTCGAGAATGGCGATGCCGATTATTACTATGAGGTTCGTGACCGATTCAACCAGCATCACGAACCTCTGGACTTTCTCTTTCTGAACCGTGCCTGCTTTAACGGGATGATGCGCTTCAATAAGGACTACAACTTCAATGTTCCATATGGGCACAAACCTCAGCGGTTTGCAAAGGCTTATATCACAAAAATCGTAAACCAGATCGCCCACATCGAAGAGCTTCTGAAAAACCATGAATGGGAGTTTTTATGTCAATCCTTTGAGGATACGATAAGTTCAGCGACCCATTCCGATTTCATATACTGCGACCCTCCGTATATTGGCCGTCATGTCGATTACTATGACAGTTGGGATGAAGAACTCGAAGTTGCTCTGCACGGCGCACTCGTTAAATCACAGTCCAATTTTATGCTGTCAACATGGCATCATAATGATTACCGTTCAAACGAATATATCGAGCAGGTGTGGAATGACTGCCAAATCATCACACGGGAACATTTTTATCATGTGGGTGCAAAAGAAAAGAACCGCAATCCTGTCGTAGAGGCACTTCTTACAAACTATGTCATTACCGGCACTCAAAATCAGCTCCGGCTTGAAAATGAACAGTTGTCTCTATTTAGCACTTCCGATACACTTCCAGAAAAAATAGCAAATTAAAAACGTCCTGTATTGCTGCAAAATCAATACAGGATGTTTTACATTTCTCAAAACACCATTTGCACCAGCAGCACATAGCACAGCGTGCCGCCGGCGATGGAAAACAGCGTCTGATGCTTCCACTTATGGAGGGCGACGGTCACTCCGATGGCGATGGCCTCCGGGATGCCGTGGCTGCCCGAGGTGAGACTGACGCCCTTGAGGCAGTAGACGATGAGCATTCCGAAGATGGCGGCGGGCAGCACATGGCCCAGATACTCCACCACCTCCGGCACCTTGCCGCCCCGGGAGCCGAACACCAGAAAGGGCAGAAAGCGGGTGAGCATGGTCGCCGCCGCGCAGACGGCGATGGTCAGGATGAACTGGATATTGCTCATTTTGCCGCCTCGCTTTCTTTGGCCTCGATGGGACGGCGGAACAGCAGCAGTGCCACAAGGATGCAGACCATCGAGGGGATGAGGAAGCTGCCTGAGCCGAAGATGCGCAGGCAGACCAGCGGGGCGGCAATGCCGACGATGGCGCTGGTGTGCTGCTTTTCCTTCTCCCACTGGTTGAGGAAGATGACCACGAACATGGCCGTCATGACGAAATCGACGCCCTCGGTGCTGAAGGGCAGGACAGAGCCGAGGGCCGCGCCCATGGCCGCGCTGGCGACCCAGTAGATCTGGTCCAGCAGGGTGATGAAGAACATGAACCAGCCCTTATCCACGCCCTCGGGCGGCTCTGCCGAGCAGGTGATGGAGAAGGTCTCGTCGCTCATGGCGAAGATCATGTAGGCGCTGCGCAGGCCGTAGCCGCGGTAGCGCTGCAGCATGGTCAGGCCGTAGAAAAGATGCCGCGCCTGGATCATCAGCGCCATCAGAAAGGCCGACACCGGCGCAAAGCTGCCCAGAAGCAGCGACGCCAGCACGAATTCCAGCGAGCCGCCGTACACTACCGTACCCATCAGGGGCGGCAGCCAGACCGGCAGGCCCAGCGACTGCACATAGATGCCGTAGCCGAGGCCCAGCACCAAATATCCGGCAAACACCGGCAGCGTCTGAGGCGCTGCGGCCCGGAACGCGCGCCATACCGGCGCACGGCTCAAATTTGTTTCGTTTTGTTCCTGCATTCATTTCAACCCTCCAATACAGTAGTATAACAGGTTTATCTGCATTTGCAAGAACTATTTATAAAGCAAAGAGGGTTCTGTGCGGCCGCACAGAACCCTCTTTGCTTTATATCTTTTATTTTTTGGTGAGGTCTTTCGTGTAGAGGGCGCGGGTGGCGTTCAGGACAGCGAGGACCATGACGCCGACGTCGGCAAAGATGGCCGCCCACATGTTGGCGATACCCAGAGCACCCAGCAGCAGGCAGGCCGCCTTGATGGCCAGAGCAAAGACGATGTTCTGGTAGACGATGCTCTTGGTGCGGCGGGCAATGCGCATGGCGAGGGCGATTTTGGCCGGGTCGTCATCCATCAGGACGACGTCGGCGGCCTCAATGGCGGCGTCAGAGCCCAGAGCACCCATGGCGATGCCCACATCCACACGGGAGAGGACAGGGGCGTCGTTGATGCCGTCACCCACGAAGGCCAGCATCTCTTTGGGGTTCTTGGCGGCCAGAAGCTTCTCGATCTGGTCCACCTTATCGCCGGGCAGCAGGCCGGCGTGGTACTCGTCGATGCCCAGCTCTGCCGAGACAGCCTTTGCCACCGGCTCTGCGTCGCCGGTAAGCATGACGGTCTTGCGGACGCCAGCCTGCTTGAGGCCCTTGATGGCCTGTGCGCTGTGGGGCTTCACCACGTCGGAGATGAGCAGATAGCCCGCATACTTGCCGTCGATGGCCACATGGACGATGGTGCCGGTCTGGGGGACATCGGGGACGGTGAGGCCCAGCTTTGCCATCAGGCGGGCATTACCGGCAGCGACCGGCTTGCCGTCCACCTTGGCGGTGACGCCGTGGCCGCCCAGCTCCTCCACGTCGGTGACGCGGGCAGCGTCGATGTCCTTGCCATAAGCAGCCTTGATGCTCAGGGAGATGGGGTGCTTCGACCAGCTCTCGGCCAGCGCAGCGGCTTCCACGAGGCTGTCTTCGGTACCGCCCTCCACGGGGCAGACCTTGACGACCTTGAAGGTACCCTGGGTCAGGGTGCCGGTCTTATCGAAGACGACGACGCGGGTATCGGCCAGCTCTTCCAGATAGGTCGAGCCTTTGACGAGGATGCCGCAGGCAGAGGCGCCGCCGATGCCGCCGAAGAAGCTCAGCGGGATAGAGATGACCAGTGCGCAGGGGCAGCTGATGACGAGGAAGGTGAGGGCGCGGTAGACCCAGTCGCCGAAGCGGGCGGGCTGGCCCATCAGCAGCAGAACGATGGGGGGAATGAAGGCCAGCGCCAGCGCGCCGTAGCAGACCGCCGGGGTATACACCCGGGCAAAGCGGGTGATAAAGTTCTCGGCGCGGGCCTTCTTCATGCTGGAATTTTCCACGAGGTCGAGAATTTTAGAGACGGTGGATTCGCCGAACTCCTTGGTGGTCCTGACCTTGAGCAGGCCGCTCATGTTGACACAGCCGCTGATGACCTCATCGCCGGACCGGGCATCCCGGGGCAGGCTCTCGCCGGTGAGGGCGGCGGTGTTGAGGGTGGAAGCGCCCTCGACGATGACGCCGTCGATCGGCACACGCTCACCGGGCTGGACCACGATGAGGGTGCCGATCTCGACCTCATCGGGGTCCACCTGCTCCAGCTTGCCGTCCTCGCCCTCGATGTTGGCGTAGTCGGGCCGGATGTCCATCAGGGCCGAGATGCTCCGGCGGCTCTTGCCGACGGCAACGCCCTGGAACAGCTCGCCGATCTGGTAGAAGATAATAACGGCACAGCCCTCGACGTAATCGCCCAGCGCAAAGGCACCCACGGTGGCGACGGCCATCAGGAAGCATTCATCAAAGGGCTGACGGTTCTTGATGCCCAGAAGGGCCTTGCGGAGCACATCCCAGCCCACCACGAGGTAGGGGATGCAGTAGAGCAGCAGCTCCACCGACGCGGGCAGAGGCGGCAGCAGCTTGAGCACCAGCACCAGAGCCAGAGCGGCGATGATGCGGTACAGCATTTTCTTTTGTTTTTTCGTCACGGGTACCAGCCTCCTTTTGGGGCAGTTTTCTCAGATTCAACAGGTTTTCCCCACAAGGGGCTTGTTTTCCACGCTTTCCCCCGGCTTTTCCACGAGGTTTTCCCGCAAAAAGCCTCAAATGCGCGTTCATTTTTCTTTTTTTGCGTCCAGAATGTTGAAAACGCCGTGGAAATTGTTGAAAACCGATTTATTTTTCCACATTTTCCACGCGCATCCCGGCAGTATAAGTCGAAACTCAGATGCCGAAGATCTCGCAGTCGTCCTCGACCTTCTTGCAGGCGGAGAGGACGTTCTGCATGGTAGCCTTGACGTCCGCGCCCTCATCGAACTCGACGTTCATCTTCTGGGTCATGAAGCTGACGGTAGCCTTTGCGACGCCGGCGACCGTGTTGGCGGCATCCTCCATCTTCTGGGCGCAGTTTGCGCAGTCAACTTCGATCTTGTAGCTCTTTTTCATAATAAGTACCAGCCTTTCTTTCTATATCCCCGCTCCGCCGCAGGGTGCGGCAGAGCTTGCAGCGTTTTGGGGGCATCACTCTTCGATGTGGTCCATGCCCATGGAGAGGATGCTGCGCACATGGTCATCGTCCAGTGCATAGTAAACGGTCTTGCCGTCGCGGCGGAAGCGGACGAGCTTTGAGTCCTTGAGCACCCGCAGCTGATGGCTCACCGCCGACTGGCTGAGCTGAACGGCATTTGCAATGTCCTGCACGCACAGCTCATCGTCGTGGAGGGCGTAGAGGATCTTGATGCGGGTGGAATCGCCGAACACCCGGAACAAATCGGCCAGCTCGTAGAGCACCTCATCGTCCGGCAGCACCGGCGGGGCCGTGGGCAGCTTCTGTTCTGGGGCAAGAGCATTCTCAGCCATCGTTGTCATCCTTTCGCTTCAATATATGAACATCTGTTCATGTGTTCATGATAACACGCTGTATGGCTCCTGTCAAGGGGATTTGCGCAAAAAATCAGCATTCTCTTAAAATTGATAAAACAGACCGCAAAACGCAAGAAATTTGCAGATTTATTTTGCAGGAAGGGTGCAATTCAGGGCAAAAGAAAAAGGCAGTCCTGACCGAACTGCCTTTTTCTAAAGCACTGCATTCATGCCCGCTTCTTCTTTTTATAGTCCGCCGCCCACGGCAGATACATGAGGAACAGCGCCAGCGCGGTGGCAGGCAGGAAGCCAAGGATATAATATTTTTCGCCCAGCAGGGCCGTGAAGGTGCTGGTGATGATGTTCCCGTAGGGATTATTGAGGAAATAGAAGTTGGTGTTAAGGGACTTATTCAGAAAGTAGATGGGCAGGGCAGAGCCGAACAGGAACGCCAGCACCTGCGGCACCCGCCGGGGACTGGGACGGTAGCCGCCCGCCACCAGCAGGACTGGATAGAGTACCAGCAGGGCATGGATACTGACGGAGTGCAGATTGATGAGCGTCCACCAAGAGGGGACATCCAGCCAGCTGGGGCAGAGCAGGGCCAGCATTGCGCCCGGGATACAGAGGGCATACAGTTCCTCTTTGCACCAGTTTCTGTCCGTAATCGTGTTGTACAGACAGACGAAGACGTTGATATTGCACAGGTGCAGGGGCAGATAGCTCCAATTCCACTGGCCGGTCAGGGCCATCCCCAGCAGAAGGGCAGCTTCGTCCAGCAGGAGCAAAGCGGTGACTCCGACTAAAATGCGCCGCCGGGTGCGGGCAGAACTGCGGCGATACCACAGGGCCGTCCCCACGATAAAGGCAAGCGAAATGGCCAGCTCCATGAGGTGAACCGTGCCATACAGCGGGTAGCATCGGTAATCGGCCCCGTATTCGGCGTGGGTGATGTCGTAGGATTTCCAGAAATCGTTCATCTTCTTTCCCTCCTTGTCCAGCTTATGATACCGCGTTTGGCCTCAGACGGAAAGAGTTTTGAAGGAAAATCCAGAAAACAGGTGCAATGGCATGGATTTTGTGGTATCCTTACAAACGTGAAATTATCTGCCGCAAACCGCGGCAGCACGACAAATTAAGAAAGAGGGAATTTTTATATGTTAGAAACCGGAATCCGCGGCAAGCAGAGCGTCGCCGTGACCCCCGAGAACACCGCCAAGACCATGGGCAGCGGCACGCTGAATGTCTTCGCCACCCCCGCACTGGTGGCGCTGGCCGAAAAGACCTGCTGGATGAGCGTCGCTGACGCTTTGGATGAGGGCTGCGGCTCTGTGGGCACCAAGCTGGAGCTGGAGCACACCGCCCCCACCCCCGTGGGCATGACCGTCACCTGTGAGAGCGAGCTGACCGCTGTGGAAGGCCGCAAGCTGGTATTCAAAGTCTCCCTGTACGACGAGAAAGGCCCTGTGGGCGGCGGCGTCCACGAGCGCTTCGTGGTCAACGACGCAAAGTTTGCCGCCAAGGCCGAGAGCAAGAAGGGCTAAGACTCTTTTTTCTCGGCAAGCTCGATGGGCGGCGGGTCGGCAGCCAGCAGCTGCTGCTCGGCCCGGGCCTGAGCTTCCTGCAAAAGCCGTGCCGCCTGTTCGCTGGCACGGAACAGCTCTAAATACATCGCTTTATAGTCCGGCGCAGCCAACACCCCCTTCCGTGTTCCATCACGGGCTTTGGAGTTAGTCTGCCCGGCAGGCTGCAAAAAAATCACCTGAGGAGTTTATCATGAAAAAAACCAATCTCTCGTGGGTGGGTGCTCTGTTGGTATTTGCCCTGCTGCTGTGGTGTACCGCCGCAACGCCCGGCAAAATCGACGACCCTTCCACCTACACCTGCGCCGTGTACAGCTCGGCGCTGTCCCTGCTGCCCCCTGTGGTGGCCATCGTGCTGGCCCTGAACACCAAAGAGGTCTACACCTCGCTGCTGGTGGGCATCGCCACCGGCGCATTGCTCTACGCCAACGGCAACCTTGAGCTGGCGCTGACCACCCTCTTCTTCAACGAAGACGGCGGCATGGTGTCCAAGCTGTCCGATTCCAGCAACGTGGGCATCCTCGTCTTTCTGGTGATGCTGGGCATTCTGGTGGCCCTGATGAACAAGGCCGGCGGCAGCGCCGCCTTTGGCCGCTGGGCCTCCACCCACATCCACACCCGGGCGGGCGCGCAGTTCGCCACCCTGCTGCTGGGCATCCTCATCTTTGTGGACGACTACTTCAACTGCCTGACCGTCGGCTCCGTCATGCGCCCGGTCACTGACCGGCAAAAGGTCTCCCGCGCAAAGCTGGCCTACCTCATCGACGCCACCGCAGCACCCGTCTGCATCATCGCGCCGGTGTCCAGCTGGGCCGCCGCCGTCACGTCCTCCGTCCCGGAAGGCTCGGGCATCAACGGCTTTACCATGTTCCTGCGCACCATCCCTTATAACTACTACGCCATCCTCACCATGGTGATGAGCCTCTTCCTCATCTTCAGCGGCCTCGACTACGGCCCCATGAAGAAGCACGAGGATAACGCCCTGCTGGGCGACCTCTTCACCACCGACGACCGCCCCTACGGCGACGACGCGGACGACGGCAGCGACACCCGCGGCCATGTGGTGGACCTCATCGCGCCGGTGCTGGTGCTCATCGCGGCCTGCATCTTCGGCATGGTGTACACCGGCGGCTTCTTTGAGGGCGTGGACTTCGTCACCGCTTTTGCCAACTGCAGCGCCTCCATGGGCCTCGTGATGGGCAGCGCCATCGCCCTGATGTTCACCTTCGTGTTTTACCGGGTGCGGGGCGTCATGACCTTTCAGGACTTCGCCGCCTGCATCCCCGAGGGCTTCAAGGCCATGGTCAGCCCCATGCTCATCCTGACGCTGGCATGGACGCTTTCCGGCATGACCGGCCTGCTGGGCGCAAAATACTACGTCGCAAGCCTGCTCAGCGGCTCTGCGGCGGCTCTGCAGTACCTGCTGCCCATCATCATCTTTGTGGTGGCGGTCTTCCTGGCCTTTGCCACCGGCACGTCCTGGGGCACCTTCTCGATTCTGGTCCCCATCGTCTGCCATGCGTTCCCGGAGGGTGAGATGCTGGTGGTCTCTATCGCCGCCTGCCTGTCCGGCGCGGTCTGCGGCGACCACTGCTCGCCCATCTCCGACACCACCATCATGGCCTCTGCCGGCGCGCACTGCAGCCACGTGAACCATGTCTCCACCCAGCTGCCCTACGCCATGACCGCTGCCGCCATCTCGGCGGGCTGCTACCTGCTCTGCGGCGCAGCACAGGCTGTCCTCGGCGATGCCGCCAACACCCTGACCTCCTTCGTGCTGCTGGCCTGTGCCATCGTCATCGAACTCGTCGTGCTCAGCCTCGTCAGGGCGCGGATGGGCCATACTGGGAAGGAAGAGGTCACAAAATCTTAACGGAATCGTAGATTTTTGTCTTCCCCTCCGGCGCAAATCATGGTATACTTATCAAAAGAGTAAATTTTTTGAGCTATTTGCTCACTGGAGGAAAACCCCATGCTGGAAGAAGTCTTTCAGGACGTCTATACAAAATTCAAGCTGCATTTTTATCAGAATGTATTTCAGCGCTTTGCCACCCGCGAAGCCACGCTGACTACGGTGGAGTCCTTCTGCATGGAGGGCATCATGGCGATGGGGGAGCCCACCATTGCAGAGTTTTCCCGCATGATGGGCATCTCCACCCCCAACGCGGCTTATAAAATCGGCAGCCTCGTCAAAAAGGGCTATGTGGAGAAGATCCAGTCCACCACCGACCGCCGCGAATACTTCCTGCGCCCCACCCAGAAATACATCGATTACTACAGCATCAGCTATTCTTACCTGCACACGGTCATCGAGCGTGTGCGCAAGCGCTTCCCAGCTGAGGACTGCGACAAGATGGAGCAGATGCTCTCGGTCATCAGCACCGAGCTGATGCCGGAGCTGGATATGCTGGCCAAGTGCCGCCACCCCGAAGCTCCTAAATCGGAAGAATAAAATACAGCACGACGAAAGAGGCCGTTGTAAAACACAACGGCCTCTTTGTTATGCTGTCTTACAGCAGTTCGTTATGCTCGACCCCGCCGACGGTCAGCCTTGCATCTGCGCCGCTGTGGGTGAGGGCGAAGAGGGTGTCCTCCACGCCCAGCGACAGCATGGCGTCGATGTCCAGCGCCGTCTCGCGGCTCTTGGTACGGAAGACGAGGGTATCTGCGCCCTGCGCTTTCAGGTCTGCCAGATTGCCCAGACGGCCGGAGAGGATGGCGGTGTCAGAATCCGCTGTGACGATGTAGCGGGCATTTTCCAGATACATCTCGTAGGCATGAGCGCCGGTGACAGTGAGGACGATGGCGGCGTCACTCGAGTTTTCTTCTGCCGCAGGCTGCATGACCGGCAGAATCTTCACGCTCGTCGAGCCACATCCCTTGCAGAAGTATTCTACTTCGCCTGCCGAGTCCTGAGTTGCAGCCACACGATTCGCTTCTTGCCAATCGTGGATATGTTCACTCTCGGTTTTTCCATCAACTCGAGTCACCGAGCCCCCAGTCATGTCAGAGAGGTCCAGCTCTATTTCTTCGCCTTTGACCGGTGTACCTGTAGTGTTGCCGTTCGATGAATATCCACCGGAACCAATAGACGCTCCATCACCCAAATATCCTTTATACCGGTCTCCGGCTTTTCCACCTTTTGCAGAGACCTGTATATTTCCGGAAATTTTCACCGTTCCACTGCCAGAACCACCGCCTCCGATGCCGGCCGCACTAGTCCCTCCCTGTGCATCTACTTTTGCGTTGCCGGAAATCGTGACATCGCCATCTTTCCAGCCACCGCCACCAATGCCAGCGCCTCCACGTTCGCTTGTACCGCCGACTGCCTCTTCGACCACTGCATTTCCAGAAATCGTAACAGTTCCATTCCCGACACCGCCACCGCCGATGCCAGCGCCATTATAGTTTCCCTGTGCCTTTTTGATAACCGCGTTCCCGGTAATCGTCACATCTGCATTTCCTCTGATTCCGCCACCGATACCCGCGCTATAGTTTCCACCTGTTGCAGTAATTGTACCGCCGGTGATGCCCAATTTCGATGTACTATTATTATTATCGCTCCCGATTCCTGCACCTCCTGAACCGCCAACTGCCATTAAAGTATTCTGGTTACTGTCCGCTGTGATGGTCAGTTTTCCGCTCGAAGTATTATCATTTTTCTCGACGCCAGCATAGCCGTTTCCACTCCTCAGGGTATTGTCTCCCTCCAGCTTCAGGGTCGTGTCACCTTCGCCTTTTACAGACAGCGCGGCCTTACTATCTGTGCTCACATTGATATTCACGTTTTCGAGCGTGACCGTCGTATCCTTTTTGGTGCAGTTGTTGATGATTGTAATGATATGCTTCACCGCTTCGTTCACAGCCTTTGTCACCGTGCCGGCGGTGTTGTTCTCATAGGTCATGATGTCATCGTCGTCATCTGCGTCCTCCTCGACAGGCTTCTGCCCGGTCGGTGCCTCGAGGGTGGCGGCGGCGGTCTTCCCTTCGGGCTTCTGCGTGTCCGGCGTCTTCGGCTCGACATCCGCAGGCTCTGGGTCGTCCTTTTCCTGGGCTTCCCCGCTTTTCACGTTCTCGGGCCAGACGATGAGCTCCGTGCCGGTATTCTCCGCAGGCGCTCCCGGCTCGGCATCCACCACCGGCTTCTGTTTTTCGACCTCGTCCGCCGACCCGTCAGAGTTGTTCTTGGTCTGTTTGTCCGGGTCCTCGCCGCCCTTGATGACTACCTCCGTCTTGTCTATTTCGCCGATGTCATCTTTGTTTTTCGCATCGCCGACACGGACATAGGTTTCGCCCTTTTCCGTAACGGTCACCGTAATATCACCGTTATTGATGTAATAATCCTTTGCCAGTGCCGTCGGGGCTGCCGCCGAAAGCGCCATGCTCAGGGCCAGCGCGGCTGCCGCCGCACGCTTCATATTTTTCCGTAACCGCATACTTTTTTACCTCCTGAATTATTGCAGGCTTCTGCGGTTTTATTTTACCCTCCCCCCCCCTCCCTCCTTTTCCTCTCCTCTTTTTTTTTCATCCTCCCGCCTCCTTTTTACTCCGGACTTTTTCTTTAC
>NZ_CABVEW010000017.1:0-65649 GCF_902497445.1 Faecalibacterium sp. Marseille-P9312
CGCTCAGCACGCAATCGCTTGCGTCCTGTGTGAATTACTTTGTTTGGAATTGTTTAACGTGTTTTTCCAACACGAAAATAGGTTCCGTTACAAGTTTTTCGATATTGTTCAATTTTCAAGGTCCTGTTTGCGCCTCAGCCTTGCGGCTGACGACTTGATTATTTTATCACGGAAGTGATTTTTTGTCAAGCTCTTTTTTCGAAGTTTTTCGTGATTCAGATCTCTCCGGCGAACTTGGAGCATTCTCAGTTTCTCGGCGCTGGCCGGAACTTTCGGACGTCTATTGGTTCTTTTCGCTTTACTTCCAGCTGAGACTCAGAAGTCATTCTTTTGTCTCAGCGCTTGGCGCTCAAGTATAATACCATACGCCGGGCCGCTTTGCAAGCCTTTTTTACAAGTTTTTTGCTCTTTTTTTGCTTTTGTATACATCCGCCAGTTTTTCACTTGAAATCAGTCCCTGCTTTGACACCCGTTCAGCACGCCTGCGATGTGCTGTCCCTCCCAGTGGGAGGGGGCGTTGCACTATATATAATAAGAAGAGCATCTGCTGCCTTCACCGGGCAAACGGATGCTCTCTTATATATGATAGTTACTTCTGGGCATACACCTGCTTGAGGTGTTCCGTGAGCTTCATATTCTCACTATAGTCCACCGGTACCACGATGACGCTGGGGACATCCTGTTTGAAAGCCTCTTCCAGCGTGGGGATAAGCTCCTCTGCCTTCTCAACACGATAGCCCTTGCAGTGCATAGCCTCTGCCAGCAGCTTGAAATCGGGATTCGAAAAGTCCACATAGCAGTGCTCGCCGCCGAACTGCTCCTGCTCTTTCCACTTGATGAGGCCGTAGCTGGAATCCTCCCAGATGAGGGTCACAAAAGGCACATGCTCCCGCACCGCTGTTTCCAGCTCCTGACTGTTCATCATGAAGCCTCCGTCGCCGCAGACCGCCAGCACCTTTTTCTCCGGATAGAGAAGCTTTGCCGCGAACGCGCCCGGGATGGAGAAGCCCATGCTGGCGAAGCCGTTGGAGATGAGGCAGGTGTTGGGCTCATAACAGTCGTAGTGGCGGGCGATCCACATCTTATGGGCGCCCACATCGCTGACCACGATGTCGTCGCGGCCCATGACCTTCCGCACATCGGCGAGGATGCGCGCCGGCTTCATGGGGCAGCTGTCGTCCGCCGCCATTGCCTCATGCTCTGCCACCATTGTCTGGCGGAGAGCCAGTGCAAATTCCGGCTCACCGGTGCGGTGGGCGCAGCGCAGGATCTCATACAGGCTTTCTGAAATGTCGCCCACCACTTCCACAGCGGGCTGATACCGTTTGTTGACATCGGCGGGAGCGCTGTCGATGTGGACGATGGTCATATTCTCTCGTGCGCCCCACTTGGCCGGTGCGCACTCCACGATGTCGTAACCGATCGCGATGACCACATCCGCCCGGTCGAAGAGCTGGTTGACATAGTCTTTCTGCGGAATGCCGATGGTCCAGAGGCTGTATTTGTCATCCATCGGGATGATGCCCTTGGCCATCATCGTGTTGACCACCGGGATGTGCAGGCGGTCAGCCAGCTCGGTGACAGCAGCGGCGGCATGGCCGCGCACCGCACCCGCGCCTGCAAGGATGACCGGATTTTTCGCCTCGCTGATGATTTTTCCTGCCGCTGCAATGTGGGCCGGGTCGGCATAGACCTCATGCATCTGCTGGCGCTTGAGCGGCACGGCGTCGGCGGGCATTTTTGCAATATTCTGGGGCAGGTCGATATGGGTCGCGCCCGGCTTGCCCTTTTCGGCGTGCTTGAAGGCCAGCCGCACGATCTCGCCCACCGTGTCGGGGCGGATGATCTGCTTCGAGCGCTTGGTGATAGGCTCAAACATCGCGGTCAGGTCAAGGTACTGGTGGCTGGTGAGCTGCATCCGGTCGGTGCCGACCTGGCCCGTAATGGCCACCAGCGGCGCACCGTCCAGATAAGCATCCGCCACACCGGTGACAAGGTTGGTGGCACCGGGGCCAAGGGTGGACAGGCAGACGCCGGCCCGGCCGGTCAGACGGCCATAGACATCCGCCATAAAGGCCGCACCCTGCTCGTGGCGCACCGGGATGAAGCGTATCTTGCTGTCCCGAATCGCAAACATCAGATCCAGCGTCTCTTCGCCCGGAATGCCAAACATCACATCAACGCCCTCAGCCTCCAGACAGTCCACCAGCACCTGCGCAGTCGTTTTCATTTCCTTCATTTTCTTTCCCTCCCAAAACGAAAAAGGCAGCGCAGCCCCATGCGGGCCACGCTGCCTTTGCTGCGCTTATTGTAAACGATTTTCGGTCATCCCGCAAGTGCAAATTTCCACAAAAAGCGGCTTGCTTTCGGTTTTTGCTCCGGCAGGCTTGACAAGCAGCGGGGCAGGCCGTATGATGAAAGTATCTTTTTGCAGTGAGGTAGTTATCATGTCCAGCATCACCATCCGCGGCTGCTGCATCGGCGCAGGCCGTCCGAAAGTCATCCTGCCCATCGTCGCCCGCACAGAGGACGATATTCTCCGTGAGGCCAGGCGGCTGTCCGCGCTGAAGGCCGACTGCATCGAGTGGCGGGCCGACTGGTTTTCCGATGTTCTGGATGCTGCCGCACGGAAGCGGGTGCTGTCCGGTCTGCGAGCAGCGCTGGGCGAAAAACTCCTGCTCGTGACCTTTCGCACCAAAGCAGAGGGCGGAGAGGTCTCCCTGACGCGGCAGCAATACGCTGATTTCTGCGGCACGGTCTGTGTCAGCGGCTGTGCCGATCTGCTTGACATCGAGTTCTTCCCGAATCGAGAAGGACTTCCGGCCCTCATCGGGCAGGCGCACAAGGCCGGTGTCACAGTGGTTTGTTCCAGCCATGATTTCCACAAAACGCCGTCCCGGACGGAGATGGTCACGCGCCTGACCGCCATGCAGCAGGCCGGAGCTGACCTGCCCAAACTGGCTGTGATGCCGAACTCGCCGTCTGACGTCCTCGAATTGCTGGCCGCCACAGCAGAGATGGCAGAGCAGCATCCCGAAACGCCCGTCATCACCATGAGCATGGGTGCGCTGGGCGCAGTGAGCCGCCTGTGCGGTGAGACGTTCGGCTCTGCCATGACCTTCGCCAACCCCGGGCAGGCCAGCGCGCCCGGACAGGTGGCGCTGGATGTAGTGAATGAAGTGCTGGACAGCCTGAGACTCGAGTAAAAAGCTCAATATCCCCCAGTAATTGCAGCAGCCCCGCTTTTCAGGCGGGGCTGCTGTTCATTTTCTCGAAAATTGTCTGATACGTCAAATTTCAACGGTTTTCATTGGCTATCTTTCCAGATTTTTGCGAGTTTTCTCAAAAACATTGACATTCTGTCGTCGAAATCATATCATTGTGTCATAAGAGATGAAAAGTGCTGCTGCGAGTTGGATTCCATCGTTTCTACTCCATTTCAGTGAAATCGTGCCATACCGACAGGAGGTCCCACCATGATGCAGTGTGTCAGACGATGCAGTTTTATTTGTGGAGCTGTTCTCAGCATCCTGCTCCTGCTCTGCAGCTGTCAGGCTGGGGCCGGGCCGCTCATCCTGCCGGACAATGTTCCCTCAAAAAACACCTCCCAGGGAAAGGAGAAACTGCTCGCCGCCCTGAACACCGTAGACATCCGTCGCCCCGAGACTACCCAGGACTCCTATATCCAAGGTGCCGACTCTGTCGCCGAGACGATCTTCCTGTGCATCCAGAAGGAATCTGGCAACAATGCAGCCGCTGCCATCGAGCTACTGTCTGAGAGCAGGGATACCGGGCTTTCAAATTGTGCCGATGTAGTCTTGAACAGGCTTTCGCCTTCTCCCGATGAGACATATTTGGTGAGCTATGCGCTTCTCAGCGCCGATGTTCTGGAAGATGGTGCTTTGCGGGGAGATGCCGACCTCAGTGGTGTCGCCCTCACCCTCCTCACCAATCGGACTCTTCTTGTTTACTCTGACAGTTCTCAGCGCACTGCCAGCCAGAAGACCGGCTTTGCCGTCGGCGTCATCGGCGGTCAGGAGCTCGTCGTGGCTGTATTCGTTTCCTGATAGCATTTTTCAAGACAAGCAAAAAATGACCGCTGCGGTCTCCTGCTCCGCAGCGGTCATTTTCTCTGTCCATCCTATTGGGCAAACCATTTTATACTCTTATAATAAAGGATCCTGTCAACGCCTGTCAACCGAAAAAAGATTGCTTTTTGTCGATTTACGCGGTTTCACATTGTAAACTGCACTGCGCAGAATGCGGCATAGATGCAGAGCAGCGCCACACCCTGCACACGGGAGAGCTTTCCACGCACCAGCGCCGGGATGGTCAGCAGCGCCATCACCAGCAGCATCACGGGCAGCTCGAGCACCAGACTCGAGTTGATACCGAACAGGGTCGCACTCTGCGGGATCTCAAACGGTGCCAGTGTCACCGACATGCCGCTGACCAGCACGAGGTTGAAGACATTCGCACCCACGACATTGCCCAGCGAGAGGTCGCTGTGGCCCTTCATCAGCGAAGTAATGGCCGTGACCAGCTCAGGCAGCGAGGTACCCAGCGCCACGAAGGTCAGCGCGATGACCGATTCCGGCACGCCCATCGCCTGCGCGATGATGGTGCCGTTGTCCACCAGCAGGTTCGCGCCCAGCGCGATGAGGGCTGCGCCCACCACCAGCAGCAGGACGATTTTTCCGATGCCCATCGGCTCTTCCTCATGCTCCGGCTCTGCCGGGGCATTTTTCATCTGCCAGACATTCGCCGCCAGATAGGCCACGAACATCCCCAGCATCAGCAGGCCCATCGGACGGGTAAAGCGGCCCATGCCGTAAGCTGCCACGCAGTAGATGGCCGCAGCTGCAAAGAAGAAAGCCACCGGCACACGCAGGGGCTTCGGGTCCACCTTGCCGGGCCGCACGGCCACCGTAATGGCCGCGATGAGGGCCGTGTTGCAGATGACAGAACCGATGGCGTTGCCGTAGGCGATCTCGCCGTGGCCGGACACTGCCGAGATGGTGGACACCATCACCTCGGGCAGGGTAGTGCCGACGGACACCACCGTTGCGCCGATGAGCAGCTCCGGCAGATGGAACCGGCGGGCCAGCGCCGATGCGCCGTCCACAAACCAGTCACCGCCCTTGATGAGGCAGAGCAATCCAAAAAGAAACAGGATGCCGGGGATTATCATATCGTTCCTCCCAATATCTCTCCGGGCGCAAATCGCGCCGCGTCGCATAACAAAAGCCGTATTGTATATGATACCAAATTTCCGTGTGGAATACAACGCCCTGCCCGAAGACATTTTGCGCCCCACTATATAAGGTAGGCCGTGCCATTGAAATCCATTGCTATTTGTGTTATTCTGTGATTAGAAAGGCGCTGTCCTGCAAGTGCAGCGGTCATGCTCCCTCCTCGGCATCACATTCCGTGTGCCGTCCGGAGGAAGTCCAATTTTTGTCATCCTCCGGATGGTCTTGATCATTTATACATGAAAGACTTGAAGGAGGAAATCCATCATGGATATTTTGAATACTGTTATTGCTCTGCTCGGCCTTCTGGCCACCGTTATCATTGGCACTGCCAAAATCACTTGGACGATTGCCCAAGTATTTTTTCGGAATACGCACCACGCAAAACACTATTCGAGAAAATAAACTGACAAGAAAAATGACCGCCCCATGTCTACCAAACTCGAGCGGTCAATTTTCTTAAATTGTCATGTTAGAGGAGGGAGCTGACCACTGTGCGGGCAGCGCCTTTCTTTGTCTTCATTATAGACGTTAGAACGCAAGTTGTCAAGAGACTTGCGTTTTCATTTTATTTACACCACTTTGCAAACTCTTCATCGGTACACTTGACGTAGTGGCTGCCGCTGACGAGGTGGCTGGTGCCTTTGCTGTAGTCGATGCCGGAAGTGGCATAGTCGTAAGTCTCGGCCACGCGGCGTTTTTCCACCACCGGGTTCGGCAGCGGGATAGCCGACAGCAGGCTCCGGGTGTAGGGATGAATGGGATCTGCAAAAATTTCTTCCGTGGTACCCGTTTCCAGCAGGTGGCCCAGATGGAGCACACCGATACGGTCGGAGATGTACTTGACCATGGACAGGTCGTGTGCGATGAACAGGTAGGCCGTGCCGGTCTCCTGCTGGATGTCCTTCATCAGGTTGACGACCTGTGCCTGGATCGACACGTCCAGTGCCGAGATGCACTCGTCGGCGATGATGAGCTTCGGGTTCATGATGAGGGCGCGGGCGATGCCGACGCGCTGGCGCTGACCGCCGGAGAACTGGTGGGGGTAGCGCTCAGCGTGCTCGGGCGCAAGGCCGACCTTCTCCAGAATTTTCTCCACCTTTTCGCGGCGCTCGTCCTGGGTCTTGTACATATGGTGGATGTCCAGGCCCTCGCCGATGATGTCCTCCACCTTCTTGCGGGGGTTCAGGGACGCCATCGGGTCCTGGAATATCATCTGCATCTGGGTGCGCAGGGTGTTGTTCTGGGCGTGAGTCAGACGTCCGCTGATGTCCTGCCCGTCGAAGGTGATCTTGCCTGCGGTGGGGTCATACAGCCGGATGATGCTGCGGCCGATGGTGGATTTGCCCGAGCCGGACTCACCCACCAGACCGTACGTCTCGCCGGGATAGATTTCAAAGCTGACATCGTCCACAGCCTTGACGGTGAAGTTCTTGTTCACCTTGAAATACTGCTTCAGTCCCTCGACCTTCAGAAGAGGGGTAGCGCTCTGTGCTGCCATTTACTCCGCCTCCTCGATCTTTTTTGCTTCTGCGCTCATACGGGCCACACGGTCTTTCAGCTCCGGCGGCATCTCCACCTTGGGAGCGCGGGGGTCCAGCAGCCAGGTGGCTGCGAAGTGGGTGTCGCTGATCTTGAACATGGGCGGGTCGATCTCGTCGTCGATCTCCAGCGCGTACTTGTTGCGGGGCGCAAAGGCGTCGCCGGCCTTCTCATGCAGCAGGTTCGGCGGCGAACCGGGGATGGTGTACAAACGCTCGTCGGCGGTATCGAGGTCGGGCATGGCCGACAGCAGACCCCAGGTGTAGGGGTGGCGCGGGTCGTAGAAGATCTCGTCGATGGTGCCGGTCTCCACGATCTTGCCCGCGTACATGACATCGACATAGTCCGCCACCTTTGCCACGACGCCGAGGTCATGGGTGATGTAGATGACCGAAATGCCGCGCTCCTTCTGGATGCTGCGGATGAGCTCGAGGATCTTCGCCTGAATGGTCACATCCAGTGCGGTGGTGGGCTCATCGCAGATGAGCAGGTCCGGGTCGCAGGACAGTGCGATGGCGATGACCACGCGCTGACGCATACCGCCGGACAGCTGGTGCGGGTAGCTCTTCATCCGCTTTTCGGCGTCCGTGATACCGACTTCTTCCAGCAGCTTGAGGGCCTTCTGATATGCCTCAGCCTTGGGCATCTTGAAGTGCCAGAGCATCCCTTCCATAATCTGCTTGCCGATGGTCATGGTGGGGTCAAGGCTGGTCATGGGGTCCTGAAAGACCATGGCGATACGCTTGCCGTTGATGTGGCGGCGGATCCACTTTTTATCTTTTTGCAGCAGATCGACGGTTTCAGGGCTACCGTCGGCGTGATGGTAGCTGAACCGGATGCTTCCGCTGTTCACCTTGGCGTTCTGGGCCAGAATGCCCATGGCCGCCTTCATAGTGACAGACTTACCGGAACCAGACTCACCCACCAGCGCCACCGTCTCGCCCTTGTACAGGTCGATGTTCACGCCGCGGATGGCGTGGACGGGGCCAGCCGTCGTCTTAAAGGTAATATCAAGGTCTCGCACCGACAAGACCTGTTCTCTTTTCGTATCAGGCATGTTGTGCGCCTCCTTACATACTCTTCATCTTGGGGTCAAGTGCCTCGCGCAGGCCGTCGGCCAGCAGGTTGAAGCTGAGCATCAGCAGGCTCATGACCACGATGGGCGGGATGATCTGATAGGGATGGGTGGTGAAGCTGTTGTACAGCTCACTGATCAGGGAGCCCAGTGAGCACTGCGGCACCGGGATGCCCAGACCCACGAAGGAAAGGAATGCCTCGGTAAAGATCGCGGTGGGGATGCTGAACATGACCTGAGTGATGATGGGTCCGATGATGTTGGGCAGCACTTCCTTAAAGATGATAAAGAAGCTGCCGGCACCCAGAGTGCGGGAAGCCAGAACGAATTCCTGGTCCTTCAGCTTGAGCATCTCAGCGCGGGCGATGCGGCTCATGCCCACCCACTCGGTCAGCATCAGGGCGAAGATGATGGTGATCATGCCGGGCTGCAGCACCAGAAGCAGCAGCGTAACGATGACCAGACGGGGGATGCCGTTGGCAACTTCAAGAAAGCGCTGCATCAGCATATCCACCTTGCCGCCGAAGTAGCCCGAGATGAGGCCGTAGCTCATGCCGATGACCATATCGATGACGGCAGCCGCCACGGCGATGATAAGGGAGACGCGGGCACCTTCCCAGGTACGGGTCCAGATGTCGCGGCCATAGAGGTCGCTGCCGAACCAGTAGTAGACGTCATCCTTGCCTTTTTCGACATAGTTGTTGACGATCTTCGTACCGGTGGTCGTGCTCATCTTCTCGCTGCCGTCCAGAATGCCGAACTGCTCGATGCCGGGGACGCGAGGCGCAAAATTCTTCTGGCTCAGATCCTGGCCGGAATAAGTATAAGCATTCATTCCCGGGCCAAAGATGGCCAGCAGCAGGATGATCATGATCATCACGAGGCCCAGCACGGCGCTCTTCTTGCGGAAAAAGCGGATGCGGACGTCCTTCCAGAAGCTCTGGGCCGCGAAGTTGGTATCCACCGCGATTTCAGCCGCGTTGTCCTTCCGGGCAAACTCTGCCTCGGTGAACTTGTGCTCAGGGTACAGTTCCTGCACGGCCTGCGTGATGGCTGCGGCGGTGCTTTCGCCGCCCAGTCGAATCGCTTTTTCTGCCATATCAGTCGTCCCCCTTTGCCAGACGGATGCGCGGGTCGATGATGCCGTACAGCAGGTCAACGACCAGCATGATGCCAATGTACATGGCGCTGTAGATGAAGCTCAGGCCGATGACCACGTTGTAGTCGTTGGACTGGATGGCCGTCACCAGAAGGCTGCCCACGCCGGGGATGGCGAAAATTTTCTCGACCACCAGCGAGCCGGTCATCAAATCAACGATGAGGGGGGCCAAAACCGTAATAATCGGAATGAGCGCATTGCGCAGGGCGTGGCGGAAGATCAGCGCCGGGCCGGAGATGCCCTTGCTCTCGGCCAGCAGCATATAGTCGGAGTCGAGGACTTCTATCATCTCGCTTCGGGTGAAGCGGGCGATGGATGCCATGGTGAACATGGACAGCGACACGCTGGGCAGGACACTCGAACCAAAGACATCCTTGGCGGAGAACAGCATCGGGAACCAGCGGAGCTTGAAGCCGAAGGTGTAGCTCAGGGCCAGTGCGAAAACGTAGGACGGCACCGACACGCCGATGACCGAGATGATGGTAGCGATGGTGTCGAAGATGGTATCCCGCTTGAGGGCAGCGATGATGCCCAGCACAAGGCCCACCAGAGCGCCCAGCGTGACGGCCATGCCGCCGATCTGGATGGAGATGGGCAGGCGGGACTGGATGAGCTGGGAGATGGGCGTATTTTTGGAGATGTTGTAGCTCACACCCAGATCGCCCCGGAGCATATTACCCACGTAGCGGAAGAACTGGATGTAGATCGGCTGGTCAAGGCCGTATTTTGCATAGAGCGCGGCTCTCATATCGGCTGTCAGCTTTTCGTCGTTGAAGGGCGAGCCGGGCATCAGCTGCATCAGGATGAACAGCACCAGCAGGATGGCCAGCAGCGTAAACAGCGAGGTGAGGATACGCTTGAGCGTATATTTTTTCACGTCAGGTGAACCCCCTTTGGTTTTCCTATCCGCAGTCAGTCGTGCGCGGGCCGCGGACAGATACAATGCCAAAAAGGCGCACAGTGGCTTTTGCGGGCCACTGTGCGGCCTTTGTTCAGCGTTTTTTCTTTAAGCGTTCTTTGCGGCCCGCTTGTACACACGGTTCAAAGCCACCGGGTGGAAATCCACGCCGGTAACGGCGCTGGAGATCATCTCGGCATTGCACTGGCCGTACAGCGGGAAGATGACTGCCTGCTCCAGAACGATGGCTTCTGCATCGTACAGAGCTGCCCAGCGGCCCTCGGGGTCGGTGCAGAGGTCGCCGGTGGTGCATTCCTCGATGATGGAGTCATACTCGGCGTCGCTCCACAGACCGTAGTTGTTGGAGTTGCCGGTGACCCACATGCCCAGATAGGTCATGGGGTCGGCGTAGTCGGGACCCCAGCGGGTCAGGCCCAGCTGGAAGTTGCCGTCCTGCATATCCTGCACGCGCTGCTTCTTGGGCTCGACGGTCAGGTTCACGGTCAGGCCGGGAAGAGTGGTCTCGAGCTGCTCCTTGACGACCTGTGCCACCTTCTGAGGTGCATCGTCGGCATCAACGATCATGTCGAAGGAGAAGCTGTCCTTGCCCAGCTCGCTCTTGGCGGTCTCGTAATACTCGGCTGCCTTGGCTGCATCGAATGCGCAGGAATCAGCAAACTTGGTCTGGTCGGCGCTGAAATCGCTGCCGTCCGGGCCGGTGGCGAACTGCGGAGGAACGGCGGTGTAGCAGGGGGCAGAGCCATCCTTCAGGACATCGCCGGTGATGGCGTCGCGGTCGAGGGCGAAGGTCATAGCCTTGCGCAGGTTCTCGTTTGCCAGTTCAGGCACCGCATCGATGTTGGGGCTGATGTACCACAGGTAGCCGGCGCCCACGCTGGTAAACTGGGGGTCGTCCTTTACCTGGTCCACCTGCTCGCCGTTCAGCAGGGTCAGATCCAGTGCGCCGGTCTGGAAGCTCATCAGAGCCTGCTGGCTGTCCTTGATGACCTGATAGGCCAGACCATCCAGAGCGATGTTTGCAGCGTCGTAGTAGTCGGGGTTCTTGGTCAGCTCGAATGCGGTAGCAGCGGGCTGGTAGTCGGTCATGATGAATGCACCGTTGGACAGGACGGTGTCGGGGCTGGTGCCGAAGGTATCCTTGCAGGTGTTGAAGAATGCCTCGTTGACAGGGTAGAAGGTGGGGAAGTACATCAGGCTCAGGAAGTAGCTGACAGGGACGTTCAGCTGAACTTCGAGGGTCTTGTCATCCACTGCGGTCACGCCCAGATCCGTGACGGGCTTCTCACCGGCAATGATCTCTGCGGCGTTGACCACCTGGCCGATGTCAGACAGCATGTAGGAATACTCGGAAGCATTGGCGGGGTCAACAGCACGCTGCCAGCCGAACACGAAGTCGGCTGCGGTGACGGCGTCACCGTTGGACCACTTTGCATCGCGCAGGTGGAAGGTATAAGTCTTGCCGTCCTCGCTGATGTCGTAGGTCTCAGCGAGGGCCGGGACAGCTGCGCCGTCGGCATCCATCTGCATCAGACCGTCGGTGTAGTCGGCGATGACCTCAAAGGAGGTGCCGTCGGTGGCGATCTGCGGGTCCAGAGACTGGACCTCAGTCTCCAGCATGATGTTCAGGGTGCCGCCTGCGGCAGTGCCAGCTGCGCTGGAAGCACCGGTGGAGGCAGCGGTAGAAGCTGCCGTGGAGCTGGAGCCGCCGCAGGCCGTCAGGGCCAGAGCTGCTGCGGATACGCCTGCTGCTGCCAGAAAGCTGCGGCGCGAAATACGACGATCGAATCTCATAATATCTTTTCCCCTCTCTAACACTGCTTTAACGTATTAAAGCGACTGTTTCTGAAAAATGCACAAGGTGTTCTGCTCCCCCTCTGGAGCTTTCTGCACACCCTTGTGCCTTGGCGGCATTATACATCGTCCACCGCCGAAAGAAAAGACTTTTTGCCAAATTTATCCCCTCGACCCAACGATTTCTGTAGTTTGCCCAACTGCACACCAAAATTTTGATTTGAATTTTGTATAGTTTTGCCCTTGATGTGTATTCATGCGAAGTACAATTCATGTGAAATAAGTATTACTTGTGCTTTTTCCACGTACAGTTTCGCGTCGCATCTTTCTTTTATAAAGGAAACAGCCCATTATGCTTTTTCTGCATAGCGGGCTGTCCGGACTTTATTTTACTTCATGTGCCTGAGGTTTTGTCTCAAAAGCACTTTGAAAAGTGCTCAGACTGCCTCGGCAGCAGGTGCTTCGACCTCGCCATTGTACACAGCCTTGTCCAGCTGGCCTTCGGTGGCAGCCACAAGGGTGGTAGCGGCGGCAGCGCCGACGACGTTGGTGGCAGTACGAGCCATATCAGCAATGCTGGAAATGATGCTGAAGATCAGCAGCGGGATGACCACAGCCGAAACGACGTGGGCGTAGATGGTACCCACAGCGGCGACATAGGTGTGGTGGCCCTTGAACACGAGGCCCACGATGAGGCCGAGGCCCACAGCCAGAATGGTGCGCACGCCGAAGTCAACGTGCTTTTTCTTGTGCAGGTAGTACAGCAGGGCAAAAAATACGGCAGTCAGGGCCAGTGCGGCCAGATCCAGAATTTCTACAGACATAAAACGGATCCTCCTTTATTTTTGAGTGTGATGTCGTTTTTGTCTGTCAACACATTCGCTCTCTCATGATGTTCCTCCCATTTAGCACAAACCTACTTTGTATGTATGTTTGTTCGGTTGCCGTGGAGTATACTACATACAAACCCTGTTGTCAAGTAAATTATGAAAAAATTTTGAACCTCCGCCCCTCCCGGCGCAAAAAAGCCCCCGGCACCATGCGGAAGTGCCGGGGGGCTTTTCGTACAAAGCGGGGAGATGCGGAAGCTCTCCGCCTTGGGAGGTTGGTTATTTAGTGGAGCAGCTCGTTGTGTGCAACGCCGCCCACCGTCAGCTCTGCGCTCTCACCGGAGTGGGTGAGGGTAAAGAGGGTGCCGTCCACGCCCAGAGACAGCATGCTGTCGATGTTCAGGACGGTCTCACGGAGCTGGGTGCGGAACACGATGGTGTTCACGCCCTGAGCCTTCAGCTCCTTCAGGTTGCTCAGGCAGCCGGAAAGGACGGCAGTCTCAGCAGGCACTGCAACGGTGTACCGGCCATCGGCAATGGAGGTCTCGTAGGCCCCTGCGCCGGTAACGGTCAGGGTGACAGCGGAGGAGCCGCCGCTGCTCTCGGGTGCGCCGCAGCGAGTGCAGACGCCATTCACAAACTCGTGGCCCAGTGCGTCGATGGTCTCCTCGTAGGTCTTGCCCTTATGGCCCTCAGTGGTGCAGGTGTAGACCCGCTTGCCCGGGGTGGTGCAGGTGGGCTGTACCGTAGCCGTCAGCTCATACTTGAGGTTGCCGGTCACCACGCCAACCAGATCGCCGACCACCTCAACCGTGCCGTCGTCTTTCTTGACCACCTTGGCATTCTCGACCTCTTCGATCTTGCCGCCAGCGGTGTTGATCTTGATCTTGCCGGTGATGCCGTTTCCATTCTCATCCGACCCATCCGGCTTGGCGGTGATAAAGGTGCCGCCCTTCTCAACCTTCAACTCGGTCCGTTCTTCATTCCCGTACGGGCTGATATAGATGCTGTTGCCATTGGTTGCTGTGTTGCTGGCGTTCTCTGCCTTGCCGCCCAATGCAGTGAAGGTGCCATCCTTCACGGTGACCTCCGGAAAGTAATAGCTGTCTCCATTGATGCCATCGCCGGCAACAGCCTCGCCCGAGCCCGACTTGGCATTGCCGCCGATGAGCGTCGTCTCGCCGGCGGACACGATGCCGCTATACGATCCAACGAGGGCAGTGCCGCCGGTGGCCTTGCCCTTCTCCGACTCTGCCTTGCCGCCCATGGCCGTCAGCTTGCCGCCCTTCTGGACTTCATAGCCGCCCTGATAGAAGTCAAGAGCTGTACCACCCCTGGCATCTCTGTTCTCAGTCTTGTCACTGCCGCCAGTGGCGATGACCTCGCTGCCTTCTCCAACAATGACCTTTGCATACTCGGTGTGAATGCCGTAGCCGCCACCGGTACTTTCATCATTTCCTACGACCTGCTGGCTGCCACTTGCGCCGCCACTTGCAATGAGCTTCGAATTTTTGATGTTAAGCTCGTCGGAGTTGGTGGTATACACGCCACTTCCGCCCCTTATGCCACCGGCACCGCCGGTAGCAGTAACCGTTGCGTCCACCAGCTCCAGCTCGTAAGCCCGGATGCCGCTACCGCCATACCTCTCGCCCGAGCCGCCGGTGGCAGACAGAGAGGAGCCCTCCTTGCCCTGGATCGTCAGCTTGCCTCCCGGAACACTCGCGTGGCCATTCCAAACTCCACTCACACTGATTCCACTATTTCCCGAGCTTCCGCCGGTCAGTTCATTTTTGCCCTCCAGCTCCAGCTTTACACCGGCGCTACTGCTAATCGTCACAGCGTTCTTGTTTGTATCCCCTGCATCCACTTTCAGGTCACGGAGGATGACCTTCAGAGGAGTAGTAAAATTATTGATGATCGATACCACATTGCGGGCGGCGTCCTGCGCCTTTTCGGTAAAGGAGATGGGGGCGTTGGTGTCCCCGTAGGTCTTCTCCTCAGCGGCCTTTTTCTCCCCAGTCTCCTGCTTGACAACAGGCTTGGCTTCGAGCTTGGCGGCCTCCTTCTGGGCTTCGGGGTCATACTGGCCGTACTCGATCACCTGATCGGAGGTCTTTTCGGTCTTTTTGTCCTGCTCCGTCTCCTGCGTTTCGGCGGGCTTCTGCTCGTCCTTCTTCTCCTCGTCCTTCTTCTGCTCGTCCTCCGGGGCCAGCAGCTCCAGAGAGCCGGGCTCTTCGGTCTGCTCCTTGTTCTCAGCGGCGGAGTTCTGGGTCTTCCCCTCGCCCTCGGTCTTGGTCTCGCCGGACTTTTCAACCTCGGAGGTGTTCTCCTCCGCTGCGTTCAGGCTTTCGGTGGGCGCGGGCTTGGTGTTGTCGCCAGTGATGACGATGTCTTCCGTACCGTCGCCATCCTCCTTGATGCCGTTTCCGGTCGTTTCCTTGGTGCCGTCCGTCTTGATGGTGACACTGTCGTCGCCGACCTTGATGGTCTTATTGCCCTCAGAATCCACCGAAACTTCCACACTGCCCTGACTCACATTACAGATGTAAGCAGCCGAGGCCGGGGCAGCAACTGCCGACACCGCCATGCTCAGGGCCAGAACGGCCGCTGCCGTCCGCTTCATATTTTTCCGTAACCGCATAATTTTTTACCTCCTGTTCGTGGTTTTTGCTTCTTTTATTTTACCCCCCCCCCCCCTATCAGTTTGACAAGAGTTTTTGTCAACAATCTTTTCGGTGATTTTTTGGCACATCCTACAAATAAAGCCGCCGTTCCACACGTTTCGTGCAGTACGGCGGTCGATTCGTCTCTATTGCAGTCCCTCTGGACGCAAAAAGAGCCGCCGTGCATACGCACAGCGGCTCTTGCTATCTTTCGATATTTTATTTTGCGTACTCGACGGCACGGCTCTCGCGGATGACGTTGACCTTGATCTGGCCGGGGTAATCCAGCGTGTCCTCGATCTTCTTTGCGATGGAGCGGGCCAGCAGGATGACCTGATCGTCGCTGATGACGTCGGGCTTGACCATGATGCGCACTTCGCGGCCAGCCTGCACGGCAAATGCCTGCTCGACGCCCTCGAAGCTGGAAGAGATCTCCTCCAGATTCTCCAGACGCTTCACATAGCTCTCGACATTCTCGCGGCGGGCGCCCGGACGGGCAGCGCTGATGGCGTCGCAGGCCTGAATGATGAAGGCCAGCGGAGTCTTGGGCTCCACATCGCCGTGATGGGCCTCGATAGCGTGGATGACCTGGGTATTTTCCTTGTACTTGCGGCAGATGTCCACACCGATCTGGACATGGCTGCCCTCGATCTCATGGTCAAGAGCCTTGCCGATGTCATGCAGCAGACCGGCACGGCGTGCCAGCGTGACGTTCACGCCCATCTCGCCTGCCAGCAGGCCGGCCAGCCAGGCCACTTCCATGCTGTGGGTCAGAGCGTTCTGGCCAAAGCTGGTGCGGTACTTCAGGCGGCCGATGAGCTTGATGAGGTCGGGGTGCAGGCCGTGGATGCCCAGCTCCATGACAGCGCGCTCGCCCTCCCGCTTCATCTGCAGTTCGAGGTCGTGGCGGCACTTTTCCACCGTCTCCTCGATGCGGGCGGGGTGGATGCGGCCATCGCCGATGAGGCGCTCCAGCGTCATGCGGGCCACCTCGCGGCGGGTCTGGTCGAAGGAGGACAGGGTAATGGCCTCCGGGGTATCATCAATGATGAGGTCAACGCCGGTGGCCGTCTCAAGGGCGCGGATATTGCGGCCCTCACGGCCGATGATGCGGCCTTTCATCTCGTCGCTGGGCAGCGGGACGACGCTGACGGTGGTCTCGCTGCAGTGGTCAGCAGCACAGCGGCTGATGGCCTGGCCGATGAGGTTGCGGGCGATGCCGTCGCAGTTCTCCTTCAGATCGGTCTCGTAGGCGGCCACGCGGATGGCCTTTTCGTGGGTCAGCTCCTCGTCCATCTTGTGCAGCAGCACTTCGCGGGCGTCCTCCTGGCTCAGGCCGGCCAGCGTTTCCAGACGCTCCATCTCCTTGGCGCGCAGGGCATCGACCTCGGCCAGATGGGCCTCGGCCTCCTCGTGCTTCTTTTTCAGCTCTTCCTCGCGCTTTTCCAGAGCCTCGGTCTTGCGGTCGAGGGCAGTTTCCTTCTGGTCGATGCGGTTCTCCTGGCGGCTGATCTCCGCACGGCGCTGCTTGATCTCTTTATCGGCCTCGGCCTTCTGGGCATCGACCTCGGCTTTCAGGCGGAAAGCCTCATCCTTTGCTTCCAGAATGGCTTCCTTGCGCTTCTGGTCGGCGGTCTTGATCGCTTCGTTCACCAGCCGGGTCGCCTCGGCCTCGGCGCTGCCGATCTGGGCCTCTGCGGTCTTTTTACGGTTGTTGTAACCAATAAAATAGCCCGCAGCTGCGGCAGCGACAGCAACGATCAATGCCACGATCACTCCGATCACGGTCATTGTTCTTCACTCTCCTTAACAGTCAAACTTTGCTTTAACAGGCAGGAGACGCTGTGCGGCCGAACGCGGGCCAGACATCAATCAAATTTTCAACGCAAAAGAAGCCAACAAGAACAGACGCAGAGAAAAATCTTCCTGTGCGGTAGGTCTGGTGCAGCTTTTCGATTTACAAGATGTGCTTATAAAAACGGGCAGATGAAGCCCCATTGAAATATCTGGTCGCGGAATGTTCCGCCTGCAGCGTCTTAGATTCCATACTACTTCTTATATTACGAAACATTTTGCACAATGTCAAGGAGAAGTAAGGCCGAAAGCGGAAATTATTTTTTTATTTATTCGAGATACATCCGGCGCAGGCGCATCAGGCGGGCCGGAGTGAGGCCGTATTCGGCTTCCAGATAGGCGTCGGCACTGCCATAGCGCTCCCGGATGATGCTCAGCACGAAGGGAACAGACTCCGGGTGGACGCCGAACACGCCGAGGTAGAAGTCCTTCCGGGCAGGGTCAGCGGCGATCTCCTCAGCGTGCTCGGCCCAGACGGCTTCCAGCTCCGGCCTGCGCCAGATGTTCGTCTTCTTAAAATCTTCGGCGATGGTCTTGTCCGACGCGCCCAGCGCCAGCAGGATGAGGATGGCGGCCACGCCGGTGCGGTCCTTGCCCGCCGAGCAGTGGAAGAGCACCGGCGTCTCACCGGCTTCCAGCGCACGGAACAGCTCCTTGTACGCCTTGTTGCCGAAGAGCATCCGCTCGTACATGGCGTCCGCCATCCGACGGCCCTCGTCGGGCATTCCCTTCAGCAGGTTCTCCCGGTCTTCGGGCGAAAAGTCCACCTCTTTGCCGTTCTCGAGGCAGAGGCCGCAGATGCGCACCAGCCGCGCGCCGTCCGGCACGTAGTCGGGTGTCTCGGCAGCTTCGGCCTCGCTGCGCAGATCGAGGATGAGGCGCAGGCCCAGAGAATCCAGCAGCTTCCGGTCTGCCTCGCTGGTGAGCTTCCACGTCGGGATGCCCCGGTAGATCTGGCCCCACTTGATGTGCTTGCCCTCATCGGCCTCGTAGCCGCCCAGCTCGCGGAAGTTGTGTCCGCCCTCAAAGGGCAGCTGAGTGCCGGGGGCAGGATGTACCACGGCGGGCTTTGCCGCCGCGCTGGACAGGACGGGCAGGTTATAGAAGGGCTTCGCCGACCGTCCGCGCCGGGGCGGCAGGCTAGCCGCACCGCCCAGCACCTCCATCAGGTAGCTGCGCAGCAGGTCGATATAAGCCGACGTATGGTCGCGCCGCTGCAAAAGCGAGACGCAGAGGGGCGGCAGGTCTTCCAGCAGGACATCCCGCACCCGGTCCAGCTCCCGCCGCGCGCCCGGCTCGTACCGGGTCAGGCAGGTGCAGAGCTGCTCCTGCACGAGGTAGTACGCCTGATAAAAGCTGGGGCCTATCTCAGCGTTGGGCACAAAGCCCGCCCGGGCGCAGGCCTCCCACAGCGGGGCGAACAGGTCCTGCCGCAGGCTGGGCAGAAGGACCCGCTGGTTCCGCAGCTCGGCCAGCGGCACGCTCTCCTTTTCCCAGAAGGGGTGGCCCCGCGGCACCAGCAGGCAGGCCGGGTCGGCCCGCAGGGTGGTGCGGGCCAGCACCGGTGCGGCACAGCCCAGGTCCATCACAAGGCCCGCATCCAGCTCGCCCTGCTCCACGCCCTCGGCCACGGCGTCGTTGTCCAGCAGGCGGAAGCGCATCTCGATGTGGGGGTACTGCTGGCGGAACTTGTCCAGCTGGGTCTCGAGGCCGGGCAGATAGTCCGGCACCAGCGAGACGCTGATGCCGATGCGCACCGGCTGGGCCGACTGTATCTCGGCGTGGAGCGCCGCCTGCATCTGCTGGAACTGCTCCACCACCGGCGCGGCATGGCGCTGCAGGCTCACGCCCCGGTCGGTGAGGCTGAGCCTGTGGTGGGCGCTGAGGAAGAGCGGCCCGCACAATTCGGCCTCGAGGGCCGAGATGCTCTGACGCAGGGCCTGTCGGGATAAAAACAGGCGCTGGGCCGCGCGGGTGTAATTCATCTCCTCGCAGAGGACCAGAAAATAATGCAGCTGGCGGATGTCCATCGTTTCCTCCTGAATCTTAGAGTGGTATGGGTAAAGAATACCGCCTTTTGGCCGGATTGTAAAGCCGCTGGAAACAAAATCCCGCTTTTTCTCCGCTATTGACGCCGGGCTTTCCCGCGTGTAAGATAAAGGAAAGGAGGCTCTCCCCATGAAACATAACACTCCGGCGCAGGAGGTCAAAAGCCTCGGGACGCTGTTTTTCACCTTTTTCAAAATCGGTCTGTTCACCTTCGGCGGCGGCTACGCCATGATCGCCCTGCTGGAAGAAGAGTTCATCCAGCGCCGCAAATGGCTGGACAAAGACGAATTCCTCGACATGACCGCCATCGCGGAATCCACCCCCGGGCCGGTGGCCATCAACAGCGCCACCTACCTCGGCTACAAGCTGGCCAAAGTTCCCGGCGCGGCCACGGCCACCGTGGCCGTCTGCCTGCCGTCCTTCCTCATCATCTACGCCATCTCGCTGTTTTTCGAGCAGTTCACCCAGCTCACTGTCATCGCCAACGCCTTCAAGGGCATTCAGGTCTGCGTCATCTACCTCATCTTCTCGGCAGGTGTGCGGATGCTCAAAGCGCTGGACAAATCGCCCTTTGCCACCGGCGTTCTCGCCGCCGTCATGCTGGTGATGGTGGGTCTCTCACTGGCCGGTGTCAGCGTCTCGTCCATCCTGCTCATCCTTCTCAGCGGTGCGGCAGGCGTGGCTGCATGGCTCATCGGCCGCAGAAAGGAAGGGAAGTAAGATGTTTCTGAAATTATTCCTCACTTTTCTGGAGATCGGTGCCGTCTCCTTCGGCGGCGGCTACGGCATGATCTCCCTCATCCGGGAGAAAGTCCTGCTCAACGGCTGGCTCTCCGAGGCCGAGTTCCTGAGCTTCATCGCGGTGTCGGAGTCCACACCCGGCCCGCTGGCCGTCAACATGGCCACCTTCATCGGCGCGTCGCAGGGCGGGGTGCCGGGGGCGCTCTGCGCCACGCTGGGCGTCGTTCTGCCGTCTTTTTTCATCATCCTGCTCATCGCGGCCCTCATCCACGACCTGCTCAAGTACGCCGGGGTCGAAGCTTTTCTCTCCGGCGTCCGGCCCTGCGTCGTGGCCCTCATCCTCTCCACAGCCTTCACCATGGGGCTGAGCACTCTGCTGGGCATCTCCACCGCCGCTGAAACGCCCTCGCCCGCATGGCGGGGCATTGGCATCCTTGCAATTCTGGCCGGGGTGCGGCTCATCTGGCAGAAAGCCAGAGGCAAAGCCCCTTCGCCCATCGGGATGATCCTGTTCTCGGCGGTGCTGGGCGCAGTTTTATACCAATAAAAAAGAACGGCATCTGAGCTTTTCTCCGATGCCGTTCTCTATTTTGCTCTTCTGAAATCCGATTCACAGACCCGGCCATTCCGGGCCAGAACGCGGCGCAGGACCTGCATCACGCCGGAGCTGGTGTTGGGCGGCGCAAGGAAGGGCACCTCCTCCCGGAGGGCGGGCGAGCCGTTCTCCACGAGAAAACCGTACTTTGCCGCCTTCAGCATCTCCGCGTCGTTAAAGGTGTCGCCGAACGCCATCATGCCCTCGGGCGGGACGCCCAGACGCTCCCCCAGAAGAAGCAGGGCCGCGCCCTTGTGGACGCCGGGGTTCATGATGTCCACCCAGTCTGCACCGGCCACCGCCACCGAGAAGCGCCCGCCCCAGACCGGGCCATAAAGCGCGTCGTAGCCCTTCTGGGCATCTCCCTCGGGGAAGTAGATGGTGAATTTATCCACCCGGGCGGTCACGTCCTCCAGATGGGGGACATATTCCACCTTGGTGTAGAATCTCTTGAAGACCCTGTCGTATGGCCGGAACCGCTCCTCCACATAGGCCGTTTCCAGCCCGCAGAGGACGGCGGCGTGGCCCGCGCTCCGGGCCTGCCCCGCCAGCGTGTGCCAGTCGGCAGCGTCCATCTCGGAGAGATACAGGCTCTCGCCCTTCCAGCAGATGGCACCGCCGTTGTCACCCACAAGGATGATGTCGTCCTGCAGGGGCGCGAACATCTTCTCTAAGGTATAGATGGGCCGTCCGCTGGCGGCAGCGAACCGGATGCCCCGCTCTGCCAGAGCGCGGACAGTCTCCGCAAAGTCCGGCGGGAGCTGGCTCTGGCCGTCCAGCAGGGTGGCGTCAAGGTCGGAGGCAATGAGGCGGATGGTATCCATGCGCGCCTCCTCAGCCCACATAGCTGATGTTCACGTCGATCTGTCCGCCGTAGCCGGGGATGCGGGCGGTGCAGGTGCCCTGCCACATATCGCAGGCGATGGGGCTGCCGGCCACATTATAATGGGCGTTCCAGATGCTGTAGCTCTTCAGCCGGTTCAGGTCGATGCGCTTGCGGAACCACAGGGTGGAGGCGTAGACGCCCGGCTGATAGCCCTGGGCCTTGACTTCCTCGCAGAAGGCGATGGCACACTTGGTGCGGTCCTCGACGCCCAGACCATCGGCACGGCCATTGCTGCCGCCGGAGGCCTCGGTGTCAAAGTAGATGGGGTAGTCGAGCTTGCGGCCGTTCAGGACATAGGCGCAGCCCTGCGCTTCTTCCCGGGCCTCGTTCTCGTTGACTGCCTGACTGAAGAAGTAGACGCCCACCTTGAGGCCCGCGTTCCGGGCGTTGGTGAAGTGCTGCTCGAACATGGGGTCCAGCACCAGTGCGCCGCTGCCGTAGCCGCGGTAGCCGATGCGGATGATGACGAACTTGACGCCCGCCGTCTTGACCTGCTCCCAGTCGATGTTCGACTGATATTTGGAGACGTCGATGCCGAAGGTGGCGTCCTGCTGGACACCGTTGGCGTCGAAGTAATAGAGCTTGTTGTCGATGGACTGGATGCCCGTGACCGGCTGGTTGGTGTACTGGTCATAATAGTAGGTCTTGCCGTCCACGGTGCGCCAGCCGGAATAGACCGGACCCGGAGCCGGGGTGCTGCTGTCATCGTCTCTTTTCCCGAACAGGAGGTTCCACAGCCAGCTCAGCAGGCCGTTCTCGTCGGTAAGACAGGCAGTATCAATGTTGCTCGCATCCAGCGTACCCGCATCCAGCGCCGCGCGGATCTCTTCCGGCGTCAGCAGGATGGTGCCTTCCTCGGTCTTCACCGGCAGGGTGCTCTGCTCTTCGGAGTTCGTCTCCGGCTCAGCGGGCTGAGACACTGCATCCTGCTCCACCGGAGCGCTCAGGGGGTCTTCGGCGGCCAGTGCCTCGGTCTCCTGCTGTAAGCGGGGGAAGCCGTTCTCCTGTTCCAGCTCGTCGATGCCGCCCATCATGGGGGCAGAAGGAGCTGTTTCCGGGGCTGCAGGCTCTGCGGCAGTCTCCTCTGCGGGTGCAGCCGGAGCCGCCGATGCAGCGGGCTCTTCTTTCACGCTCTGGCTGGGAGCAGACGGCTGCGCGGCAGACGCAGCGGCGCTCTCCGCCTCAGAGGATGCAGAGTCGTTTTTCGGAGTTTCCGTATTATTTTTCTTCGTTTCCTTTTTGGTGCTGTGGGCCGCATCGGTCTCACCCTCCCACAGCAGAGCCGACGGCTCCACCGTCAGGCCCGCAGGCTGGGACGCCAGCAGGGCTGTGGTGCCAAAACCACCCACCGCGATGGCAAGCGCCATCACCGCCGAGGCCACCATCTGGCCCGCCGCACGGCGCGTCTTCTTTTTTGGTGTTCCTGTATCTTTCTGTCTCATTCCGCTTGCGCTGCCTCCAAGCTGTATTCTAACGCGGCCTCTCGCCGCCAGAAGTGCTTCAAATGCCATTTATACGTCTATAGTATACACCCAACCCCAAGCTCCCGTCAATGTCCTTCGGTGTCTCGTGAGGGGCGTTTCGTGGAAGTTTTCCACCACGGCCGACGTTCCATGTGGAAAACGGACCAGGCCGCCGTATTATTGCACCCAAAAGAAAAAAAGATGCGTTCCGAACGGGATTTTTGCGTTTTCCTCTTGCTGTCTTGACACGTGTATGGTATCATGATGGTCATGCAGCTTTTGCTGCACTCTGAACGTGTTAAGACGGAAAGGCAGATTCTTTATGTCAAATGTAAAAGATTTCTTAAAACGCAAGGACATCGTCATCACCCCCCAGCGCTACCTCATCGAGGCGCTGGGCGCGATGGCACAGGGCCTGTTCGCCAGCCTGCTCATCGGCACCATCATCAAGACGCTGGGCCAGCAGACCGGGCTTGAGACGCTGGTGGACCTGGGCGGCTACGCCTCGGCCATGAGCGGCCCGGCCATGGCCGTGGCCATCGGCTGGGCGCTCCACTGCCCGCCGCTGGTACTGTTCAGCCTCGTGACGGTGGGCTACTCTTCCAACGCCCTCGGCGGCGCAGGCGGCCCTCTGGCCGTCCTCATCATCGCCATTGTGGCCGCTGAGCTGGGCAAGGCCGTCAGCAAGGAGACCCGCGTTGACATCCTTGTCACCCCGCTGGTGACCATCTTTGCCGGCGTCGGCCTCTCGATGCTCATCGCCGCCCCCATCGGCGCAGCCGCAAGTCAGGTGGGCACCCTCATCATGTGGGCCACCGAACAGGCACCCTTCCTCATGGGCATCCTCGTCTCGGTCATCGTGGGCGTCGCCCTGACCCTGCCCATTTCCTCTGCCGCCATCTGCGCGGCCCTCGGCCTGACGGGCCTCGCCGGCGGCGCTGCCGTGGCAGGCTGCTGCGCCCAGATGATCGGCTTTGCCATCATGAGCTATAAAGAAAACGGCGTCGGCGGCCTCATCAGTCAGGGCCTCGGCACCAGTATGCTCCAGATGGGCAACATCGTAAAGAATCCCCGCATCTGGATCGCCCCCACGCTGGCCAGCGCCATCACCGGCCCTCTGGCCACCTGCGTCTTCCACATGGAGATGAACGGTGCCGCCGTCTCTTCCGGCATGGGTACCTGCGGCCTCGTGGGCCAGATCGGCGTCTACACCGGCTGGGTCAGCGACATTGCCGCCGGCACCAAGGCCGCTATCACTCCGATGGACTGGGCTGCCCTCGTCCTCATCTGCTTCGTCCTGCCCGCCGTGCTCAGCGTTCTCTTCTGCGAGATCGAGCGCAAGCTTGGCTGGATCAAGGAGGGCGACCTGAAACTGAACTGATCGTATAGAAAAAGCCTGCCGACAGCAGGCTTTTTCTGTTTATACCACTCTTTTTCCATCCAGCACCGCCTGCCGGAGGGCATCCCCCTCATACACCAGCTTGAGGGAGAACCACGGATGTTCCTCGTTGAGCAGCTTGAAGAAAATTTTATCGCCCTCCCAGATGGGCAGCTGCTCCACTTTCTCCTTCTGCACCCATTCCAGCACGCCTTCCCGGCAGGCATCGCCCTGTATCATCTCGCCCGTCCACCCGTCGGCGGTGTAGAGGTGGATGAACTCGGTCATATTGCCCCAGATGAAGGTCAGAAGTCCCCGGCTGCGCCAGTGGGTCAGCGTCAGGCCCGTCTCTTCCTTCACTTCACGGAGAAGGCAGTCCTCCGGGCTCTCGAACCGCTCGAATTTTCCGCCGACGCCCACCCATTTGTCGTGGTTGTAGTCGTCCTCCTTCTTCACGCGGTGGAGCATCAGGTAGGCGTCGTCCCGCTCCAGATAGCACAGCGTCGTGCTGAAGATCGGATATTCCGGATTCATAAAGGCACCAAGATTCATCTTATGTTTCCTTTCTTTTGACAGCAAAGCGCCCCGCAGATGACCCCTGCGGGGCGCTGTTTTTATGCGTTTATGCCTTGCGGCCTGCGCGGCCCTTGCCCGCATTGTTCAGCTTGCGGACGAGGTCGTTCTGATGTTTGCGCTGGGAGGGCGTCGGCTCCGGATCATGGGCCTCTTCGGCCTTGGCCCGGGTCTGCTGGACGGTGGGGTCCACACGCTCGAGGTTCCACTCCTGATTGCCGCCCGAGACGAAGTTCCAGATCTGCGCCTGCGCACCGTTGGAGGTGTTCATGCCCACAAGGTCGATGTACTTGTCGGCCAGCACGTTGCGGATGCGGGTCCGGCCATTGCGGGTAGGCTCGAGGGCCCAGCACTGGCTCAGTCCGCTGGTGCGGCCCCACTGATGGAGCCAGGTGCCTTCCACCACGCCGCCGAGAGCGAGGTCCATCATTTTGCCGGTAAAACGGTTCTGGATGCGCCAGCGTCCTTCGCCTGCATCCACGAATTTCCACTGCTGCCACGGATGACCTGCGTAGTCCCACAGACGGATCGCAGCGCCGTTCTCCGTGTTGAAGTTCTTTACTTCCAGCACCTTTCCATTGGGGGCCTTGATGAGGTAAAATTCATTTTCTGATAATACGACCTGCGATGCCTTTGCCATAACTGCGTTCTCCTTTCAGCGTAGACTTTTGATGCTCTTATTATAGCGCATTTTGGTTTGGGCAGCAAGAATAGTTTTCCATAATTTTTGTGGATTTCTTTATGCATTCTGCTCGTTTTGCTGAAATTTCCTCACTTTACCCTCCGGCCCGGATTCCACCGCCGGAGCACACTTGTATACATCTCAAAAAACGACCCCGCAGCTTTCGTTTTCCACCCTGTTTTTGCTCCAAGAACAGCACCCCCGTTTTCGGCCCGTTTCAGCTCCAAAATGGGCCGAACTGTCCCTGCCGCAAGGCCAATTCAGTGCAGTGACTTCAGTTTTATAAATCAAAACTCACTTCGGTGCTTTACTTTAATGATAGATATTGCATTTCAGAAAGAGCTTTAATTTGTTTCACGTTTTCTGCTATTGACTTTATTTCAAAACCGGTGTATAGTAAGCTTGCAGGGAGCGGAAAGAGCCCCCGTAACAACGAGCTTCAGGCTCCGCACACTGCGGGCCTGTGAGAAAAATATAGGAGGTTTGACTATGTATTACTACATTCTGGGCTGCGGTATCGCTTGTTTGGTCCTGTTCGGCATCAACAGCATGGAGACGGTATGCGTCAAGCCGGCTGAGATGGTTGGCAAGGTCCTGCTGTGGCCTGTCACCCTGATGGAAGCAGTTGTCCGTTACAGCTCCACTCATCACAACTTCAAGGCTGCGCTGTAAAACGCATCACGTCTGAGGACGTCGAAAAAGCCATCAAGGCTGCCGTACTCTTTGCGGGTACGGCAGCCTTTTTGCTTTACACCCGGGGGCCGGATGTGGTACACTGTATCTTGTAAAGCGATTTCCCGCCGAACCTTATCGTGCGCAGTTCCGCGCTATTTTTCAGGAGGACTATGAAACCCGATTACAAGCTGGTCGCCAAGGCCAAATATATCCACATGACCGCCGACCTTGCCAGCGAGGTCTGGCACGAGGTCTACAAACGCTATTTCCCCGCAAAGCAGCTGGACGCTCTCGTGGACAGCCTGCAGAGCGCCGACGCGATCGAAGAGGACATCGACAACGATGTGAACTACTTCCTCGTCTTCCTCGGCAGCAGCCTCATCGGCTACTTCGCATGGAAGATGGAGAACACTTCGCTCCATCTGCTCCACCTCTACCTCAAGCCCGAATACCGCGGCAAGGCCATCGGCCGGGACATCGTGGCGTCCTGCGAGCGTCTGGCCCGGGGCGAGGGCCGGGGCCGCGTCTGGTGCGGCGTCAACGCCAAAGCCCTGCCGGTGCAGCAGTTCTTCAAGGCCCGGGGCTACCGCTCCCTCGGCCCTGCCGAGAGTGAGGGCGGCATCGAGCGCAACGAGCTGATCTTTGAGCGGATGTTGTAAATTTCCTGCAAAGACCATTGCATTTTCTTCTCATTTGTACTACACTAAAGTAGTGTATTGAAGTACCCGTCTGTGGGTCCAACATCATTGAATGACCGGGGAGGAACTGTATATGGCAAAGGACCATCCGACCGGAAAATCCGGCCTGTATGCCGCTTTTCTGGAGCTTGAGACGCCCGAGGAGTGCTACCGCTTCTTGCAGGATGTATGCAGCTACGCAGAGCTGAGCGCGATGGAGCAGCGCTACAACATCGCCGAAAAGCTCATGCGCAAGCAGAGCTACACCAGCATCATGGGCAACATCGGCGCATCCAGCGCCATCATCAGCCGCGTGAGCCGTGTACTGGGCCGGGACGACAGCGTCCTGCGCCGCATTCTGGAAAAGAACGGCGTCTCCGCTGACACCGAAGACTGAATTTCTACTGACCGCTGGCGCACTGCGGGCCGGGGATGCCCCGCCTGCGGTGCGCTTTTTCTTTGATTTATAAAAGGAGTATCTGATTATGAGCAAAGCTGTTCTGTTTTTTGCCGACGGCACCGAGGAGTGCGAGGCCCTGCTGGTGGCCGACCTTCTCCGCCGCGCCAGGGTCGAAGTCATCATTGCGTCCGCCATGGGCCGCCGCGCCCTCGTCAGCAGCCACGGCATCCACCTGAACGCCGACGCGCTGGCCGAGGATGTGGATTACAGCGACGTGGACATGGTCATCCTGCCCGGCGGCATCCCGGGTACGCCCAACCTCGCCGAGAACAAGACCGTCACCGACACCTGCGTTTCTTTTGCCAGGGCAGGCAGGAAGGTCGCCGCCATCTGCGCCGCGCCCAGCGTCCTCGCCAGCCTCGGCCTGCTGGAAGGCAGGAACGCCACCGCCCACGCCGGATTTCAGGACAAGCTGGCCGGTGCCATCGTCCACGATGAGGAAGTCGTCGTAGACGGCAACATCACCACCAGCTACGGCCTCGGCGGCGCTATCCCGTTTGCCCTCGAGCTGGTACGCCAGCTGGCCGGCCCCGCCGAAGCCGACCGCATCCAGAAGGCTATCGCGTATCGGCACTGAGAAGGAGGCTTTTCTATGCGTTTCATCACCTGCCGCCTGCCCGACGGCGTGGAAGACCCGGCCATCCTCTCCGCTGATAGCCGTCAGGTCTGGCCCCTGAGCTGGCTGGGCCTTTCTTACGAGACATTGTCCGACGCCATCCCGTTTCTGACCCCGCAGGTGCGGGCCGGGCTTTCGCTGGCCATTGCAGGCATCCCGGCGCTGCCTATTGAGGCCGTCATGCCGGAAAGTCCCATCCCGTCTCCGGCGCAGGACGTCATCTGTCTGGGCATCAACTACATGGCCCACTCCGACGAAGCCGAGAAATACTCTGCCGACGCCTTTGCGACCAAACATCAGGACGCCATCTACTTTTCCAAGCGGGTCACCCGGGCCGTGCCGGACGGCGGCTTCATCGAGGCCCATACCGACCTCGTGAAAAAGCTGGACTACGAGTGTGAACTGGCTGTCGTTCTGGGAAAGGACGCGAAGGACGTTCCCGCAGGGCAGACGAAAGACTACGTCTTCGGCTACACCATCCTGAACGATGTCTCCGCACGGGATGTCCAGACCGCCCACAAGCAGTGGTATTTCGGCAAGAGCCTCGATGGCTTCACTCCCATCGGCCCCTGCATCGTCACGGCGGACGAGTTCGACACCTACCCGCCCAAGCTGCCCATCCGGTGCTTCGTCAACGGCGAAAAGCGGCAGGACTCCAACACCGGCCTGCAGATCTTCGACATTGACCATGTCATTGCAGAGCTTTCGCAGGGCATGACCCTCAAGGCCGGTACCATCATCGCCACCGGCACCCCGGCGGGCGTCGGCATGGGCATGGAGCCGCCCTGCTTCCTCAAACCGGGCGACGAAGTTCGCTGCGAGATCGAGGGCATCGGCACCCTGACGAACACAGTCCGCTGAGCAGGTTTGCATTCCATTTTGTATTATTTTTCTGAATTTCTACTCATTCGATGCATTTTCGTTTGAATTGCTCTTTTGTTCACGAACAATTCATATTAAATTCATATTCCGTTCATGCATCTTCGGTATATGTATGGCATCAAAGGCGCGGTGCGCGCCGAAAACCCCTGACAGCACACTCCATATCGCCGCTCTCCCGGGCGGCTGAGGAAAGGAATCGGAAGAATATGAAAATTGGTTTTTGGGAACTCGTGGTCATCGTGGTCATCGCGTTCGTCTTCATCGGCCCCGACCAGCTGCCCGTCTACGCAAAGAAGCTGGGCAAGATGCTGCGCGAGCTGAAGAAGTACACCGGCGCTGCCTCTGAGGAGATCCAGAAGAACGTCGTGGAGCCTCTGAACGAGATCCAGGCCC
This sequence comes from Faecalibacterium sp. Marseille-P9312, assembly GCF_902497445.1. NCBI lineage: Bacteria > Bacillati > Bacillota > Clostridia > Eubacteriales > Oscillospiraceae > Faecalibacterium > Faecalibacterium sp. Marseille-P9312. The sequence continues at coordinate 29,156 of NZ_CABVEW010000017.1, forward strand.
CCCTCAAGGAAGCCGTTGCCCCCCTGACCGACATCAAGAAGGACATCGACAACAGCGTGAAGGACGTCACCAAGAGCTTCACCGGCATCGGCAAGACTAGCAAGGAAGAGGCCGCCAAGGCCGAACAGGCTGAGGAAGTCACCGAGCTGGAAGAAGTCGAGGAGCTGCCCGAAGAGACTCCTGCCGAGGCTCCTGCAGCCGAAGCTCCCAAGGCAGAGCAGACCCCTGCTGCTGAGCCTGTGAAGGCCGAGGAAAAGACCGACGCCCCCGCAGAGGCAGCACCCGTGGCCGAAGAAGCCGCCCCCGCTGCCGAAGCCGCACCTGCCGAAGAGGCAAAGTCTTAATCCCCCCACCGATGCACCCGCGCCCGCGGTTGCCGTATACATTGTAATCAGCCCGCCTCGCGGCGCGGCAAAGTAAAAAGGAGATCATTATTATGCGTATTGGTACTAACGAGCTGCTTATCATCCTGGTCGTCGTCCTGCTCATCTTTGGACCCAAGAACCTGCCGAAGCTGGGCAAGATGTTCGGCAAGACCATGAACAACTTCAAGAAGGGCATGGAGGAGTCCGAAGAGGAGGACGCGACCACTGCCAAGGCCGAGACCAAGACTGAGAAGAAGGACGACGAGGAGTAATCTGTGGCTACGAACGTAAAGCGCAAAAAGAAAGCCGAAGTCATGCCTGACGACGGCAACATGACGCTGACGGGCCACCTGAAAGAGCTGCGCAACCGGCTGATCGTCTGCGCCGTGGTGTTCGTGGCGGCGGTCGTGGTCACACTGGCTTACGCCGACCGCCTCATCGACCTGCTGACCGCCATGGGCCAGGGTTTCTACACCTTCGTGTCCATCGCCCCGCAGGAAAAGCTGATGCAGTATTTCCGCGTCTCCCTGCTGGCGGCTGTGGTCGTCACAGTGCCTGTGGCGCTGTATCAGGTGTATGCCTTTGCAAAGCCCGGCCTGAAAAAGAGCGAGACCTTCTTCCTCAAGCTGGTCATCCTGCTGGGTCTGGCCCTCTTTGTGGTGGGCGTGATGTTCGCCTACAAGCTCATGATGCCCTTCATGCTCCGGTTCCTCAGCACCGGCATCGAGGGTGCCGACTACATCCAGACCACTACCAGTATCGAGAGCTATGTCAGCCTCTGCCTGACCATGTTCATCATCTTTGGCTGTGTGTTTGAGATGCCTCTGGTCACCATCATCCTCTCCAAGATGGGCATCGCCAACCCCGAGATCTTGAAAAAGGGCCGGGGCGTTGCCATCGTGCTCATCTTCTTCATCGCAGCTGTCGTCACCCCGCCGGACATCGTGTCCCAGTGCATGGTAGCTATCCCGATGGTGCTGCTCTACTTTGTCAGCATCTTCCTGAGCGGCATCTTCTACAAGCCCCGCTCTGAAGACGGCGATGACGAAGAGGACGCGGAAGAGGAAGACGAGGACTAAGGCTTTTTCATCCGTCACGAAAGCGCACTCTGCTGCTTGCAGGGTGCGCTTTTTTGCGGCCTGTTTTATGCTATTCTGCCAAAAAGACGGCATTATTTCCGTCCGATTGCATAAAAACCGGCCCGCCCCCTGCTCTTTTGGTCCGGAGTATGTTATACTGATGTCAAATGATAACCGGCGGGCGACCGCCGCAGAAAAAGGGGTAAATGAGTCATGAAAGAATACGCATTCGGCATCGACCTCGGCGGCACCACGGCCAAGGTCGGCCTGTTCACCACCTCGGGCGCTCTGCTGGAAAAGTGGGAAGTTCCCACCGACACCTCCAACGCCGGTGAGCACATCCTCGAGAATCTGGCCGACGCCATCCACGCCAAGATGGCCGAGAAGGAGATCACCTCCGAGCAGGTGGAGGGCGTCGGCATCGGCGTCCCCGGCCCCGTGCTGGACAGCCGCGTCGTCCCCATCATCTGCGCCAACCTTGGCGGCTGGGGCGAACGGAACGTCTCGGCCCAGCTGTCCGGCCTGCTGGACGGCATGAAGGTGCTGGTGGGCAACGACGCCAACGTGGCTGCTCTGGGTGAGATCTGGATGGGTACCGCCAAGGGCTGCCGCAGTGCAGTCATGGTCACGCTGGGTACCGGCGTCGGCGGCGGCGTCATCGTCAACGGCAAGGTCATCGACGGCGCACACGGTGCCGGCGGCGAGATCGGCCACATCACCGTCAACCGTCACGAGACGGCCACCTGCGGCTGCGGCAAGCACGGCTGCCTCGAGCAGTATTCCAGCGCTACCGGCGTCGTCCGCTGCATGAAGAAGCTGCTGGACGAGAACCCCGATGCAGACTGTGTCCTGCGCGGCAAGGATTTTGAGGCCAAGGACGTCTTTGATGCCGCCCGCAGCGGCGACGCCCTCGCTGCCCGCGAGGTGGACGAGATGACCGACACCCTCGGCATGGCTCTGGCCTCCATTGCCAGCACCACCGACCCCGAGATGTTCCTCATCGGCGGCGGCGTAGCCCGCGCAGGCGACGTCCTCTTCGACCCGCTGGTGGAGCACTTCAAGACCTACGCCTTCAAGTCCTGCCGCGAGACGCCCATCAAGGCCGCAAGCCTCGGCAACGACGCCGGTATTTACGGCGCCGTGCGGCTCATTGTCGGAGAATAAGAGAGAGTATAACAAAAGAGGCACTGCCGCTGGCAGTGCCTCTTTTGTTATATTTGTTCTTTTTACAGCGTATCTTCCCCGGGCAGCTGATTCCACAGGCGGTAGTAGACGCCCTTTTTCGCCAGCAGCTCGTCGTGGGTGCCAGACTCCTCGATACCCTCTGCGCCCAGCACAAGGATTCTATCGTAGTCCTTGATGGTGGTCAGTCGGTGGGCGATGGTCAGGGTCGTGCGGCCATGGGCCAGCTTTTCGAGGCTCTGGCCCACCAGAATTTCGCTCTCATTGTCGAGGGCGCTGGTGGCTTCGTCCAGAATGAGGATGGGCGGGTTCTTCAGGAAGACCCGCGCGATCGCAATGCGCTGCTTCTGACCGCCCGAGAGCTTGACGCCGCGCTCACCCACATAGGTATCGAAACCGTCCTTCAAGGCGCTGATAAAGCGCTCTGCGCCCGCCAGACGAGCCGCTTCGATAATTTCCTCCCGGGTCGCGCCGGGCTTGCCGTAGGCGATGTTATCCGCCACCGAACCGCTGAACAGGTAGACGTCCTGCTGGACGATGCCGATGTCCTCCCGCAGGCTCTTGAGGGTGACGTGCTGGATGTCCTGCCCGTCGATGAGGATACGGCCTCCCGTCACCTCGTAGAAGCGGGGGATGAGGTTGCAGAGCGTCGTCTTGCCGCCGCCGGACGGGCCGACCAGCGCCAGACGCTCACCGGCCTTGATGTCAAGGCTGACATGGTGGAGCACCTTGTTGTGGTCGTCGGGGTACTCGAAGCTGACGTCCTCGAAGCGGATGGCGCCCGGGCCGGGCTGCAGAGGCTTTGCGTCCTCGGCATCCTTGATGGTCACGGGGGTATCCATGATCTCCGCAAAGCGCTCGATGCCGGTCATGCCGCGCTGGAACTGCTCGGCGAACTCGACGATACGGCGGATGGTGGCGATGAGGGTGGTGACGTAGAGCATATAAGCCACCAGATCACCGGCGGTTATCTTGCCGTACACCAGCGACAGCCCGCCCGCAAGGATGACCACCAGATACATCAGGCCGTCGAAGAGGCGGGTGGAGGTGTTGAACGCAGCCATGGCGTAGTAGCCCAGCGTCTTGATATTCTCGAAATCCTTGTTGCCTCTGGCGAATTTCTCGCGCTCTTCGTCCTCGGCGGCAAAGGCCTTCACCACACCCTGACCCAGCAGGCTGTCCTCGATGGTGGCATTCAGCTCACCGATCTGGACGCGCTGCTGGCGGAACCGGGCGCGCAGGCGCTGGTTCAGCTTGACGGACACGACGCCCATCAGCGGCACGCAGGCGAACACGGCCAGCGTCAGCGGCACACTGGCCTGACACAGGATGAGGAAGGATGTCAGGATCTTGATGCCCGCGATGAAAAATTCCTCGGGGCAGTGGTGGGCGAACTCGGTCACGTCGAACAGGTCATTGGTGATGCGGCCCATGATGGTGCCGACCTTGGTGTTGTTGTAGTAGGTGTGGTCGAGCCTGAGCAGATGGTCGAAGGCGTCCCGGCGCATGTCCGTCTCGATGTGGACGCCCATGATGTGGCCGATGCCCGACATGAAATACTGCGCAGCACCGTCGATGATGCGGAGCACGAAGTACACTGCCGCCAGCTTGAGCACGATGCCCGCCGTGAGGGTGATGCCCACGCCCATGGCGGAGTTGGTGATGGTGCTCATGATCTTGGGCAGGATGATGTCGCACAGGGTGGTCATCGCCGCACAGAACAGGTCGATGAACAGGGTCTTTTTGTATTTTGCCAGATAGGGCAGAAAGCGCCGGATGAGGGCGCCGCTGCTGGTGTGCCGCACTGCGGGGTCGTTGACTTTTTGCATGGTTCCTCCATTTTTTCAAGCTGGCTTGCCCTCTCAGGCCGCTTATTTCTTACTATAATCTCTCTCGCCGTAGATGGCCGTACCAATGCGCACGAGGGTGGCCCCCTCACGGATGGCATTCTCAAAGTCGCCGCTCATGCCCATGGAGAGGGTCTCCATCTTCACGTTCTGGTACCCCCGCTCCCCGGCCTGCACGAACAGCTTGTACACCTGGGCCAGATACCGGCGGTTCTGGGCGTCGTCGTCGTTGACGGGCGGAATGGCCATCAGACCCTTGACCCGGATGTGCTCTTCTGCGGCGGCAGCGTCCAGCAGGGGCCAGAGCTGTTCCGGCGAGACGCCCGACTTCGACTCCTCGCCGCCGATGTTCACTTCCAGCAGGACGTCCTGCACGATGCCGGCCTTGGCGGCTTCCTTTTCGATGGCGGCCAGCAGATGCTCGCTGTCCACGCTCTGGATGAGGCTTGCACGGCCCAGCACCTTCTTGATTTTGTTGGTCTGCAAATGGCCGATGAAGTGACTGGGCTTGCCGCAGTAAGCACCGGCGTCGTAGTTGGCGCAAAGCTCCTGCACATGGTTCTCGCCGAACACATCGATGGCAAGGGCCGCGCTGGCGGCGACGGTGTCCGCGGTGCGGGTCTTGCAGGCCGCGCAGAGCTGCACTTCGGCGGGGTCGCGGCCTGCTTCCCGGGCCGCTGCGGCCATCTTTTCGCGGATGGCCTCCACTGCCTCCCGCATCTCTTCCAGATTCTTTTCTGCCATAGAGCTCAGTCCTCCTCGGTATATTTTGCGCGCTCGCCGCCGATGAGCTTCGGGCGGGTGCGGGCGCAGAGAATGTTGGCCTCGCCGATCTTCGAAAGGCACAGCCGCACCGGCACAGCCACCCGGCGCAGATGCATTCCGATGAGGGTGCCTCCGATGTCGATGCCTGCGTGGGCGCGGATCTCCTCCACCGCGATGGGGTCTTTGAACTGCTTCCAGCAGGTGGTGGCCCAGCTGCCGCCCGCATGGGGACGCGGCACGACGCAGACTTCCTCCCAGCCGTATTTCTCAGCGGCTTCCCGCTCAATAATGATGGCACGGTTGAGGTGCTCACAGCACTGTGCGGCCAGCCAGATGCCGTTTTCGGCCAGCACCGGTGCGACGCCGGCGTAGACAGCCTGTGCAGCCTCAAGGCTCGAGTCCTTGCCGATGTGGCCGCCGACGATCTCGCTGGACGAGCAGCCCACCACAAAGACGTCGCCCTTTTTCAGCTTTGCCTGGGCCAGCAGCTCCGTCACAGCCTGCCGCGCTTCGGTCTCGATTTGCTTTTTGAACTCTTCCGTCATAAAAAACACCTCGTTTTATACTCTTGCAGACAGCAGGCTGGCAGAGCCTGCCGCGCCGAAATACACTTTGCTTCCCGCCGGGCACACCGCCGTGCAGCCGTCCAGCTCTCTGCCCGAGAATGTCTGCTTCCAGCTTCCGTCGGCGGTGTCCACAGCCTCGGCGCAGGGGGCGTCCGCAGGCAGCTTGAACAGCTTCTTCTGGATGTTCTCACCGGCCCGCAGGGCGATGCCCCGCAGAAGGGTGCTGTCCGCGTGCTTTTCCAGCCAGCCGCTGCGGGTCCAGCGGTAGCTGATATAGAGAGTGCCGTCCTCGTCCAGCGCCAATGCGCCGGGGTATCCCGGCAGGCCGGACACAAAGCTCCCGCAGTTTTTGCCGCCGGCGGTCAGCTCCCGGGCGTCGGCGTCCACACTCCAGATGCAGCGATTCCCGAGGTCGGAGACGTACAGCGTTCGGCCATCCTCCGAGAGGGCCAGACCAGCCGCACCGGCCACGCCGCCCAGCACCTGTTCCACCGTCCGGGCCGACGGGTCATACACATAGACGCAGCCCGTGCCGGTGTGGGCGATGAGCTCGGTGCGGAGAGCGCTTTCCAGCCCGTTTTTCGCAGCGGCTTCGGTGGACACGGCGAAATAGACCTTCCCGTCCGGGCCGGTCTCCACCGCCGACAGCACACCCAGCGGTGCGCCGTCGATTTGAGTCACCACCTGTTCCACTGAGGTTCCCCAGCTGTCATGCCGGGCGCGGCAGAGCGCCCCGCCGGAGGGCGTCACCACCGTCAGCCACAAGTCGCCGTCGGCGTCGAAGGCAAAGCTGGTCAACTCGCCCTCCACCGACAGGATGGCCGCGGTGTGTCCGCCGTCGGTGCGGACAAGGTCGCTCTGACGCTTTTTCATGGCCGCACCGTTGTAGGCAGCAGCGTAGACAAGGCCGTCCTGGGTGCGGACGCAGTCCACGCCCAGATAGCCGCCCAGCTTCCAGCTGTCCTTGCTGTCGGCGGAGAGGGCCGCCTGCGCGGCACCGGTGTCCTGCCGCACATCCGGGGCGGTGTAGGCTTTCGGCGGCGTGTCGATGGGCCGCAGCAGCAGGCCGTACGCCAGCGCCGCCAGCATCAGCAGGGCAAAGATGTTGCTGGCCACCCGGAAGCGGGTCATCAGGGCTTCCCGCTCGATGGCGGCCTGTGCTTCCAGCTGGGCCTTCCGGCGGGCAGCGGCGGCAGACGTACGCTGGGCGCGGCGGAGCCACCGGTCCACAAAGAGGGCCACGTTCGGCCCTACCGTGATGGATGCAATGAAGAGGAGCAGTACCAGCTCTACGAATCCAATGCGCATGAACAATTTTTCCTTTGTATTTGTCAGATTTCGTGGAAGTCTTTTATCATTGTAGTATAGCACACTTCGGCTTTTCTGCGCAAGATGAGGCCAAGCTTGACAGCCCCCGAAGCGGCCCTTTATAATCAGAGCAGACATGAAACGCACCCACTGGGATGTTTTCCCAAAAAATCTACTCAAACTTCACAAAAATTCCTAATTGATAGGGTATGATAGACTTAAGTGCAGTATACAATTCCGCCGGGCTGGCTCTGAGCAGCCTCCGGCGCTTGGGAGATAGAAGCTTTTAGGAGGAATGCCTTATGGCAAAAATTCTTATCGTTGACGACGAGCCCCGCATCCGGGAGCTCATCCGGGAGAATTTACAGTATTCGGGCTACACCTGCGAGGAGGCAGGGGACGGCTCTGCCGCCCTGTCGCTGCTCACCGGCGGCGGCTACGATCTGGTCATCCTCGATCTGATGATGCCCTTCATGGACGGCATGACCTGCCTGCGGGAGATGCGCACCCGCCGCATCAACACCCCCGTCATCATCCTGACGGCCCGCGGCGAGGAGTACGACAAGCTGGCCGGCCTCGAGGGCGGCGCTGACGACTATGTGGTCAAGCCCTTCTCCCCCCGGGAGCTGGTGGCCCGTGTCAAGGCTGTGCTCAACCGCACCATGCCCCGCACCGAGGCTTCTGACAGCACCATGACCTTCGGGGAGCTGTCCATCGACACGGCCAGCCACACCGTCAAGGTGTCGGGCGAGGAAGTGAGCCTCACGCCCAAGGAGTTCGACCTGCTGGTCTTCCTGGCCTCCAACAAGGGCATCGCCCTCAGCCGCGAGAAGATCCTGCAGAAGGTGTGGAACTACGACTACTTCGGCGAGGACCGCACCGTGGACACCCACGTCAAGATGCTGCGCGGCCACCTGGGCAAGTGCCGCGGCTACATCGCCACTGTCTGGGGCATCGGCTACAAGTTCGACCCCGACGCGGCGCGTTAAGCGGAGGCTCTGCTCTTCATGCGGCAAACGAGCAAAACACGGCGCACCATCGGCATCCGGGGCCAGCTCATGGGCTTTCTGTGCTTCATCTGCCTTTTGCTGGTGGGGCTGTTCTGGTTTCTGAGCACCCAGCTGCTGGAGCCCCTCTACACCACCCATATCCAGAAGCAGCTCACCGAGCAGGCCGAGGCCATCGTAGCCCGGATGGACGAGGCCATCGGGAAGGGCGAGACCCTCTCCTACTGGGCCTTCGGCAGCCGGCTGTACGTTAACAACACCTTCTTCAACGCGCTGCGGGACGACATCTTCGAGCTGGGCGGGATGAGCAGCTTCTGCATCGACATCTCCGACACCACCCTGCGGCAGATCTTCAAGGTGGATAACCTGTCCTACTGCAACCTTCACCGCACCCGCCCCACCGACACTGCCGATGAACAGACCGCCTACACCACGGCCCGCGCCATGCGGCAGCTCTGCCGGGAGAGCGGCGGCACAGTGGTGCGGAAGATCAACCCGCCCACCCCCTCCGGCTCCGTCCAGCTGATGGTGGGCCGGATGACCTCCGACGGAAATTACACTGTGCTGGTGACTACCAGCCTGATGCATGTGGCCGAGGCCGGCAAGGTGCTCAGCACCGTCCTGCCGCTGGCTGCGGCCCTCATTTTCGCGTTCTCGATGTCGGCGGCATGGCTGTTCAGTGAGTGGTTCACAAAGCCTCTGCGGGCTCTCTCCGGGGCTGCGCGGCAGGTGGCACAGGGCAACTACGCCGTCCATGTGGACTCGGTGCGGAACGACGAGCTGGGCGACCTGGCCCAGGAGTTCAACCACATGGCAAAAGAGGTCCAGCACGCCTCCCAGATGCAGCGCGACCTGCTGGCCAACGTCTCCCACGACCTGCGCACCCCGCTTACCCTCATCAAGGGCTATGCCGAGACGGTGCGCGATCTGACCGGCGACGACAAGAAGCACCGCGACGAGCAGATGAACATCATCGTGGACGAGACCGACCGCCTGACGGCCCTTGTTTCCAGCGTCATGGAGCTGAGCAAGGTCACGAGCGGCGCACTCAAGTGCGAGAAGGTCCACTTCGACATGGGCCAGCTCTGCGACGAGGTGAGCGAGCGTTACGACGCCGTCTGCGCCCAGAACGGCTGGCAGCTCAAGCTGGAGATCCCCGACGAAGAGCTTCCGGTCTGCGCCGACCCCGACATGATGCAGCGCGCGCTGCATAACCTTTTGGGCAACGCCATGCACCACATCGGCGAAGACGGCATCTTCGTGCTGCGGGCGCTCCGCTGCCCCGAGGGAGTCCGGGTGGAGGTGGAAGACCACGGCCCCGGCATCTCCGCCGAGGACCTGCCCTATATCTTCGACCGCTACTACCGCTCCCGCTCCGACGCAGGCAAGCAGGGGACCGGCCTCGGCCTCTCCATCACCAAAGCCATCTTCCAGCAGCACGGTTTCCGCTTCGGCGTCCACAGCACTGTGGGCAAAGGCACTGTGTTCTGGTTCATCATGACCGATACCGAAGATGCAGCTGCACAATAAAGCTGCCGGCATTTTGTCTTTTCTTCCAAAATCGTATTTCTCTCTTGATGTTTTTTTCTTCGACGCCTATAATCGAGTTGGATTCAATTTATTGCATCATATAATACAGGAGGAAAGAATATGAAGCCCTGTCCGCATTTTCTGAAAAGATTCGCCGTTCTGGCAGCTGCCTCACTGATTCTGAGCGCGGTCACTTTAAGTGCCAGTGCCGCAGCAGCTCCCGTAAAGTATGAAGAAAAGCGTTCCACTGTTACCACTGTCGATGGCGCACAGAAAAAGAAAGATCTGGCTGTGACCGTCGAATATCAGGTCGGCTCCACCTCTATCCGGGCTTATACGGTAGAAAAGGATGAGGTCATCGGTGTATCAAAGGACATGTGGTCTCTTTATGGTGCCTTTACTTCTGATTGGATCACCGATGGCACCTATACCCTCTCTCAGCCGCTGAACAGTGTGGAACAGATCACTGTAAGCGTTCCTTACGGCGACACAGCCCGCACGAACGAGAGTTATTTTGTATTCCATGTTCCCGAAGGCACCGTCGTCACTACTCCTTCCTGGAGTTATAACATGGACCTTTATAAGGGCAAGACCATTGCAGATGTAAAAGCCGTAGTGGAAGCCGGTCAGGACCCCAATACCCTCATTGACATTGAGGACGATTACGACCCCTTCGGGCCCGATCTTGAATATACCGACACTTCTGCGATCTATCACCTCCGTAAAGGTTACCTCTACCGCGTAAGCGTCAGCTCCGCCGAAGAGTCTTTCCCCGTTCCCGAGAATTTCTATTTCTGTGTAGATTAAATAACGACCAAAAACAGGAGCGGAAAGCCGCAGGCTTTCCGCTCCTGTTTTTTCATGCCGCATTTTCTCTCTGGCAATACACCACTACCCTCGCTTTTCCGCCGGGGGTGCAGGTATAGAGCACGAGAGGACATCCGCCCTCCCGCAGGGCTTCGGGTTCTTCGGGCGAGACCTGCGCAGTCCGCTCCACCGTGTACACTGCCTCAGCGCCGTCCTGTGAAGTGAAACGCACCTCGTCGCCTTCCGAAAGGCTGCTCAGCCGCCCGAAATGGGACTTGTAGTTGTGGGCCGCGATGACAAGGTCTCCGCCCGCCGTGCTGCCGCATTGACGGCAGGGCGAGACCTTGAGGTTCGCTTTGCTCCACTCGGTCTGCACCGGCAGCTCCAAGCCCAAAGCCGGGATGGTCAGCACCCCCAGATACTCCCGCTCGGCGCTTGACGCCTGGGTTTCCGAAGCCGGTTCCGGCCCGGACTCTGCATCTTCCGTGGGCAGGCTTTCCGCACTGTCTGCGGGCCGTTCTGCCTCCGACACTGCCGCAATGCTCTGGCTCTGGCGCAGCTGGCTCACCGCCGAATCGGCCTGAGCGCCTGCCCTTGCATCCTCGAGCCGGTCGTAGACGTAGAGGCAGACCGCTGCCAGCACCAAAGCGCTTCCCAGCATCAGGCAGAGCCGCTCCGGCATCAGCCTACGCATCGTGTCTGCGCTTCCGGCTCAGCCAGGGGCCCACCGCCACGAGGGCGATGCCCCCGCCTGCCAGCACCGGCACGGGCCAGAGCAGCTGGCCGGTCTGGATGAGGGTCCCCACCGGTTCCGGCTCCGCAGCCGGGATGACTTCATCCGGCATCTCTGCCGAGGGTGTCGGCGGGCGGATGACCGTTATCTCGCCCGGCTGCTCCACCGGCTTCGGGGTCGGCGTCGGCTTATCCGGCACATAAGGCGGCGTCGCCGGCGGGGGAAGGGGGTCGGTGCTGCGGTAGCTGTTCTTGAAGAGCAGTTCCGTCTTTGCCCCGTCGTCCCCGTCCCGCCGGACAGACACGTGTCCTTTCAGCTCACCGTCGGTGTCCCACGCCACCATGACTTTCAGGTAAAAGACGGTGTCGTCGTAGTCGGCCCGTTTCCGTCCGCCTGCGTCCTGAGTGACCGTATACTCGTATATGCCGGGCGCGGTGTAGACGATGGTATCAAACGTCTTCGTCAGGGTCTTGTCGTCGGCGGCGCGGCAGTCCCGGGCCGGAAAATCCAGCTCAGCCTCGTCGTCACAGCCTTCCGGCATCGGCGCGCCGTCCAACGCGGTCAGCCGCACCGTCAGCGTCTCGTCAGCTGCCTCTCCGGTGCAGCGGACGGACGCCTCCAGTTCCAGCTCCGCCCGCTGGTCTGCGGCCAGAGCGGGCAGGGCAGCGCTTACCGCAAGCGCTGCTGCCAGCAGGGCCGCTGCCATTTTCGGGAGCCTTCTCATGATAAGCTCTCCTCCTTTCCGTTTTGCAGGTCTGACATTGGTTCCATCCGGGCCAGCACCACCGTCCGCGCGTCGGTGTACTCCCCCGAGCAGGTAGCCATCGCCAGGAACTGCGCTCCTTCCGGCTCCTTTTCCAGCGCACGGAGGGCCTGTGCATCCATCTGAAGGGCATTCTCCTCCACAAAGGGGAGCAGCCCGCCTGCGTCCAAGCGCCACTTGCCCGGGGCAAAGATGGCCTGTTCCGACGCAGGCACCACAAGGCAGGCCAGCACTTCCAGCCGATAGCTCCCGCCGGGCAGCGTCAGGGTGCCGGTGGTGTTCTGGCGGAAGAATGCTCCGTCCTTGTATTTGTCGAGGTCGCCGAACATCCGCCCGTTCTCCATATGGTGGCCGTAGAGCAGGGAATACCGCCCGCTGAAGTCCGCGTCGCAGTCAACATCCAGAAAGATGCTGCCCGCCAGCGCAAAGCTGCCGTAGACGTCGGTGTTCAGATAGGTGAAATTGCTCTCGCCCTGCACCACCGGGTAGTCGATGGCCGTGCCGTCCAGCGTCAGCCACCCGCAGACATCGGGGTTGATGTCCCGCAACTGGCCGAAGGAGAGGCTGTTGTCCTCCTGCGGCTGGGGCTTGAAGGCCAACAGCCCGGCCTGCACATTGTCGGCAGCGGCGTACACCCGGCTGTTGTCCCACAGCGCATAGCCCGACCAGACCACCGCCAGCAGCACCAGCAGGGCCGTCACCCCGTCCAGCAGGCCGTTCGCCGCCCGCAGGGCCATCTTCTGCCACCGGATGTTCCTCACCTCCCTTGCCTTATTTCCTCCGCGCTTACTTCTGATGGCGGCGGCGCAGGGTCAGCAGCAGCCCGACGCCCGCAGCACCCGTCAGGGTGAAGAGATAGGGTGCGCTGTCCAGCACCACACCGGCATCCACGGTGCCGCCCTTGGTGTTGGTGAAGTTCGCCTGCTCGACCGCCTCATCCACTTCGCCCTCGGTTCCAGTCTCCGTCGTCACATAGTCTGCGACCGGCGTCTCAGACACCTTGTACTCGACGCCGTAGGGCAGGTTTTCGATGTGGATGGTATCGTCGTCTTTCAGATAGAAAGTCGCTTCCGTCGTCTCGCCGGGCCTGATCTTGATCGAGGTGGGGTTCGCGTCATAGCTGCCGCCGGTGATGGCGTAGCTGTCCTGATAGGTCTTGCCCTCCTCGCCGGTCAGCTGCACCCTGAACTCGAAGTATTTGTCCTTATTGCCCATGATGCCCTCGACGTCCTTGTGGACTTCCAGCTCACCGGCAGAGTAGAGGTTGTCGAAGTCGTCCTTCTTGCCCTCGCCGGTGGACTCCGGGTCCTCGGTGTGGACAGCGGCAATTCGGAGCTTGCCGTCCTGCTCGATGACCGTCACCCGCAGCAGGATGGCGTTGCCGTAGTAGGTCACGCCTGCGCTGTTGCCCGCCGCCTCATGGATGATGTAGGTGTAGACGCCCACGCTGTCGTACTCGGGCAGCTTGATCTCGATTCTCTTGGTCTTACTCGCGCTGCCGGCTTCGCCCTGTGCGTAGGTCACACTGCCGACAGACGGCATATAATCTGCGGCTTCAATGCCCTCCGATGCGTCGGTCACGGTGTCCGGGTCGATCGTAAACGTAAAGGTCTCTTCCGGGGAGAGCGTACCCGTGTTGGCCAGCTCGTAGTTTTTGGTGAGATATACCCGGGACATATCCTCATACGGAGGGCCTTGCACCTGTGCCGCAAAGGCGGGCATGACGCTGACGCCCATGGCCAGAGAGATGGAAAGCACACCTGCGAGAAGCTTTTCTACCTTGTTCTGTTTCATCCTGGAGTTCCTCCTATCTTGTCTTGTATGGTTTTTGGCGGCTCAGAGCCCCCGCCGCCGGATGAGGGTGATGACTTTTGCCTTGACCGCACTGCACTGCACCGGGCCGAAGTCACGGCTGTCCTCGGCCTGTGTGCGGCAGTCGCCCAGAATGAAGACGCTGTCCTCCGGCACAGCGTAGGGGTAGCTGAGCAGAGATTTGGGGTAGGTGGGATAGAGGATGCCGCCGCCCTGTGCCGAGCCGTTGACCTCCACAACGCCGCTCTCGCTCAGGGTCACGATGTCCCCGCCCCGGGCCAGCACGCGGCCCACCCGCAGCCTTCCCGAGCGCTCATATACCACGACATCATTCTTGGCATAGTCTTTTTCCAGCCGGATGCCCAGCACGAGGTCGCCGTCCTTCACGGCGGGAAACATCTCATTGCCGGACGCCTGCGTCACCAGATACACCTGCGTCAGAAGCACCCAGAGCAGGGCGGCGAACACCGCCAGCCGCACCGCCAGACTGCGCACTTCCCGCAGCAGGGGGCTTTTTTCCGGCTTCGCTTCCGGCGTCCCGGGCGGGGCCTCCGGGGCAAGCGCCTCGTTTGGTTCCTTCACTCATCTTCCTCCTTCTTTCTGTTTTTGCAGCCCAGAACGGCCGCACCGGCACACAGCATCAGCGGCAGCCCGAAGAAGTCTGTCTCCACGCCGGTGTCCGGGTCTATATCGGCCAGAACGTAGTGGGCATAGAAGTTGACGACGCCGTTTTCCAGCTCTTTGTCGGTGGGCTCATAGCCCTTTTTCCACGCGTCCTGCGATACCTTTTCCTTCGGATCCGGCTCATCCGTCACCGAACCGGGGAGCTCTTTGTACCAGCCGTCGAAGACGTAGCGCGCACCGCCGATGTCGATCTCTTTTTCGATGTCCGCCGTCGTCTCTTCCACCCGCTCGCCGCTCTGGTACTCGCAGCTTTCCCGGATGCTGTAGTCGTCCTCGCCCGGGGCGCGGACATTGAACCGGGCCGTGAAGTTTTTCCTGCTCTTGACGCTGATGATGCAGTCGATGTGCTTATCCGGTTTTGTCCCGTTGCTGCGCGAGATCTTGTACGGCGTCACCACGATGCTCTCCAAATCTTCCTGCGTCAGCCCTTCGACGCCGGTAGCCTCTTCGATGGTGTCCTTATACTCGTCCCATATCTCATTGACGACCTCGTCCCAGTAGTCATCGCCCGGTTTCAGCGACCATGCGTCGCCAGTCGCGCCGTCCGGCCACGATACAACATAGTCTGACACATTTGTCAGGATGTTCTTGCCGTTATCTTCCCATGCCGCGCCGTAGGTCTTCACCTTGCCGACCCACTTGCACTCGCTGTTGTCCGGCGCCCACTGGCTGGGGTCATTGCTGCCGGGCAGGCTGGTGGGAGTCTTGAGCAGGAAGACTGCCGCCGACTCCTCCTGAGTCCAATCCTCCCAGCCCTGTGCAGCCTCATCAAGTTCGTCCGCAGGCAGGGCATTTTTATCCTCGGCTGCGCTGTCGTCGGCCAAGTCGGCATCCTCCTCAGGGGATCTGCCTTTTTCGGGCTGCTCCGCCTCATCCAGAGGCGTTTCCTCCTCGGCAACGGGCCGCTCTTCCCACAGCTCCGGCAGAACGGCGATGTCTTCCTCCTCGTCTAAAACGGGCTCCTCCTGCTGGGCCTCATCGTCGGTGAAACAGGCGTAGAGGCTGCACTCGCTGTCCGCTTCCGGCCAGAGCGGTCCTTCATCCGGCACGAAGCGGACCGCCGTCCCTTCGTCGTCCCGGCTGTACCAGAAGCGGAAGCTCTTTCCCTCCACCTCCGGCTCTTCGGGCATCAGAAGCTCTTCGCCGCTGCCCACGGTCTGTTCCGCGTAGGGCAGGCCGCCGTCGGCCTCGTCCGACTCGCTGAGCCAGAAGAGGTAGGTCATCTCAAAATGCTCGTCCGCTTTGACGGCTCCGCTGTCCGGCGTCGGCGTCTCGTCGGGCAGCCCGATGTCGTCGAGCCCGTCCACCACGACGGGAATGCCGCCTTCCGCGGGCAGAAGCACCGGCTCGTCTGTCCGGATGTCCTCTTCTTCGTCCCAGGCAGGCTCGTCCTCTATTTCCTCGTCCCATGTCTGGTCCGGCACGCTGTCCGTCCGCTCCGGCCCTTCGGCAAATGCGGGCAGCAGACAGCCGCACAGCAGTACCAGCACGATGCACAGTGCTGCGGCGCGCAGTGTCAGCCGCCTCCGTTCCAGTCGATTCCGCATACAACAGCCCTCCTTCATTCTCGCTCCCGGCGGGGATGCCGCCCTTTGCGTTATCAGGATACCGTTTACCGGACACGAAGGATGTCATTGCGTGCCAGTGCAAAAAATTTTACGCATGAAAAAACCGCCGCCGGGGTCTTTCGACTCCGGCAGCGGTCTGCTGTCTCCGAATTTTCGGTTTTCAGGTGCGGGTGGTGGCTTCCATGCAGTGCTCGGAGGGGGCGTAATATTCCATCAGCGCAATGTAATTCTCGCAGTGGTGGCAGAACGCCGCCCGGATGGCGTCGTCGGGCGCGCTCTTCATCGACACGAACATCAGGATGTACTTTGCAATGAGGCTCACAGCCTCGCTCTCGAGGCCATAGCAAAGGCCCACGGCCAGGATCGGCACGACGATCTGCTGCGCACGGATGGGGATATTCTCCGCATCGACCCGCTTGAGTACGGCACGGCTCATGGTGGATGCCGCCCAGACGGCGCGGGAGATCTTCCAGTAATCCATATTCTTCAGATGGGTGAGGGTGCGCAGCCGCTGGATGACCTCGCCGTCGTCCAGAACTTTGTTCTGCGTGACCTCCTCCTCCGAGCGGATGAAGGCGCACTGTGTCATGTCCATCAGGGCGGCTTCGTACTTCTCATGGTAGTTCTCGCGGGAGATGAAGTACTCCTCCATACGGAGCATGACTTCGTTCGTCTCTTTGTCGGTGGCCAGCCAGCTGAAGTCCAGCGGCGTCGGGCCGAAATCGTTCTTGCCCATCTCGTTCAGGTCTTCCAGCTCTTCCTCGTTCCGGGTGGAGGGGAGAAAGCGGTCATTGCCGTTCCGGTGGAAGCCCCACTCCTCGGGCAGAAGATGCGGCACGATGTCGCCGCTGGAGATGATGTTGAAGATGTTGCTCTCGCCCCAGCTCTCTTTCAGGCTGCCGTCGGCGTTGTGGTTGTTGTCGTAATCCTGCTGCAAGTCGGGGTAGTCCTGCGGGCCGAGGGCCACCGGCGTCGCAAAGGTGTAGACGAAAACATTCTCCCGTTTCAGTCCGGACAGCTCCCTGTTGACCCGGGCGGCCAGAAGGTTCGCCACCGCCGCACCGCGGCTGTAGCCGCCCATCCAGAGCTTGACGACGCCCAGCTCTCCCTTTTGCCGAGCTGCCGCCAGATAGTTCTTCAAATCGGCAAACACCTCATGCACCGGGATGATGAAGCCGCTGTGGGCGTGGCCCGCGCCGGTGTGCAGATTGCTCACCCACTCGCCGCCGTAGCCGCCGCCGCGCAGGATGAGCGCCACGATGGTGGTGCGCTTCCCGTTCAGGGTGATGGTCTTGCGGGCCGTGGACCAGCCCACGAAGTCGCCCGCCTTGCCCACATCGACATCATAATAGCGGTATTTCACGTCGCCGAAGCCCAGCTTGGTATAGGCTGCATCGAGGCTGTCTTCGCGGCCCACGTCCCCGTTGGCCCAGTATTTCGCATCGCTGGCCCAGGTATTGAAAGCAGCCGTCACCATGCCCAGCGTCGCCAGCGCCAGCTGGTGGTCGTACTGGATGGAGGTGTGCGCAAAAAAACTGTCGCTGTAGTAATATTCGTGCTCGATGTCCATCTGGCTCAGCTCGCTGCGGAAGGACATTGTATAATTGCCTGCCGGGACTGCCCGGCCCACCGTCTGGCTTTTTGCCGCTGCCTCAGCCCGGGGCAGTGCCAGCCCGGGCGCAAGAGCTGCACTGCAAACCAGCGCTTTACAGAAATCACGTCGTTTCATGGTCTTTCCCCCTTGCTGCTTTCATAAACCTCTGACATTTCTATCGTATAGGTGATTTGCTATAGTATACCGTATTTTTCCAGCGGATTCAATCATCAACTCTGCCGATCGGGGATGTAAAAACCGGGCCGCATCGCTGCGGCCCGGTCATTTTCGTATTCTCAGAGAAGCTGCGGGTCCATCTGGCGGCAGAAGTCCACGATGTGGTGGAACATCTGCTCGACCGCCGGAGCCATCGCCGTGGGGCGCTGGACAGCCAGACCCACCACCCGGTACTCTTCCGGCTCGATGGGGTAGATCTTGACCGCCGCCGTGCAGCTGCGCAGCAGCATCCGGGGCATGATGGAGATGCCAAGGCCCGCCTCCACCATGGCGATGTTGGACTGGTCGTCGATGACGTGGCAGCGGCGCTCGGTGGAGATGGAGTATTTCTTGAGGAACTGGCGCATCTCAGCGTCGGTGGCGTCGCACTGGACGACAAAGCTCTGGCCGTTCATCAGCTCCGGCGTCATAATGCCGTTTGGCGGTTCGGGCCAGTCCTGCGGTACGATGCAGAGCAGCGGCTCACGGAACAGCTCGGTCAGGTTGAACTCTTCGCGGCAGCTGGCGGACAGGAAGGCCAGGTCCACCTGGCCGGTGCGCAGCCACTCCTTCACGTCGTCGTAAGTACCCTGATAGACCTCGACTTCGATCTGAGGGTAGCTTGCCATGAAGCTCTTGAGGATCTGGGGCAGCAGGCCGGCGCAGACCGAGTTGAATGCCCCCAGCTTCACCTTGCCCTTTTCCAGGCCGTTGAGGCGGGCGATGCTCTGCTGCAGGGCCTCGTCGCTGTTGAGCACCGCCCGGATGGACGGGTAGAGCGAAGCGCCATAGCTGGTCATGGTCACGCCGTTTTTGCCGCGGTTGAATAAGGTAAAGCCAAGCTCAGCCTCCATCACCGCGATGGCATGGCTGATGGCAGAGGGGGTCAGATGCAGCTGCTGGGCCGCTTTGTTAAAGCTGCCCTGACGCGCGACTGCATCGAAAATTTCGTAAGAAAACAGCGTCATGTCCCTAGCCTCCTTCCGTTTTCAGTTCGGAGACGCCCGTTCTTCTGTGAATCTTTTTCACCTTGAGGATGCTATGCATCAATTTTCTTTTTGAGTGTACTATCCTATCTCCGCTTTGTCAAGCATCCAAACCTTAATTTTGGACGTTGAGCCAAATTTCTGCTTTTGAAACGCCATTTATAAGGGATATTTGCGTCCTTTTCCGTTCCAGTATTTTCCTGTTTTGAACAAAAAGACCGACCGCCCTCCATCCCGGAAAGCCGTCGGTCTTCTGCATTCTACAGATGTTTTTACTCGAACACCAGCAGCAGGCTCATCTTGAAGCGGCCCTGCGCCGTGACGCCGTGGAGACTGTTCTTGTCGAGGCGGAAGCTCTCGCCTGCGTTCAGCTCATAATTCTTCTGGATCTTCTTCATTTTTGTACCTCTGACCCCTAAAATTTTTGAAAAAATCAGATGATTTTTGATCCATGACTTGGTGGCGATTTGAGTGACCACAGAAGTAAATCTAATATGCAGGAAGAAGAATGCCCACTCGTCTGAGGAGTTCTCAGGGGAGTGGGCATTCTGCGCAGGCGGTTAATATAATTTCGATTATGATAATTTAAATTATATTAAGACGTTCCATGGGCTGTAACAGCTTCACCGCTTGGTTTTCAAAAACCACCTGTTGATAGCGGTATTACTTCTTCACAAATTGGTATACGCCATATTCTGGTGACGTCACCAATCCATGCTTGATAAGATTCTTGATAATAGAGGATGCACGAGATTTCTGAACGCCATATAGCTGTGCAACGTTTATGCTGCGGAACTGATATTGATACCGATATCTCTTGAAAAGTTCAAGCGTCCGCTCTTTTGTACTTGCAGTTAGTCTCGTGCCATTCAGCCTTTCGCAAAGTTCGCTCACTTCTGCATCCGTACTCATTCCGTGGAGCACTGTAGAAGTTTCCGCACTTTCCGCAGAGGTTTCCGCACTTTCCGCACCACTTGCCACACTTTCCATACTGATCTGTGCCGGAGTCGCTACACTTCTATTCGGCAGTGTGACGATAAAGAAATCCGAATCCGAGTAGAAAGTCGGCTTCTGGGCTACTTCCACATAAGAGTTCAGGATGCGGTCAATGCCGCTGCCACGGCGCTCCATAAAGCCAAGCCGTGAGAACACATCCGAGATCACCTGATTGCGCCGCATAGACGGAATATGCCGGATATCCATATCCTGCACCCTGCGACCATTCATCATGCCGCCCGGTGAAGTGATCTCCAGTCGATCATCGAACACTTCCACATGAATCTCCGAACCAAGAATCTGATAATTCCGATGGATCAGCGCATTGACCAGCACCTCACGAACGGCTTTATACGGGTAGTCACTGCGTTCTTCACGGGTCATACCACGGATGCTCCACGGGTTTTTGCTGTTGTTGCGAACAAAATCTTCCGCATTTTGCAGCAGCGTGATCAGACTTGCACCCTGAAATTCCTTGTCATCCAGAGCATCTTCTTCAATGCTGCCCTTGTAGTTGCCTTTCCAGCGAGTGCAGAAAATACGGGATTGTTTCAGAACGCCCTGATCGCAAAGCAATAGGCCGCCATTCGTGATTTGTCCATCATCTGTTACCAATCCTGCGGAGGGCAAGTCTTTTTCAAGGTCGAAATCCTCTTTTTTCAGATTCTTAAACGTCGCGGCCAGCAGTGTAAAACTGACATCACCCACTCGATAAGAACTGGGCAGGGCATCAAAGGTCTGATTCATGCCTTGCAAAATCAATTCGTTCAGTTCCCGTGAAGTGGCTTCTTCGGACTGGTCGCCATGCCGCACATAGGCCGTATGGGAACCGTCAAAGGCATAATAATATGGATACGCCGGGCCGTCCTGTACTTCCAGATCAACGCAGGACTTGCCCTCTATTTCGACCTCCCGCACCCGATAGCGCGGTGTAGGGTCAATGCGGACCTTGATAAGTTCCGTCAATCTGCTTACCACAGCCTGCGGATTTTCCAATCCTACGACCTCGCGCGGCTCATTCTTTACGCCAAAAATCAGGTGTCCGCCCTCGGTATTGGCAAATGCCGACACGGATTTCAGCCAGCTGCGCGGCTTTTTCTCTTCAAGACGTTCCTTGTAATCCACATGAGAGGCTTCAATGTAATGGTCGTGGTGGAAAGGCATGGTATCACCTGCAATTCAGTTCAATATCGTTCAAACGTATTATATCGGTTTTTATCAGTAAATTCCACCGCTTTATGCAGTCACATGGGTGGCATTCTCTTTCACCGAATTGATCGTATCCATCAGCTCACTGCCCGTTTTGCCATCAAACAGGCGAGTAAACAGGATGGGCTGGTCAAAGGGTGGTTTCATCAGAACCGCTTTGCTTTCCACATAACCGTTCTGCTCGATGTAATGAATGACCTTCTGCACGAACGCGATCTGCTTTGCATTCAGCGATTCGTCATTGATAAATTTTGAAAACGCCTGCATGGCAGCATCGTGGTCCAGCTTTGCCACTTTACGCACCAGCAGACCAAAGGGCGTATCCCGAAACTCCCGTGCATAGTCCTCTTTGCTGCCCAGCTCACAGGTAAAGATATGCTCCAGTTCGGTATAGTCGCCCCGGGAAAGCGGAATGTTCTGGGTCAGCTTGTGGATGGCCAGCGTATCGCTGCGGTGCTCCATGATGTAGCGGTTCACACGTTCCCGGTACTCGCCGAAATCGTAGCCGGAATCCAGCGTTTTGCCCTCGGTCTGTTCCAGTACCGGGTCGGCAAGAGCCGTGTGGACAGGCTTTTGCCCCTCGCCGCCCTCCACCAGAAACTTGATAAGCTCCCGCAGTTCCTGCCGCATTTCCTCAAAGCGGAGCAGATCATGCGAGGTCAAAAATTCGTCTGTTTGCACCTCCCGGATGAGGGGCAGCTTTGCCTGCACCTGCGGGATGGTAGCTTTCCCTTCCAGCATTGCTGCTGTATTGCGCAGCTGTTTCTGAGCGCGGCCCAGCCCCGGCAGACCTTCCAGTTCACAGAGCAGCAAGCCATACACAAAGTTATCGAACCGCTTGGCGGCCTCGTCCTTATCGTCCAGCGAGATGAGCGGTGCCACCTCTTTCATCAGAGTACCCTTGTCCGTTTCGGTCAGGCTGACAAAGGCTTCCGGCTTTTGATAGTGTTCCACGGCCTGTCGGTGCAGCCGCACGGATACCAGCTCCGGGTTCAGCGCTCCCACTTCGGCACGGCAGGTTTCTGTTAAAATTTTACGCCAGTTCTGGTATTTTTCGTCCGCATAGGCTCCATCCTGCAGCGCGGCGGCGATTCGCACCTGCTTGCAGAAAATGCTCTCGGACAGGCTTTTGGTGTCCGCGCCCTCGTAGCCGTTGGGTTTCTGACGGAAAAACTCAAAGTTGCCGCAGTAGTCGAAAATCAGAAAACGCCGTTTGCCCGTATATTCGCCGTCGATGGCATCCACGCAGGCAAGGGATGGGCAGAGCCTTGTACCACGGCCGATCATCTGCCAGAACTTCGTTTTGCTGCGTACTTTTTTGAAAAACACCAGATTCACGCACTCCGGCACATCAATGCCCGTGTCCATCATATCAACCGAGACCGCAATAAACGGCGGCTTGTCCGGCTGTTTGAAATCGTCAATGATGGACTGTGCATAGGCGTCGTCGCAGACCACCCGCTGGATGAATCCCGGGTATTGGGTCTCCAGCTGCGGGTAGAGCTTGCCGAAGCGTTCCCGGATAAACTCTGCATGGCGCTTGTTCTGGGCAAAGATGATGGTCTTGCCGATGCGGTCGCCGCCCGCCGTCTGGATGCCCCGTTCCATCAGATCTTGCAGCACCGTGTCCACGGTGTTGGCGTTGAAGATGAACTTATTCAGCTTTTCGGATGGGATAAAGGTGGGCAGGGTGTCGTCCTCGGCAAAATCGTCCTCGTAGCGGGCCTTATCCTCCGGTGAAAGCTGGTCGTAGTGGATGCCCTCTTCTGTGAATTTCGTCTTGACCTCGTAGTTGTAGTAAGGCACCAGCACATGGTCGGTGTAGACCGCCGTGTCGTAATCGTAGGCGTAGGTGGGGATGCCGTGCTCCATCTCGAAAAAGTCGTAGGTGTTGCGGTCTACATCGGTTTTCGGGGTGGCGGTCAGACCCACCAGAATGGCATCGAAATAATCAAAAATGGCGCGGTATTTCTTGAAAATGCTACGGTGGCTCTCGTCCACGATGATGAGGTCAAAGTGGGCGGGCGAAAACAGCGGCACGCCGTCCTTGGTCTTGGCGTTGTCGATGGCGTTGAGCATGGTGGGATAGGTGGAAAACACAATGCGCGCGGCCTTATCGTCCTTGGAGGAGCACAGATTGCACAGCGACTGGTCGGGCAGATACTTCTTGAAGTCGTCCTTTGCCTGCTTGACCAGCGCAGTGCGGTCCGCCAGAAAGAGCACGTTGGTCACATGACCGCCGCGGCTCAGCACATCGGTCAGGCTGGATGCGGTGCGGGTCTTGCCTGTGCCCGTTGCCATGACCAGCAGATTGCGCCGGAAGCCCTGCGCGATGTGGGCGCAGACAGCCCGGATGGCGTTTTTCTGGTAGTAGCGGTCGGTGATTTTGTCGTCGATTGCAATGGTATCCAGCGACTTTTTCTCGGTGCGGCGGTTCATTAGTTTCTGTAAATCGTCCTTGCAGAACACCCCGCTCACGGCACGCTGCGGGCCGCTCTGCTCATCCCAGAAATAGGTGGTGTAGCCGTTGGTGGTAAACAGCATCGGACGGCGGCCAAACTTCTGCTCCAGACAGTCTGCATAAAGCTGAGCCTGCTTGCGCCCGATGTTGGGGTCTTTGGTGCTGCGCTTGGCTTCAATGACCGCCAGCGGCAAGCCGTCTTTGCCCATCAGCAGATAGTCTGCATAGCCCTTCTGCCCCAGCACGCCGTTCATGTTGTCCACTTCGTACTCGGTGCGCACATCAGCGGCCGGCCCGGTGAATTTCCAGCCCATGGCCTTGAGGTCGATGTCGATGATCTTCCGCCGCGTTTCGGCCTCGGTCAGGTCGGCTGCGGTGAAGCTGCGGCTCTGCTGGTTCTGCTGTTTGCTGGCCGTGTACGCCGTCGAAAGGCTCTCCACCTGCTTGCGCAAGGCTTCCAGTTCGGCATCCTTCTGGGACAGTAAACTTTCCTGTTCCCGGATCTTCTTTTCGTCCAGTGCCACTTTCTCGCCAGGGATAGCTGTTTCATCAAAGGAGCGCTCCACATAGTCCGTGCCGTAGCAGTAATCCACCCACTGGATGAAGTCGAACAGCCCCCGCAGGCTGAACACTGCATCCGCCGCCGACACACTATGCCCCGTATGTACCGCCAGATTGCCCGCCTTCACGATGCTGGGCAGCACGCTCCACACATCCCGGTCCACCGCGAACCGGAAGCTCGGCTCATGCAGCAGGGATTGCAGGTTGTCCTTGTAGGGCATCGTGATGGTCTTGTCTGCCGCATACACCCACTTCACCGCCAGCTCCAACGCCTTCCGACACCCCACCGCGCACATCGCCGGGGAGGTGGAGAACACTTTCTCGGCCTCGATGGCAGAATTAGCGAAGAGGGAGTATTCGGGTTTTGTTGCCAAAAAGGTAAAGTTGGACATAAAAGCACCCCATCCTATTACCGAAGCTGTTTTGACGATGAACCTTCTTCAGTGGCATATATTTCTGGAATCCCACTACCAGCCAAACTTACCAACTGTTGTAAAATATTCGTTACTTTCTCCGTTTTAATAACACTTATAATAAATTTTTCAAATTCTTCTCTTGAACCAATTTTATAAATATAACTATTATGCGCATTTTGAAGTTGCGTTGATATTTCTTGCTCTAGAACAATGGTCACAGGGTATATAGTTGAGTCATATTTCAAAAACATCAATCTAAATTTGTAATTTTTGTATTTTGGTGTTGACAGATACACTTCGTACTTATTTTCCTTATTGATCAACTCTCCTAGTGAATTCTGTACGTCAAAAATTTCTTCATGTCCACGGGTATCAAGTGCTGATGTAAGCATTGCCATGCTACTAGCCATGCTCGATGGTTTTGTTACTATGCGTGAATAAATTTCCCCTGCGTAAGGTTTAACATTACAGTCAACCAGTCCTCTAGTTTCAGACTTCAACTCTTTGGCAATTTCTTCAACCACTATATCTGCTGGGGTCAAGTCAACTTTGTCGAAATTAAGTTTATCATTCAAACCCAAATCGTACTTCATTATAAATCCTCCCTTATTTCAAAAACTATTGGTAAATGATCACTTATCGCGGTGTTCGGATGATTATTTCCATTTAAAAAGCTAAGGTTTGATGTTCCTGTTAAAATTTTTAAACTGTCTGAAACAAATGATCCTGCGAGCTGAGGTCTAATTAAAACCTGATCAAACAAATTCCAAAAAGGATTAACGTTCTCTCCATTATTACAGTAGTATGTTCCAGGTGGTGTATGAAAATCCCCCAAAAAATTCCACATTGGATTATAAAACATTTTGTATTTAGCCCCAGAAATAGTTCTCTCAATTTTACAGGCATCATCCATTGCTGGAATTCCATGAAATCCTGATGCACCCAAACACCCTCTTTCGTATGGATTTTGGTTTAAATCTCCCACAATTATCGTTTTTTGAATATTGCATTCCTTTTCCACCTGCTCAATGTCTCTAATAAATCTACTTATTGTCAGTTCCTGCGTATCATCGTCTTTGCGGCATTTACTTGGCAGATGAGCAGCGCATAAAAGGTACTCTTCACCTATCTGTTGAATTGTATAATACTTGTCTTGCAAATTCGGAGCAACCGATTTTTCCGTTCCTAGTGCAATAATTCTTTCGCATCCTGCTGTTATATATTGCTGTACAATCACTCCATTTAGCCATAACCTTTTTATCAAATCATTTAAATCTGATTTATATTCTGCCAATGTAATTACGTTTATTTTCTGTTCTACAACTATGTTACAAAGAACGCTATTTATGTTAGTGTTTTCGTATGTATTCCAAAATAAGAATCTCACGTTCTCGCATCCTCATTATCAAAACAGCTCGTTGAAACTCACCGCATAGCCGCTTTCATCGTTTTTATCATTATACCGCACAATCTTTCAACAGTACAACATTTTACCCCAAATATTCTTGCATGAGCACATTTTTCATCAATTCCAGCTTTTCTAGGCTCTGCGGTTCCACTCCTTCCGTCACGGCTACGCCGTGCCACCTCCCTCAAGGAGGGAGGCTTTTGCCTTGCGGCCACGTTAAGGCTTCCTCCTTGAGGGAGCTGGCGCCGTCAGGCGGCTGAGGGAGTGTTACCCAAAATATTCCTGCATCAGTGCCTTTTTCATCAATTCCAGCTTTTCAAGGCTCTGCTGTACGGTTTGCTTTTGCCTGTCTGCACATTTCACAAATGATATAAAAGCTTTTTGCATTTCCATGGGTGGAACAATTTGACGATGCATCTTCATAATATTTGTATTTAAGTTTGGTTGCGTTCCTGCCGGCGCCGTTTTCCTAAAATATTCAGTCATTTGATTCAAAGAATATAACAAGAATATTTTATCGAGCTTTTCGTCAATATCTTCCATCGCAAGCCATCCATCGTGAATACAGCCATCAAATGTAATAATTCTTGCAAATCCTAGCGAAACCCCACAATTTGCAAAAATCAAGCTTCCCGCTTTTATCATACGGCTTTTTTTTACGCCCTCTTGAATAATATATTCCTTCGTAGAATTCAAGTAAATGTTTTCTCCAGTTGTCGCATCACCGATTTTAATCCAAGGAATAGTACCTCCCAGATACCTTTCAATTGGACGTGGTGAACCGCCTCTAACAATCGTACACAATTCTCCAAGAGGATAAGTCATCCATTTCTTATTGTTAACATTTATATCTCCAAACATCTCCACAAATCGTGCCTTTACCAGTTCGTCCAGTTTAGCAAGTTGCTGTTTGCGAAGAACAATCAATGTCTCAATTTTATTTAGCGTGGCCGCCACTTTTCTTTGAGTTGCATAATCTATCTCGGGGACATCAATATTTGCAACAACATCTATCTTGATTCCTTTAATTGTCGCTCCCCGTGCTTGTGAATTAAAGTAATCCTTTTTTGATAGTAACAATTTACATAGATAAGGTTTATACCACTTGTCTTTATCAATGCCAATTAACGATATTACATCTTGACTTGTTGACATTTCAACAGTGTTGATTGCAACTTTTCCGATACCAACTCTTGTTCCAACCATAATTGAATTGGCCGGAACAATTTTTGCCGCACTTTCTCGAATAGCTTTTGGTGTAATCCATGCGACAGCATCAGCTTCATTTATTTTACCACCGTTTAATGCTGTTGTTGAAATCCAAGGAATTTCCCCACCAAAGTATTCTGGCTTATTTTTGCTTGGTGTTCCACCCGACTGAAACGCACAAACTTCTCCCAACTTCGCCATCACACCATCTCCTCCAACTCTGCCAGACCCTTGGTGATCTCCATTTCCAGCTTATGCAGGTCGGCAAGGATCTCCGTGGTCGAGGGGTACTCCACCGGCACATACTCGGTCTCTTTGTACTTGTTGATGGATAGATCGTACCCATTGGCGGCAATTTCCGCTTTGGGCACAAAGAAGCTCTGCTCGGTGCGCTTGCGGTCAGTTTCGGCATCGAGGTTATGGAACCGGGCGATGATGTCCGGGATGTCGTTTTCCTTCACCTCGGTGCGCTTGTCGTCCAGCGAGAAGCCGTCGGCTTTCATATCGTAGAACCACACCTTATCGGTGCCGCCCGCACCGGTCTTGGTGAACACCAGCACCGCCGTAGACACGCCTGCGTAGGGCTTGAACACGCCGGAGGGCATGGAGATGACCGCCCGCAGCTGGTGGTTTTCAATCAGTTCTTTTCGGATGCTCTGGTGCGCCTTACTGGAACCGAACAGTACGCCGTCCGGCACGATGCAGGCGCAGCGTCCGCCGGTTTTGAGCATTCGCAGAAAGAGCGCAAGGAACAAAAGCTCCGTCTTTTTGGTGTTGGTGACGGCTTTCAGGTCGTCGTTGATGCTCTCGGCATCCACAGTGCCCTTGAACGGCGGGTTCGCAAGGCAGACGGTGTACTTGCTGCAAATGGAGTTTTGCTTCGACACGCTGTCCTTGTAGTCGATTTCCGGATTCGTGATGGAGTGGAGCATCAGGTTCATGGCCGAAATGCGCAGCATGGTGCGGTCTGTGTCAAAGCCGGTGAACATCGGGCCGGCAAAATGCTGCCACTGCTCCGGGGTCATGCTGTCCTCGTAGTGGGCGCGGAGGTACTGCGCACTGGACACCAGAAAGCCCGCCGTGCCGCAGGCGGGGTCGCAGATAAAGTCGTCCGGTGTGGGCTGCACCAGCTCCACCATCATGTCGCGGATGTGTTTGGGCGTGCGGAACTGGCCGTTCTGCCCTGCTGTTGCCAGCTTGCCCAGCATATACTCGTATAGGTCGCCCTGCATATCAAGGTCGGCAATGTCGTGGGTGTAAAGATCCTCCAGCCCGGTGATGATCTTTTGCAGCACCTGCGGCGTGGGGATCAGGAACATGGCATCGTCCATGTACCGCGCAAAGGCGGTGTTGCCCTCATCCGGGCGGGTGGGGTCGTCCTCGATCTCCACCAGTTCGCCGTTTGCGTCAAAGTCTGGCAGGCGGCCATACTTCATCTTTTTGATGGCCGGGAACACCCGCTGCTGCATGGTCAGGAAAATCTCGCGGGAGTCCTTGTCCTTGAAGCGGCTCCACCGCATAGATTGTCCTGCTTCGCTGGCCGGGAAGATGTGCTCCATCTTTTCGCCCGCCATGTTCTCAAAATCTTCGGTGGCAAGCTCTTTCTCGTCCAGTGACCGGATGAACATGAGATAGGTCAGCTGTTCAATGACGGTCAGCGGATTGGTGATGCCGCCTGCCCAGATGTCCGTCCAGATTTTGTCTACCTTATTTTTAATGGCTCCTGTTACCATGCGTTCCTCCTGAATGTTTGCCAATCGCAAACGCTTTGCATCTTGAATTTTTGGTGATAATATCACAATTTTATTATAGCAGTGTACGATTGCATTTTCAATGTAGAGTGTTTAGCGGAAGTGCTTTCTTGATCGCAAGGCAAAAAGTTAGCGGAACGTTAAAACAGCAATTTGCGATATGCAATTCAACGCTGTTGCTGTTGCATGAAGAAGTTGAATTGCTATAAAACGGCAAAGCGAATTTTATCTGCCTTGCCGTTTTTTCTTCACATCTGGACTCCAACATGCCTTTGTGCTATTCAGCGATTCCATCGCGCAGCCTGCGCCGGGACGGTGCAGATCCGAAAGGGTTTGGAATTTCCCAACAAGCCTTTTGCAACGCAAAATAGCAGATGTATATACGTCTGCACTGCTTGCTGCAATGGTGTTGGTTCTGAGAAGCTCACAGCCAGTGAGCGATACAGATGCCCAAGCCTATACTTCTTCAAACAACTTTCCAGTGCTTCCGACATTGGCAGCAGTTGAACGTGTTTATTCTTTAGATGCCGAAATGTAATCGTTCGGTCATCAAAAGATATATCCTGCTTCATTCACGGCTAACTGTTCATCTGACAGGAACTTCAAAAAACGTGTAATATCATACTGATAGCCGTTCAACGTGGCTTCTGCTGTGCCAGAATACTTCTTATCGTCCAAAAAATCTTGCTTTAGATTATCAAACCGGGCTGCATTCTTCTGAATCTTCTTCATTTTTTCTGTACCTCTGACCTCTAAATTTTTTGAAAAAATCATAGGTACAAGCTCAAAAAACCGTATAAAACAAAAAAGACGACAAACCGTTTATCTCAACGATTTATCGTCCTTTTGGTGCGCTCGAGGGAACTCGAATCCCTGGCCCTCTGATTAAAAGAATCCAAGGTGCATCATTCGTCAAATTTCAAAAGCTCGAAGAAGCATTATTTTTATCGCATCATCGCAAAACACGCCTTTGCACACACCGCATTGTTTGCATACAGTGTAATACTTTGCAACCGTTATCCAGCTATTCAGGTGTGCAAAAAGTGTGCAAAAATGTGCAGACGGGCAAAACAAAGCCCAATGGACAAATCAACCACCGGTTTTATGGCAGGGTTTAGGACATCCGAACAGACACCGTTTGATATAGAAATGAGGTTCACCATGAACAAACTGCTTTCCTGCCGCTTCAATATGGACACCAACCGGGTGGAAGCCCGGTTCGAGGATAGCACCACTCTTGCCATCGACTGCATCGCCGTCGAGGATGAGTACGGCAACACCCCGGCACAGCGGGCAGAGCTGGACTGGCTGCTGTATAATAAGCCCTTGGAGTATGCACAGATGGTGCTGAAAGGGGAGATTGAGTACTATCTCTCGCTTGGTTGCGATCATGGTAGGCTGGAAGATTAAGCTCATCCCATAAAGAACCCGATGCTCACCGACCTATGGTTTTCGCCATAAGCTGGTAGCATCGCTTGTTATCCATAAGCAACTCGCTCTTTTCGGCTAACGCTTTTTTGTAAATG
Source organism: Faecalibacterium sp. Marseille-P9312 (assembly GCF_902497445.1). Taxonomy (NCBI): domain Bacteria; kingdom Bacillati; phylum Bacillota; class Clostridia; order Eubacteriales; family Oscillospiraceae; genus Faecalibacterium; species Faecalibacterium sp. Marseille-P9312. Next base: position 59,505 of record NZ_CABVEW010000017.1, read on the forward strand.
TTTCCCTTGCAGAATCTCTCCAGATTCTCTATAATAAGAAAGAGCTTTATAAATCTTCTTTCAAATGTTGAATCTGCTCTTGGAGGTGAGTGAGCCCATGACCGGCAGCGGCGCAAATAACCGTGATGTTAAAAAAATCAACCGCATCCGAACGATTCGCAGCATTTTTTCCTGCGACCGAATCTCGCAGCCGGAGCTTGCGGCAAAAGTCAACAACAGCTGGCCGACCGTATTGCAGAATGTCAAAGAACTGATGGCGATGGGACTGGTGCAGGAGGTCGGCACCTTTGAATCTACCGGTGGGCGCAAGGCGAGAGCATTTGCTCCCGTGCGGAATGCCAGACTTGCGGTCGGACTGGAGATCACCCAGAATCATGTCGGAGCAGTTCTGGTCGATCTGTCCGGTAACCTTCTCCACTATGAGCGCAAAAAGCGTCTTTATGAGCGGTCGGACACCTATGCGGAAATGCTTGCCGGAATCGTGCAGGGGCTGATTGAAAAAGAGGGCTGCCCGGTCGAAAAAATCTTGGGCGTCGGCATTTCGCTGCCCGGTATTCTGGACAAAGAGGGGCAGACATTGGTTTACTCTCATGCCTTGGGTCTGCGGAATGTTCCTACCGAAGAATTCAGCCGTTACATCCCGTTCTCCTGCCGGTTCATCAACGACGCGAACGCTGCCGGACTTGCTGAAGTGCGCGACCTCGAATCTCCCCGCAGCCTTGTCTACCTTTCTCTGAGCAACAGTGTCGGCGGTGCGATTCTGACCGGTGGAGCGCTCTATGGCGGCGACCATCTTCGTGCCGGAGAGTTCGGGCACAACACGCTCGTTCCCGATGGCCGCCCCTGCTACTGCGGAAAAAAGGGCTGTCTGGATGCCTATTGCTCTGCAAAAGTCCTCTCCCAGCTGACCGACGGAAATCTTGCACTATTCTTTGACGGGTTGCGCTCCGGCAATGCAGCTTTGCAAACGGCATGGAATGAATACCTTTCTTACCTTGCTGTAGCAGTCAATAATCTGCGCATGACCTTCGACTGTGATGTAATTGTTGGCGGCTACGTTGGCGGCTTTCTGGCAGAGTTTGGCGAACCGCTCCGGGAAATGCTGGTCGAGCGTAATACGTTTGAGCCGGACAGTTCCTACCTGAAGTTCAGCCGCTATAGGCTGGAAGCCTCTGCGCTGGGAGCCGCTCTGCTCCATATCGAAGCCTTTATTCAGAACCTATAAACATTCCCATCGAGGACGGCACCTGCCGTCCTCGATTTTTTGCACAATTCCGCCGCTTTTTCCTTGTGCAGTTTTCCGAATCCGCGAAAAAGGGCTTGACTTTGGTTGTGCGGTGTGTTAATTTGTAGTCACATTCATAAACACTTTATAAAAGTTAATAAACAAATAAAAACGGAGGTCATCTTATGAAAGGCACAATGAAAGTTGCAGTCATGAACGGCATCGGCAAGATGGGCTACACCACCCGCCCGATCCCCACACCCAAAGAGGACGAGGTTCTTGTCAAGCTGGAATACGTTGGCATCTGCGGCAGCGATATGCACTACTATGAAACGGGTGCGATCGGCAATTATGTGGTCAAGCCACCGTTCGTGCTGGGCCACGAGCCGGGCGGCACAGTCGTGGAAGTTGGCAGTGCTGTCAAGCATCTGAAAGTCGGCGACCGCGTTGCGCTGGAGCCGGGCAAGACCTGCGGTCACTGCAAGTTCTGCCGTGAGGGCAAATACAACCTCTGCCCGGATGTCGTGTTCTTCGCTACCCCGCCGGTAGACGGTGTTTTTCAGGAGTATGTGGCACATGAAGCAAACCTCTGCTTCAAGCTGCCGGACAACGTAAGCACCATGGAAGGTGCGCTGATCGAGCCTCTGGCCGTTGGTTTCCACGCCGCCAATCAGGGCGGTGCTCATGCCGGTCAGACTGCGGTGGTCATGGGTGCAGGCTGCATTGGTCTGGTCTCCATGATGGCGCTGAAAGCCGAGGGTGTTTCCCGTGTTTACGTTGTAGATATCATGCAGAAGCGTCTGGATAAGGCTCTTGAACTGGGTGCAGACGGTGTGATCAACAGCCGCGAAAAGGATGCCGTCCAAACGATTCTCGACCTGACCGATGGTCTGGGCTGCGACCTCGTTATCGAGACTGCTGGTACAGAAATCACTACCCGCCAGGCCATTGAGATGGCGCAGAAGGGTGCAAACATCGTTCTGGTTGGTTACTCCAAATCCGGCGAGATGACCCTGCCTATGAGCCTTGCACTGGACAAGGAACTGACCTTCAAGACCGTGTTCCGTTATCGCCACATTTACCCCATGGCGATCGATGCCGTTGCTTCCGGCAAAATCAATCTGAAGGGTATTGTGACCAACATCTTTGACTTTGACGACATCCAGAATGCCATGGACAAGAGCATTTCGGACAAGGCCAACATCGTCAAAGCAGTGGTGAAGATTGCGGAGGAAACGAAGGTATGAGCTTTCCGCAGGTTCTGACCGGTGTGGCGCACATTGGCATCCCAACAAATGATCTCGACAAGACCATTGCATTTTACAAGAAGCTGGGGTTTGTTTCTGCGCTGGAAACGGTGAACAAAGCCGCCGGGGAGCGCGTTGCGTTTCTTCAGCTTGGCGATCTGATGATCGAAACCTATGAAAACCATCGTGCGGCGGAAAAGGCCGGAGCAATCGACCATGTAGCTCTGGCAACGACCGATATCGAAGCCGCCTTTGCTGCGGCAAAAGAGGCAGGGATGCACCTGCTGCATTCCAGCATCCAGTCACTGCCGTTCTGGGAAAACGGTGTTCGCTTTTTCATGGTCGAAGGCCCGAATAAAGAGAGAATAGAGTTCTGCCAGAAATTATAAGCATCGCGTCAAGAGGAGAAAGGAGCGCGCCGTATGAGTTACACAGCAGAGCCGAAACAGCAGGATACGAACATCAAAGTCCCTCTGATCAGTAAAATCGCTTACGGCATGGGCGATGTGGGCTGCAACTTCAGCTGGATGTTCGTTGGCAACTTCTTGATGATTTTTTACACCGATGTCTGCGGCATCAGCATGGCGGCAGTGTCCCTCCTGATGCTGGTCTCCCGCTTCTGGGATGCCATCAATGACCCCGTGATCGGTTCGCTGAGCGACCGCACCCGTTCCCGCTGGGGACGCTACCGTCCATGGCTGCTGTTCGGCGCACCGGCAACTGCTGTGGTGCTCGTGCTGACGTTCTGGGCGCACCCCACATGGTCAGACAGTGCTAAGAGCCTGTATATGTACATTACTTACTGTGTACTGGTTCTGGGCTATACTTGCGTGAACATCCCTTATGGTACGCTCTGCGGCACCCTGACCCAGAACATCGAGGAGCGTGCGAAAATCAACACCTCCCGCTCCGTCTGTGCCATGATCGCCATCAATATCATCAACATCATCACCCTGCCTTTGATCTCTGCTTTTGGCGGTGATAATGCAGCACGGGGATATCTTCTGGTGACCGTCCTTTACGGCGGTATCTTCACCCTCTGTCACTGGTTCTGTTTCGCCAAAACCAAAGAGGTCGTCCAGCCCCCGGAGCGGGAAAAAGTCTCACTGAAAAAGCAGTTGGATGCAGCGCTTCAGAACAAGCCCTACCTGATTGCACTGGCGGGTCAGTTCCTGTTCGGTGTGACGCTGTATGGCCGCAATGCCGACCTGCTCTATTACTTCAAATATGTGGAAGGCAACGAGAATCTGTTTACCATCTACTCGATGATCCTGATCGTTCCCTCCATTCTGGGTGCTGCGGCATTCCCCTTCGTGTTTGAAAAGCTAGGCAACAAAGGGCACACTGCTTCCCTTTTCGCTGCCGGAACCGGCGTTTCCCTGATTGCGCTCTATTTCTTCAGTGCAGTTTCTTCTCCCATTCCGTTCTATACATTCGCTGCACTGTCCCAGTTCTTCTTCTGCGGATTCAATACCGCCATCTACGCCATCGTTCCCGACTGCGTGGAGTATGGCGAGTGGAAAACCGGTGTCCGCAACGATGGTTTCCAGTACGCATTCGTTTCACTGGGGAACAAGCTGGGCATGGCGATTGGCACCTCTGCGCTGGCTGGTGTGCTGAGTGCATTGAGTTTTGCCCCCAATCAGGTGCAGAATGCTGCCGTGCAGAATGCGATGCACTATGCATTCTCGCTGCTTCCCGGTGCGCTGTGGCTGGTAACAGCGATTGTCCTGTTCTTCTACCGAATCAGTAAGCGTTCGTATAACCAGATTATGTCCGAACTGAACGCTAAAAAAGCAGGTTGAGGTGATACCATGTTTGATGTTGTAGCTTTGGGAGAAAGCCTGATCGACTTTACCCCGAACGGAACCAATGCACAGGGCATCGAATTGTTTGCCCGGAATCCCGGCGGTGCACCCGCCAATGTCCTTGCCATGAATGCCCGTCTGGGCGGCAAAACAGCATTCATCGGAAAAGTCGGCAAAGACGGATTCGGCGATTTTCTCCGCCAGACCCTTGTGGAAAGCGGCATTGATGTGTCCGGTCTGGTGATCGACGAAAAGATTCCCACGACCCTTGCCTTCGTTCAGCTTGACAGCAAGGGAGACCGCTCCTTTACCTTTTCCGGTGCCGATGTGATGCTGACTTCGGCAGAAGTCAACAGGAATCTGATCGACGATGCTGCCATCTTCCATTTCGGCTCTGTCTCTCTGACCGCCGACCCGAGCCGCACCGCCACGTTGGAAGCTGCGCGGTATGCACGGCAGCAGGGCAAGCTGGTCAGCTTTGACCCCAATTACCGTCCGCTTCTGTGGGAGCACCCGGCAGATGCCGTTGTCCAGATGCAGGAAGGTGTCAAGCTGGCGGATCTTCTGAAAGTTTCCGAGGAAGAAATGCAGCTTATCACAAACAAAAGCGACCTTGCCCGCGGCTCACAAGCCCTGCTCGAAATGGGGCCATCTCTTGTGCTGGTATCGCTGGGTGCAAAGGGTGCTTATTACCGGAACGCTGTGGGCGCAGGGCATCTTCCCACCTATGATGTGCCTACCGTGGACACGACGGGTGCAGGCGATGCTTTCATGGGCGCAATTCACTACCAGCTGCGGAGAAAAGCTGCGGAGGATTTGCGTACCCTCCCTGCATTTGAGCTTGAAGAAATCGTCCGCTTCGGCAATGCAGCGGGCAGTCTGACCACGACAAAGGGCGGCGCAATCCCTGCAATGCCCTCCATGGTGGAAATTCAGAACTGCATTGCCTCTATCCCACTGATGTAAAAGAAAGGATACCCTATGACAAAATTACAGATCAGAATGCGGCAGGTCGATCAGGTCAAGGACTTTGTAGATTTGCTGTCCAAATATCCCTATGAGATGGACTTAGTCTCCGGGCGATATACCATTGATGCCAAATCCCTGCTTGGCATTTACAGTCTCGACCTGAGCAATCCGCTTACCCTTGTGATTTATTCCGATTCCTGCGAAGAACTGCTGACACAGCTCCATGCGCTGCTCCCAGATTGCATCGTCTGATTTTCTACGCTTTTCTCCTTCTTCCATTTGCACCGTTCAATTCTGGTTCTCCTTCACCAGAATCGGGCGGTGTTTTGATTTGTTTAAGTCTTACTATCACTGCTTTACTGCAATAAAATTTGCAAAACCATCTTGACGCGCTCCGCAATCCATGATACCCTTTATCGCAAATCCCACCAATTTTGTAGAAAAGTACAGAACGGCGAGGATTTATTCCCCATGAAGATTTTTACCGCCCCGCAACACACCCGATCTATTTTGCCGCCGATTCACCCGACAAAATCCATCGCTGCGCTGCATGGGCGGTATTTTTCTTTTTCACAAATAAAATCTTATGTAGTTGTTCAATCTTCCGAAATTTGTTTTTGGTTGTTGACTGCACAACCGCAAAGTGTTATTCTTGTGCTTGAAAGAAGCAGGTTGTAGTGTCCGCACTGCGCCCGGCTTTCTTCATACTGTACCTTGAATCTTACATAAGCCGTCTGAACGAGATACTGCGCCATGACCTCACACTTTCTGTGGGCGAGCCGGACAACGCCGCTGCAAAACAGGGGCAGGAACTGCGTTCGGTGTGAACGGTGACCATGAGCAGGGGCTTTGCCTTTTCACACGTTTTGCTCTGCAAAATTTTCAACGTGCATTGC